>JBKHFO010000041.1:0-20084 GCA_046540175.1 Candidatus Hydrogenedentota bacterium
GAAGCGGCTTGCGCGGCATTTGCCCCCCGGCGAGGGTCTGCGCGTGCTGGATCTGGCCACGGGCACGGGGGACGTGCTCATTATGTTGGACCAGGCGAGCGAGCGCGTGGGCTCCGGGCTTGGCGTTGACATGGCGGGGGAGATGCTGGCGCTGGGCCAACGCAAGCTGGAACGGGCCGGTCTCGCGGGCCGGTTCGCCCTTGCGCGCGCCGACGCCACCGTGATCCCCGTGGCGGATGGTAGCGTGGACGCCGTGACCATCGCGTTTGGCATCCGCAACGTCGATTCCGTCGAGGCGGCGTTGACCGAGATGCGCCGCGTGTTGAAACCGGGCGGGCGGGCGCTGATCCTGGAGTTTTCCCTGCCTTTCAACCGGCTTTTCCGGGCGTGTTACCTCTTCTACTTTCGGCATGTGCTGCCCAGAATAGGCGGTTTCATTTCAGGCGATCGCGGAGCGTACCGCTACCTCAACACAACCGTGGAATCCTTTCCCCATGGCGAGGCGTTTACCCAGCTCATGGAGCGTCAAGGGTTCCGCGCGGTCAAGGACCATCCGCTTACCTTTGGGATTGCGAGCATTTATGAGGGTGAGAAATGACGGACTTCACCGGTGAAGACATGGAAGGCGGAGAAGACCTCGTCTCGCATGTTGATTTCGCGCCCGCCCCCTGGGACGAGGTCAAGGACATTGTGTCCGCCTGGATCGAGGACGAGGCCGCCGATGATCCCAGCAAGTATCCCGGCCCAGGCATTGTCCAGTTTAGCCTTGAGATTGAACCCGTTAATCCTCTGGCTTGGCTTCGGGCGCATGGCGGTCCGGACCGGATTTACTGGCGTTCGCGGAATCAAGCCCACGAGACGGCGGGGTTGGGCGCGGCCGATACGGTCTCCGGCAGTGAGCCCAGTGATGTGGAGCGGGTGTTGGACTATGTCAACCGCCAACTCAGCCATTCCTTTCACGGTCCCCGGTATTATGGCGGACTCCGGTTCGATTTGGACCCAGTTTCTGAAGGGGCATGGGAAAGCTTTGGCGCGGCGCGTTTCGTCTTGCCCCGCTTTGAAGTCACCGCGCGCGACGGCGGATGCGAGTTCAGTTGCAACATTGTGCGCGATCTGGAAGAAGAATGGGAACAGACCCTCGCCAATGCCCTGCGCGATGTGGAGCGGTTGCGCGATGACCTGGAAACCACCGCCGGGGATCCGGCGCCCGCCTTGCTCGAACGCCGGGATCGCCCTGATCACGAGGCGTGGCTGGCCGCTGTCGGCGAAGTGTTGAAGGCGCGCGACCGGGGCGAGTTATCCAAGGCGGTGCTCGCGCGGGAGTCCACGTTCCGGTTTGATGGGACGCCGGACCCGCTCGCCCTGCTCGAACGGCTCCAGTCAAAGACCCAAGACTCGTATCATTTCTTGTTCGAGACCGGAGCCGGCTCGTTTTTCGGGGCATCGCCAGAACGGCTCTATCGGCGCGTGAACAGCTATATCAAGAGCGAGGCGCTGGCGGGCACGCGGCCGCGCGGCGCGGATGAGCAGGAAGACGTCCGCCTGGGCCGGGAACTCATGGCCAGCGAGAAGGAGATTCGCGAGCACGGCTATGTCGCGGACGCCTTGCGAGAAGGATTCAATCGCCTGTGCCGTCACGTGGACGACAGTGAAGCGTTGTCGCTCGTCCGGCTTGATCGCTGTCAACACATTGGCTGGTCTATCCAAGGACTGCTCCGCGAGGACGCCACCGACGGCGCCATACTTGAGGCCTTGCACCCCACCCCCGCGGTGGCGGGCACGCCCACGGATAAAGCGCTGACGCGCATCCGCGAACTCGAACCTTTCGACCGGGGCTGGTACGCGGGACCCTTCGGCTGGATAGGATACGACGCCGCCGAATTCGCCGTAGCCATTCGCTCAGGCTTGCAACAGGGCGAGACCGTGAGCTTGTATTCCGGCGCGGGAATCGTTCCGGGGTCGGAACCCGAGGCGGAATGGGCGGAGATCGAGAACAAAATGAGTACGTTCGCGGGCTGCCTCGGGTAAATCATGCCCTTCGTATCCGATATGAACCGTTTCTGGGCCGGGCTCATCGTGGAGGAGTTGGCCCGGCTTGGGGTGGACGCGTTCTTCTTGAGCCCCGGCTCGCGGTGCACACCGCTGACCCTCGCCGCCGCGGAACACGCCGCCGCGCAGGCTGCCGTTCACTTTGATGAACGCGCTTCGGCTTTCGCCGCGTTGGGGTTCGCCAAGGAAACCGGGCGCCCGGCGGCGCTGGTGTGCACCTCGGGGACGGCGGCGGTCAACTATTGGCCCGCCATCGCCGAGGCTGCGATGAGTGGTGTCCCACTGCTCGTGTTGACGGCCGATCGTCCTCCCGAACTTCAGTCCACGGGCGCGAACCAAGCCATCGATCAGCAGGGGCTTTACGGCGGGTATGTCCGCTGGGCGTTTACCTTGCCCTGTCCCAGCAATGCGATTGCCCCCGAGATGGTGCTGACCACGGTGGATCAAGCCGTGTACCGCGCGGGCCGTAGTCCGAGGGGACCGGTCCAGCTCAACTGCATGTTCCGCGAACCGCTCGCGCCTCCGCCGGGGAACGAATGGAGCGGCATTTACGGCGAAAGCGTGGCGCGGTGGAAGGAAAGCGCGGCCCCCTACACCCGCTACACGCCCGAAGCGCGGGAACCCGCCCTGGGAAGCGTGCAAGCCGTGGCGGAAGCCCTTGGCGAATGCGAGCGCGGCATTGTGGTGCTTGGAGAACTGGCGTCCCACACGCGGCGGGACGACGTGGCCGCGATGCTCGACGCGCTCGGCTGGCCCGTGTTCCCCGACATCGCTTCCGGGTTTCGCCTTGGCGCGGCGGGCCGGAACGTGGTCCATCACTACGGTGCGCTGTTACTCTCCGAAGCCGCCCACGCGTTGCGGCCCGATGGCGTGCTGCATCTCGGCGGGCCGGTTACCTCCAAGCGGCTGCTCACGCTCTTGCACGATCACCCGCCCCGGCGTTACGTCATGGCGGCCGATCACCCCGAACGGCGCGACCCCTTGCACCGCGTGACGCTGCGCCTCGAATGCGCGCCAGACGCGTTTTGCCGGGCGTTAGCGAGGCTGGACGTCTCATGGGAAGCCACGCTTCATCGGGATTGGCTGGTCAAGGCCTCGGCGGAGGCCGGGGAATGCCTGGACGCGTACATGGAAGCCGGGGAAACGCTTTCCGAACCGCTCGTGGCGCGCCTCATCTCGCGGGTCGTGCCGCCGGACAGCGTGTTGTTCCTAGGCAACAGCATGCCCATCCGCGACATGGATACCTTCGCCGCGGCGGACGGTCCGCACGCCCATGTCCGTGTTAGCCGGGGCGCAAGCGGAATCGACGGCTGCGTGGCCACGGCGGCGGGCCTCGCCCTTGCCGCGCACGGCCCCGTGACGGCCATCCTTGGCGACCTCGCCGTGCTCCATGATCTGAACGCCCTGAACCTCCTCCGGGGGCTGGAGCATCCTTTCGTGCTTGTGGTGATCAACAACGACGGCGGCGGGATCTTTTCCTTCTTGCCCATCGCCCAGCATGAACACGTCTTCGAACCCTACTTCGCCACACCTCACGGCCTTCGCTTCGAAGACGCCGCGCGGATGTTCGGCTTGCGCCACGTTTGCCCCGGGACCCCGGCGAAATTCTCCGCGGCCTACGGCGAGGCCATTAAGAGGGGAGGGGCCACGCTCATCGAAGTCATCACGGACCGCGAACGTAACTACGCAGTGCATCGCGAGATCGAAGAGATGCTTCAGTCCGCGCCGGGGGCGCCGCAATAAACAGCCTCCAGCGGTGCGCCGGGCGTTTACATTCCCCCGCCCTTACGGGCCACCCGCTTCCAAGGGGGCATTGCCTGGCTCGTTCCCGCGTCGGAAGGGCAATCTAGGGGGATGTTCTTCCGTGGAGCGGCGGTCCTTATCCGGCGATTGGAGAGACCGATACCCTTGACGTGGTGTGAGGGCTGTATTATTATCTTGGCTTGAGCCTTGAGGGGATACGGGGATAGCGCTGGAGCCATGGTTATTCCGTGGGATGTGCTCTTCGCGATGAGGCGTGGATGATGAACCGCAAGGGGATTCCTGATGCATAAGGGCAAGGCGCGGGTATTTTTCTGGGGCATTACGGCGGCGCTCGCCGGTTTCATCTTTGGCTTCGACACCGTGGTGATTTCCGGGGCCGAACAAGCCATTCAAGAGGTGTGGGAACTCAGCTCCGCGATGCATGGGCTCGCCGTCAGCATGGCGCTTTGGGGCACGGTTGCGGGCGCGCTCGTTGGCGGGTGGCCCGCCGCGCGGTTCGGCCGGAAACCGACGCTGACGTGCATCGGGCTGCTCTATCTCTTGTCCGCCCTTGGCTCGGCCCTCGCCCCCGACGCGTATACCTTCATGGTCGCGCGTTTTATCGGCGGGATTGGGGTGGGCGTTTGCACCGTGGCGGCTCCGATGTACATTTCGGAAATCGCGCCTGCCGCATACCGGGGGCGGTTGACCGGTCTGTTCCAATTCAACATCGTGTTTGGAATTCTGGTGGCCTACGGCTCCAACGCGCTGCTGGCCGATGTGGGCGCGGAACCCTGGCGTTGGATGCTGGGGGTGGAGGCGATTCCAGCGTTCATCTATTTCGTGCTCTGCTTCACCTTGCCCGAGAGTCCGCGCTGGCTGATTGTTCACCGAGGCGAACGGGAAGCCGCGCGCGGGGTCTTTGCGCAGATTTACCCGGAGTGGACGCACGAAGACCTGGAGAAACAGGTTGACGAAGTGGAAGCTTCGGTGGTCAAGCTGGCGCGGCCCGAGAAGTTCTTCACCGCGCGTCTGTTCACCCCCATTTCGCTGGCGTTCCTGATCGCGTTTTTCAACCAACTCTCCGGCATCAACGCGGTTCTGTACTTCGCCCCGCGCATCTTCGAGATGACAGGGCTCGAGGCCCAAGCCGCGCTTTTGCAGTCGGTCGGGATAGGCGTTACAAATCTAATCTTCACGTTTGTGGGGTTGTGGCTGATTGACCGCCTGGGCCGGCGCTCGCTGTTGTACATTGGGTCCGTGGGCTATATCGCGTCCCTGGGGCTCGCCGCCTGGGCGTTCCATACCGAGACGTACGCGATTGTGCCGGCGTGCATCTTCGCCTTTATTGCGGCGCATGCCGTGGGCCAGGGCGCGGTGATCTGGGTGTTCATCAGCGAAATCTTCCCGAATCGCAACCGGTCGGCGGGTCAGACCCTGGGCAGCTCCACGCACTGGGTGTTCGCGGCGCTATTGACGTTGGTCTTCCCCATAATGACGGACACCTTCGCGCCCGTGTTCATATTCGGATTCTTCTGCTTCATGATGTGCCTGCAATTGCTGTGGGTGAAACTCGCGGTTCCCGAAACCAAGGGTATTACACTGGAAGAGATGCAACGTAAGCTTGGAATTGCGCCGTAAAACGCGCGTTCATGTGTGAGTCTTCATGCGCCGGCGCGTGTTGACGAGGCTTTTCCCCGCCCTATGCGGCGTGATAAACTGCGGTGGCTTGGGGAAACGGATATCCCCCAGCCCCCCTATCGAAGGGGAATCGCAGCGCCGTCTTTCAGGCGGCCAATCACGCCAGCGGGATGCAGGCGCTAGGGGCGGCAAAAGGACTGGCCGCCGCGCCTCGTTCACGCAGAACCCAGTGACGCATACACGGAACCGTCATGTCCATACGTCTGATCCATACCGCGGATGTCCATCTTGACTTGTGTTACGCCCACGCGGGAATGCCGCCCGTTCAAGCCAATAATCGCCGGCAAAGCTTACGGGATAGCCTGCGCACCGTCGTGCGGCGGGCGGGTGAATGGCCGGCGGACGCCTTGCTCATCGCGGGCGACTTGTTTGAGCATCACCGGGTAAGTCCTGACACTATCGCTTTCCTCAAGGATGTGTTTGACCGGATCCCCGATGTGGCGGTGTTTATCGCGCCGGGAAACCACGATCCCTACACTCCGGATTCGCCCTATGCCACGGAGTCGTGGCCGGGCAACGTGACGATTTTCTCGGAGCCCCGCTGGCAATCCAAGAACGTAAGCCACGCCCTGCTGACGGTCCATGGATTCGCCTTTGACGGGCCGGACCTTTCGGAGAATCCCTTTGGGCAACTCAGCGTGCCCCAGGACAGCGGCCGGATTCACGTGGCGGTGGGCCATGGCTCTGCGTCCACGCATCAACCGCCCGACAAGGGCGCGTACGCCCCGTTCGACCCGGGGCAGGCGGCGGCGCCCGGCTTGGCGTACCTCGCGCTGGGGCATTTTCATACCGTTACCGAACTCGAGGGCAATTTCCCCACCCGGATGTGCTATTCGGGCGCCCCGGAAGGCCATGGCTTTGGCGAATGCGGGCCGCGGCATTTTCTGGAGGTCGAGATTGATGAGGGGCGTCCGCGCGTGCGGCAACAGGCCTCCGCCCACTCCATTTATGAGCAACACACGCTGGACGTGTCGACCTTTAGCAATAGTCAGGCGGTGCTCGAGGCGGTGCGCGACTTGCCCGCCCCTGCCGAGGCCGCCCGCTTGGTGCGCATTGTGCTGGAAGGGGCTTGTCCACCCTCCATGCAGGAACGTCTCACGGCGTTGCCGGATGTTGTGGGCGACCACTTCGCGTATCTCGACATCGTGGATCGCACCACGGCGCAGGAAGATTACGAGGACCTCGCGCACGAGGCCACCAGTTTGGGAATGTTCATCCAGCAGATGAACGACGCCATTGCGGCAGCGGCAGAACCGGAACGGCGGCGCATGCTGGAACGGGCGCGTTATGTAGGGCTTGCGGCGTACCGGGGCGAAATGGTTCCGGTTCGCGGAACGGAGGGCGGTTGACCGTGCGTATTCGAACGCTTTGGTTGGATGGATACGGCCGGTTTATTGGGCGGGAATTAAGCCTTCAGCCGGGATTTCAGATTATCCTTGGCCCTAACGAGCAGGGTAAGACCACGGTGCGCACCTTCATCGGCGATATGCTGTACGGCCAGAAGCGGAGCGCGACGCAGCGATTGTATGACGAAGGCCATGAATTGCGCAGACCCTGGCGCAACCCCGAGGTCTACCGGGGGCGGCTCCTGTATGAACTCGATGACGGCCGGGAAATCGAGGCGCACCGCAATTTCGACCGCCGCAACGAAAGTATTGAGGTTTTTGACCGGACGCATCAGCGCAACATCACCGCGGACTTTGAGCAGTTGCGCAACCGCGAGAAGCCTTTCGCCGAGACGCATCTTGGCTTAGGGAAACAAATCTTTCTGCATGCCGCCACGATCAGCCATGGCACCCTGGAGACGTTGGGCGATGAGGATTCGCTGAGGCAGATTCGCGAGAAGCTGTTGGCGCTGGCCGATTCCGGCGAGTACGAAGGGTCGGCGGATGCGGCCTTGCGTCTTCTTCAGCAACGAGTCATGGCTATCGGCAAGCCGACCGCCCGCACAAAACCGCTCCCAGCGGCAAAATCCCGTCTCGCCGAATTGGATCGGGAACTCGAGGCGGCTGAAGAGCTTTCGGCCGAGCTGGAGGAGCTGGAAACGAGGCAACGCCGGGAAAGGGAGCGGCTCGAAGCGTTGCGCCAACGCCACGCGGTAGTCGAGGGGCAGCTCCAAGGGATTGAGAAGGCGCAACGCGCGCGCCGGTTGCGCGAGGCCGAGCGATTGCAGGAAGAGGTGAACGCCGTTACCAAGGCGTGTTTTTCCTTGCAGCAGGCCGCCGCTTTTCCACTCGATCGCATGAGCGAACTGGACGAGGCCGCCAAGGCAGTCACGGACGCCGAGCAACAGCTAGCCCGCAGCCGCGAGGAATTGGCGCGGCTTGAGGAAGCGATTGAGACCGAGAAAGAGCGCCTCGGGCCGGTGGCCGAGGAAGAGCCCGGCGACATCAGCGAAGAATGGGACGACTATCTGCGTCAGCTTGAGGAAGACGTACAGTTTTTGCGGAAACAAGTGGAGAACGGGGAGGAGGAACTCAGAGAAATCGAACGGCTCCGGGAGGAAGCCGAGAGGTCTCTCCAAAATCTGCCCGATTTCAGCCGCATCCGTTCGAATCCCATGGAGTGGGTGGGCCAGTTGGTGAACACCTTCGAGCGCGCCGTCAGCACCCGGGACAGCGAGGCCCAGGAGCGGGATCGCCTGGAAGACCAAGTGGCCGAGAAACGCGCGGCCATCGAAGAGCCTCAGGGATTTTTCGAGCGTCATCCCGAAATTGGTTCGCATATACACGAATATGAGGAGCAGCACCGGGAGACCGCCGAAGAGCTGGAGGAAGTGTCTGAGCAGCTTGAGGAAGTGTCCGCCACGCTCGCCGAAGAGGAGACGTCCACCACGCGGGACTATTGGCTGGCGGGCATGAGCGTCATTGTCATGACGGGCTGCGCCTACGGGTGGTATGTCGTTGACAACCCGGGCCTGCTCGTGCCCATCGCTCTTACGGCTCTACTTTTCCTGTGGACGCTGGGAAATATGTTCTACACCCAGCGCAGGCTGCAGCGGTTGCGGCGCGAGCTGGACGCGTTGCGCGAACAAAAAGAGACGGCCGAGCACGCGCAGGCGAGCCGGGAGGCGGCCATGCAAACCGTCCTGCAGGAAGCCGGTTGCCAGTCTTTGCGGGAACTGGAGGCTTACTACGAGCGGTACCTTCAAGCAGCGGCGGAACTTGAGCGCCTCGAGGCGGCGGCCGAGGAGAAGCGCCAGTCCGCCGAGGAAGAGGAACAGCAGGTCGCCAGGCTGTTTAACAAGGTGAAGCAAACCTTTGAGGCCTTGGGGGAATCGCTGAGGGAGGAGGACCAGATTCGCAAAGCGGGCGATCGCGTCATTCAACGGTATCAAGCCTACCGCGAAGCGAACAACGAAGTCGCCAAGCGGCGCGAGGAGGCCGAGGCCAAGCGGCAAGCCCTGGAAGAGCGGAAGGCCGAGTGGGAACAAAAGCGGCTGGCCTTGCGGGATGCGAGCCTGGAAGTGCGCGATCATCTGCGGAAGCATGGATTTCCCGAAGAGCACTATGACAGCGCTTCCCGGGCGTTGCGGGCTTTCCGCAAGTATACAGCGGAGTGGCGGCAAAAACGGAACCGGCTTGAACTTCAGCAACAGCACAAGAAAGAACTTGAAGATCGCATTGCCGCCGAAACGGAAGCCGTTGAAACGGCGCGGCGGAACGTGGAGCGTCTCGCCGAGGAACTGGGCGGGGAAAGCTACGAGGATTGCCAGCGCTCCGCCGAACACGCCCGCGAATACGAGGCAGCGCGACAAAGGCGCCAGGATCTCAACCGGCAGCTCGAACAAGTTCTGAATGGCGACACGCTTCAAAATCTGCGCGAGCGCGTCCGGACGGATGGGGAGGTCAACGAGGAACCGGCGGGCGACGCCGACGCGTTGCGCCGGGAACGGGATGAACTCGACGCCACCATCGATGCTTCACTTGAGGCCCTCCATGAAATGCAGATCGAACTTGCCCGCCGCCGGGCGGGGGCGCGGCCCATTAATGAAATCGAGGAAGAGCGCGCTCATGTCCAGCGCCGGGTGGACGAGCTGACCTTCGAGATGGACGCCACGGCGCACGCTTCCGAGGCTATCGACGCCATCGCCCGCGACCGGCACGCTCGCATCGCCCCCCATCTCGCGCGCCGGGCGAGCACGTTGCTCAGCACGATTACGGCGGGGGCGTACAACGAACTCTTCATCGACCGGGACCTGAACATCTCCGTGCGCATGCCGCAGACGTCTCATATCAACGCTGGCGCGCTCAATCAATTGAGCAAGGGTACGGTGGATCAGATCTATTTCGCCTTGCGCCTCGCCCTTATTGAGACGCTTAGCAAAAGCGGCGAGCGGATCCCCATGCTGCTGGACGATCCCTTTGGCAACTATGACGACCGCCGGCTTGCCCAGGCCATGCAATTGCTCGCCCGGCTGGGCCAGCAGAGCCAAATCATCCTGTTCACCTGCCGCGAGGATGTCGTTGAAGCCGGGAAACAGGTCAACGCCCCTATCCTTACCTTGTAAACAGGTGGGCGAGGGTCACCGGCCGCGCACCGGGGTGAACACGACATTTCCGTTGCGGAGGATGGCTTTCACGGGGCCGGGGTAGGACTCCATGAGGCGGTGGGTCTCGCTGTCGAGCCGCAACACCGTGTCGGAGTGGATCTGTTTGGTGACGGTGATCTCCGGTTTGCGGCGGGCGTTGGAGTCCTCTTTCAAGGCGCTGGCCTGCGCCTGAAGTTCGGCGATTTGGCCGTGGCATACCTCCTCCTGCTCCATGAGCTGTTCCACGGCCTTTTGCTTTTCGGCTGGCAGTTGTTTCAGCCGGGGCCTGATCGGCTTAAGCGTTGCATCAATCTTCTCCAAATGCTTGCGCCATTGCTGAATCTCGGCTTCGATTTTGTCAAGTTGCCCGGTTAACCAGGGATCGCGCCCGGCCTCCAGCACGGTCCGCACATCCCCGTCGCTGCCTGCTTCTTGGAGTTCCATCCCACCCAGCGCGGAAACCTCGCCGCCCACCAGCCGCCCCCGGGTGACCTTTACGGCTCCGCGCGTGCGAATGACCGAATGCCGGATCTCCCGCTCGGCGACGACGTCGCCCTCCGCATCCACGTTGGCTTCGAGGATATAGCGAGCATGCAAGCCGCCGCCCACCTTAATGCGGTGCTCATCGTCGCCGGTTATGCCGCCGCGCACCACGAGATTGCCGCCGGCCGTGATCGCGGAGGGCTCCACGATGCCGTACACCTCGATATCGCCGGCGGCGGTGATCTGCGCGCCCTCGAGAACATCCTTATGAATAATGAGCGCGCCGGGATGATGCACGTGCCCGGTCTTCAGGCCGATGCTATCGTTTACGGTATAGAGCGTGTCCACGGCAAGCTGAGCCCCCGCGCAACGCACCCGCCCGTTTGTCTCGGCGTAAAAGGTGTTCTCCGTGGGCTCATGGCGGACTTGTGCGCCCGCGCGAAGCGTGGCTTCCCGTGGTTTACGCGCTTCGATCGGTTCGCCGAAGACATCCACCCCGTCTTCCCCCGGTTCCGGAGGCACGATGCGCGCTAGGAATTCGCCCGCCTCCACGGCGGGATTCCCCGTGCGGCGGCGGTAGTCGACGCGTTGCGTTTCGGGATCAACCGCGAAGCCGGTGCTGAAGAAGTCGCGGCCCCATTCAATCCGGCCGTCCTCGGGATGTTTGGGCGCCTGGCCCTGCGCGACCACGGCTTCTTCATAGGAGCCGGTCTGCCGGAAATGCGCCTCGAGCGCGTGCTGAATGGCTTCAACGGACGGCAGCGGATTCACCCCCAGTTGCTCCAGGGCCTCCGCCACCGCAGTGGCTAAACCGCCAGCATCCGGGGCCGCCTCCACGCCTGTGACCGTGACATTGACGCGATCGGCGGAAACGTTTGGAATGGGCTCAATGGTATCTGTGGTCATAACAAGCATCCATGATTGCGGATTACGGCATACGAGCAACAGCGCGCCAATACTCGGCCGCTTTTCCGTCCCATGCCATGGCGCACGCCTGTTGACGTCCCTCGACAAAATAAGACGCCTGCGAGCGCTGTCTATCTACTATGGACGGCGCCTGCAGGCGTTTGCTTTAGCGCGTTGGGGTTAGAGAAGGTTGTCCAAGGCCTCCCGCAATTCATCCTCGTAGGCCGGTCCCGCGCCCACATGCACTTCCGCCACCACGCCTTCGCGGTCCACGATCACCGTGGTCGGAACGGCGCGAATGAGGTATTCTCCCGCCACCGCGCCGTCGCGGTCCATGGCCACGGGGAGATCCAACCCGTGGTTCGTGAGAAACTGCTCGACTTGCTCGGTTGTTTCGCGAAGATTAACGGCGTAGACCGCCACGCCTTGGTCCGCGTAGTCGTTCATCACCGTTTGCAAAATGGGCATCGCCCGGACGCAAGGCGGGCACCACGTCGCCCAGAAGTCCAGTACCACGACGCCGCCTTCATGGTCGCTGAGGGTCATCGTGGAGCCGTCCAGCAGCTCAAGGGAGAAGTCCGGGGCTTGGGCTTGTTCCAAGTTCTGGGCGTCCCGCATCGGATCCCGGGTGGGGGGCTCGGGATCTTCCATCCGGGTAGGCGTCTCGGGTTCTGGCGTCTCGGGCCAGTCGATATCCTCTAATATAGTGCCAAGCACGGAATCCACGCGTTCGTACGCAGCCGGAACCTCGAACTCGAACAGGCTCTCATCCACGTCTTCGTCGAAAGCCCAGTCCTCGAAGGTGAACCGGATCGTAGGTATCTCCTCCAATTCCACTTGCAGTCCTTCCTCGAAAGGGGGCTCCATCTCTATCCGTTTGAGGATGGGCGGCTGTTCTTGGGTGAAAAAGAGAGCAAGGTCTATGTCATCGTGTCGGGCGTGAATTCGATGGTGAACCGCGCCGTTCACTTCGCTCTCGCCACCATATCGGAGTTCCGTCATATCTTGGGGGCGTTCTTCAAGAAAGAAATCGCACACCAGAAAAGCGTCCGCTAAAAAGGTGCTTGTCATCACATCCATGGCATTGGTGAGGGGTTCGGGTTGAGGATCTTGCGAATATATCTCTCGCGACGGCATGACGACATAAAGATGCTCGCCGTCAGCTACCACGACCGTATTCATATCGTCCAACCCCGCCAACGAGAGGAAACCACCCTCGTACTGGTCCTTGTTTATGTGAAATAGGTTGGGGCGTTTGACTGCGACAGAAGCCGTTTCCGATAAGTTCAATGAGGCATCGGGCATCGTCAGTTCGATGCTGTGTTCTTGCTGTACTTGAACAGCCTCGTTTTCGTGAAGATGGCCCAGCCACTCGTCGACAATCTCGAAGGCCCTGGCTTCCGCCTCGTCCACCTCCTGGCCAGCCGCGCCGGCGAACGAAACCATTAGCGCCGCCCCTAATAGCCCGGCGGCCCAGAGACGTGAAATCCGTGTGAGAGCGCCCATAAGACCTCCTTCGCGCCGGTGCTTTGAGAAAGCGCCCGCGCAGTTTCCCGCATTCCAGCGGCCTTTTGTATCGACAGCAGTGAAGGCAAATCATCACAGCAATCCAACTATACTCTATGCCAACTGTCTCCGTTTCTTCAATATAGCAGAAAAACAGCACTAACCGTATCGTTGCTGACAGACGGGGAATTGCGCCATTTCAAAAACGCCCGGGTCATGGGAACAGCTTACATGAAAGGCGCTTGACCGAAGACCCGCATGCGCCAAACCCGCGCCACAGGCGTGATAGCGACTGGTACTCGTTCCATTCTAAGCTTGCGGGGTAATCCTGCCCGCCCCACCGTCATCCCCGCGAAAGCGGGGGATCCACAGGACGCGTGCTGCTCTCCGGATTTGGATCCCCGCTTTCGCGGGGATGACGGTGGGGCGGGCGGGATCGCATGAGGCGGGCGGGATGGATTGTCAGGAACTCTCATGTGGTCCAATTGGCCTCGCAGAAAGGTTGAGGGGATATCGATCCTCCGTGGGCGATTGCCCTGGGCTGTTCTGTTTCTGCTCTTCGGGCTTACTGCCTTTCCTCTCAGGCTTCGCGTTGGTAGGCGTGGATGTAGCTCAAGAAGGTATAGAGGAGTTTCGCGGCAAGGAAAGGGGGATGGCGCTGGCCGTCTGGGCACAGCTCGACGATGTCAAAGCCCACGACACGTTTGCGCCGGGCCAGGGTTTTCAAAAGGCCGGTCACCTCGTACCAGTCCAGCCCGCCAGGCTCCGGCGTTCCAGTGGCGGGCATCTGGGAGGGGTCCAACACGTCGAGATCAATGGTCACGTAAACGTCGTCGCGTAACAGATCAACAGACTCTTCCAACCATGTGGCGGATTTCTGGATTTCAGAGGCGTAATACACCTCATCCTCCCGGACGCTCGGGAGTTCGGAACTGTCCATGCTGCGCACCCCAACGCTCACCACGGGCGGTTTCACGGTCTCCTTGATGCGGGAGATGATGCACGCATGGTTGTAGCGGGACCCTTCGTAGCTATCGCGCCGATCGCTGTGGGCGTCAAGCTGCAAGACGCTGAGTTCCGGGTAATGGCGGGCGGCGGCCTCGACCGGGCCCTGGCTTACCGAGTGTTCGCCGCCCAACGTAATGGGCAGCTTGCCTGCTTCAAGGATTTGGCCGGTGGCCGCGCGCCCATCGGCTATCATGGATTCAGAATCCACCGCGATAACTTGCGCACACGTAGCGATGCCCCGCCGGTAGACTTCCGTGCCTGTTTCAGGATCGTAGAACTCCAGGTACTCCGAGGCCTCAAGCAGCGCCTGAGGACCCTCATCGGCGCCCTTGCCCCACGTGCTGGTGAGGTCAAAGGGTATGGGCAGCAAGGCCGCCGCCGCCGTCTCGAAGTTCGTGAATTCTTGGGGTAGACCGCCAAAAGGGGGTAAGCCCGCCATAACGCCTCCTGTGTCTTAGTCGAGGACGAATACCGCCGCCGCGATAACCGTGGTCCACAATCCGTCCTTGTGTCCCACGGCGGACTGGGTGACATTGTGGGTCTTGAAGATATGGCCGCTGGCTTGGTAAATCTGTTTGCGCTCGTCCCACGCCTGATCGGGATCGAACTCGACCCCGAGGGTGGTGGCCAGCATGGTCGCGGCCAGATCCTCAGCGTATTCGCCTGACACTTCCTCTCGCTCTCCGAATGCGTGGTGCTCGGAAATGTAGCCGTAGTGTTCTTCGCGGTTTGGCATGGCCAAGCCTACGGCGGCCGAGATAAGCCGGTTGGGTTCGTTGGTCTGATTTCGCGCCATCACGCAATAGACGAGTTGACCCGGTTTGAGGTAGGTAAGCCCTTCCTCAGTCGTGATCTGTTTGCAGTTTGGAGGGAAAATGCTGGAAACGTAGACCAGGTTGTATTTTTCAATGTCGGCGTCGCGTAAGGCGCGCTCAAAGGACGCCAACTTGTCTCGGTGTATGCCAACCCCTTTAACGAAGAATGCTTTGCTCGGGATCATGGTGTTGCTCATCGTTATGCTCAGACTCCAATGGTTGATATCCGGGGTGACTGAGGCGGCGAGGTCATAAACGGAGATCAGCGCGTACGGCGTTTGTGCCCAGGATAATACGCGAGCCGCCCTGTGTACGGAGGGATAGTTCCAATATAACGTACAAGCCAGCATCGCCGCAACCCCCAATCCCGGGTGAAGGCGGGGCGCCGGGGATGTTGTTCCGTGGCGCGGCGCCCTTATCCGCCGGTTGGCGGCAGACCGCCGTAGCGTGAGCTACGCGCTATTGCGTTTCCCGCGAGACGTTGCCGCCCGGCGGAAAATGGAAGTTGTACGGTGCTCAGCGGTAGGCGCGTATCTTTTGGCGGAGTTCCTTGGCGGCGGCGGTGACGTCCGGGGCCTCGGTCACGGCGGTGACGACGGCGGCGTGGCGGGCGCCTTGGCGTAGGACCTCATCGATATTGTGGGCTTTGATGCCGCCCATGGTGGTAAAGGGAATGCGCAGTTGCGGCCCCACACGGCTGATCATCGCAGGGGTAACGGGATCGGCCGTGCCGGTCTTGGTTTGGGTGCCGAAGATGGGGCCAATGTTGACGTAGCTGGCGCCGGCGTCCTGGGCCTCCATGGCGTGCTCCAGACAATGGCTGGAGGCTCCAATTACAAGGTCTGGCGCCAAGGCGCGGGCCTTGGCGACCGGCAGATCCTCGCGGCCGAGGTGCACGCCGTCGGCGCCCACGGCCAAGGCGATGTCTACCCGGTCGTCAATGATCAGCAACGCGCCTGCTTCCCCGGTTTTTTCGCGGAAGGCCTGAGCGTGTTCAACGTACGCCTTGTCCTTGAGGCCTTTCTCGCGGCATTGCACGAGGGTCACCCCAGCGTTCAAGACCGCGTCTAGCACGTCCAGTGCGGGCCGGCCGTTACAGAACGCTTCCGTTATCACCACGTAGAGGTCGGCGGCCGCGAACCGGGCCATGCGCGCGGCGTGGTCCATCAACCGCCTCCCACAAAACGGACAAGCTCAATGACGTCGCCTTCCTCGAGTTGGGTGTTGGCGAAAGCGTCATGCTCGATAACGTGGTCGTTGCGCTGTACCACCATGGCGTCGGGCTGCAACTCCAACTCCTCCAACAACGCCAATACGGTGAGGCCTTCTTTCACGTCGCGACTCTCGCCATTTATCGTGATCTGCATCCACCATCTCCCTCGGGCTTGCGGTTTCATCTCATCGTTCCAACGTCAAGAATACCTAGTACACGGCCCATCCTAGAATTGTGGATGTTCCGATTGCGTCTAACTTAGCTTGACACAATGTCACAAATAAATCCATCCCGTAGGGATGACAGCTGGTAGCCGGGGGTTGAGCCCGCGTGCGATAGCATGCGGGCGATACCCCCGGAAAAGACACCCTCCCTACCGACCCCTTTAGGGGTCGCAGAACCTTTGTGCATACAGCTGCTGCGACCCCTAAAGGGGTCGTCGGAGGGGGCTTGCGATCCTGGGGTATCCGCGCGCTGCGCGCGCGTCAACCCCAGGCTACCGGCTGTGACCCCGCTGGGGTCGTTTAGATGTCCCCCCTCGAATAAGACAAGCGCCCAGCATTCACGGTGAACGTCAAGCCAGCCCAATCCCGTGGCGCAATGCCGCGCGCTCCACAAATTTAGAATGGACTGAGTGCTAGTACACGGGCCATCCCAAAACTGTGGACAGCCTTGATTCGGCTCATCTTGGCCGTGATGTGGCACGGGCTTCCAGCCCGTGTTTCATGGGCTAGAGCGCCATGCGACCTCCAAACGAATTCACCTCGGCTGTCAACAACGAGGAGTCCTATCTACAAGTCTAAGCTATGCGCTCTCCTACTCCGGGACCGCGGTATGAAAAGCTTGGTCGAAGTCTTTCCAGACGGGAGCGTATCCCGCGCGCCGGATGGCTTCCGCGACCTCCGCGACCGTGCGGCGATCCTCCAGCGCGAACTGTTCAAGGGTTTCCTCTCCGTAACTCGTATAGCCCCCCGGCCGAGTGGAGGAACCCGCGCTCATGGAGGTCACGCCCAGCGGAATGAGCCGGTCGCGGAAAGCGGCGGTCTCCCGCGTGGACAGGTTAAACCCTACTTCGGGCAGAAGCAACCGCAGGGCCAGCATGAGGCGCACCATCTCCCTGTCGTTCACCAGCGCCGGAATGTGAAAACGCTCGGGCACGTGCAGCAGTCTCGGAAAAGAAACGGCGATGGCGCTTTGCCAGCATTCCTTCTGTAAGTGCAAGGCGTGAATCGCGAGATGGAAACCATCCACGCGCCAATCCGTCAACCCAAGCAAGGCGCCGATGCTCAAGCGCCGTGCGCCCGCCTTGCCGGCTCGTTCAGTGGCGCCCAAGCGATACATGTAATCCTTTTTCGCGCCGAGGAGATGCACCTGACGGTAGGTTTCCCGGTCGTAGGTCTCCATGTAAATGGTGACGCCTTCCAGCCCAGCATCCACCAAGCGCCCATAACTCTCGCCGTCCATCGAATACACTTCGATGGCGACCGACGGGAAATACTCACGGGCAATCGTGACGGCTTGCTCGATGTACTCCACCTTGGTCACGCGGGGAGCTTCTCCGGTTAGGAGCAAGACGCTTTGAAAGCCTTGCGCCGCGAGTTGCGCGCATTCCCGGTGGATCTCTTCGGGCGTAAGGGTTACGCGGCGCTCCTTGTTGCCGCTGCGCACCGCGTACCCGCAATAGACGCAGTCCGCCCCACACACGTTGGAGAGATAGAGGGGGACATACAGCCCAATGGTTCGCCCGAAATGCCAGCGCGTAAGCCGTTGCGCCTCTTGGGCCATGGCTTCCAAGCGGGAATCGGCGGCAGGCGAGAAAAGAGCGGCGAGATCGCGCAATCCCCGCTCTTCCTTGCCTAACGCTTTATCGACATCGGCCACCGTCGCGCGTTCGACGAGTTCGAGCACGCGCTCGCGAGGCCATTCGTTGAGTTGGTGCAGTAGTTTGTCGCTCATAGAGATAGGTTCCAGCAGCAACGCGTAAACGAACTGCCTGGTTATGGTACTATCCTAAAATTGTGGGTGGCGCGGCTTCATCTTAGTTGATCCTGTAAATCTTGTCCACTGCCCTTGATCGCAGGATCAGGAGCCCGCGCCGGGGGAGAACCTCCCCTTTGCTCCCCCTTTCAAAGGGGGAAATTGTGCTTGAAAGCCGGCAAGATGCCGCCGTTACGGGGCATCACCCAATTTGGGGCGGACTAAGTTAGTTATATGGCGTATGTGGTTACCCCCTTCCGCTCCTCTTGTGAAAAGCGGCGGGGTGGTTTCATTTCTTACCTGGCCGTGTGAAGCCGGCTCACGCCTGGGCGGGTTCCTCATCAAAAAGAAAGCCTGTCAGCGGCGACGACGCGGCTGCTTGCTCCCGCAAGGGCGCCAGCCCCGCACGATACGCCATGCGGCCCGCCTCCGTCGCCATGGCGAAGGCCTTGGCCATGGGACCGTGCGCCTCGGCGTCGGCGAGCGCGGTGTTCACCAGGACCGCGTCCGCGCCGAGTTCCATGCATTCGGCGGCGTGGGACGGCGCGCCCAATCCAGCGTCCACCACGACGGGGACATTGGACTGTTCGATAATGATGCGCACGAGATCGCGCGTCTTCAGGCCCCGATTACTCCCGATGGGCGCTCCGAGCGGCATGACCGTGGCCGTGCCAACCTCTTCGAGTTTCTTGGCGAGCACGGGGTCGGCCTGGATGTAGGGCAGTACCACGAACCCTTCCTTCACCAACATCTCCGCGGCCCGGAGCGTTTCGATGGGGTCGGGCAGCAAATAGCGGGGCTCGGGGGTGAGTTCCAGCTTCACCCACGGTTCGAGCCCTGACGCGCGGGCCACTTTCGCCAGCCGGAGGGCTTCTTCCGCGGTCCGGGCGCCTGAAGTATTTGGCAAGAGCAACAACTTGCTCCGGTCCACTGCGGAGAGCAGATCGTCGGTTTCCTGCTTGTTTACATCGACCCGCCGCAAGGCTACCGTGACGATTTCGGCTCCGCTGGCCTCGATGGCGGCCTTGAGCGCCTCGGAAGTGGGGAATTTTCCCGTGCCTATCATCAGGCGCGATGAGAACTCGCGGCCGTTTATCACCAATGGATCTTGTTCCATTAACCTGCTCCATAACCACTTGGACACATATTTCCGACAGGAAGGAAACACTTCATTCTTCAAATGAAACACATTTCATCAAGCGGGAATTTCGTGGGGAAACCATCCCCGGCCCCAACCGCCACACGACAATCGGGGGTGTTCCGGGGGATGGCGCCGAGCGCATGGGGTTTCCATTTGCTGAGTTCTTATTCATTCTACCAAAGGAGATGGATAGGCTCAAAAGCCCGCCGGGCGCCCTCAAAACCTTCGGCATCGGACGGGGTGCTTGAAACTGGATGTAAAGAGTTATTATGCTACCCTCAGGTTATCGCCGTGGTTTCCTAGATGTGGCGCCCGTTTACGTGATTTTCGCGATAAGCGGGCCATATTTGGGGTTTGTGTCTGGATTCACGGCCTTTGGAGCGCGCCGTCCGTGGCTAACTTTTCTCGCCGACATAGGCCGCACTGCAGCGTCATTGGGTTTTTGCTGCTGGCGTCTGTGCTGTTCCTGTCGAACACCGTCCAAGCAAGCGTCGTCCGTAAGGAATTCGAGCCGGGCGTGTATGCCCAGCTACGCGCGGGGCGTAACCTTTTTCTTGCGTGTCATTTCGAGCAAGGCCGCCTGCCCCGCCAGATCCTGCCGAGGTACCTTCACCGGCCCGATCAGTGGCGTGACTACCGGGATGTACAGGCAGCCGCCATTCCGTTTGACCGGCTGAAGCCGAAAGTCCAGCGCACGATTCTGCTTACGATTTTTACCGATGATTATGTTCATGAGGATGGATGGCGCCACAAGGTCTTGTACAGTAGAGATGGCTCTCAGCAGACGGCGTGGGCCTTGGCGGAGTGGTTGACGGGGTCGGGGTGGAATTCCGACGCCATTATGGAACACAACGGTCTGGAAGAGCCTCGTTTGGCGCAAGGGAGCGTCATACACATTCCGCGGGATTTGCTCAAGGAGCCCTTTCGGGAGCCTACGCCGGACCGTACTCCCCCGGAAGAGGACGCGTCCGAGCCGGCGACAGAAGCCGAACCGGAGCCCGAGCCCGAGTC
>JBKHFO010000042.1:0-20039 GCA_046540175.1 Candidatus Hydrogenedentota bacterium
GGGACTTGCCCTGGCCATTGCCGCGTTTGTAATCGGTCTCGTAGAATCCAGTTCCGCGGAATAGAATACCCGCGCCCGCACCCATCAAACGGCGAGTCTCGGCGCCGCAGTCCTTGCAACGGATTTCCGGCTCGGCGCTCATACTGTGATAGACTTCTTGCACCGATTGGCATTTTGTGCATTGGTACGAGTAGGTGGGCATCAATATCAGTCCTTTATAGTGCTGAAGAAACTACGGGGTAACCACGGTTGGGACATCACGCGATATGCACAACAGCGGGAGGCGATACTCCCTCCTAAGAAAGCTATACTTTAGCATGGTTTGCCTCGGAACGCAAACATTACAGATGGGAAAGTAACAGATTTCGCGCGAAGTAACGGGCGGCGGAAGACATTAAACACACCTGCCACGCCCTCCCAAAACCGCGCGCACACTAGGGCCCAAGGATACGGTTATGGACATCTGGCGCCAACTCAATGAGCTTCCTCCCGAAACACTCAACGCCATCGTCGCGGGGACTATCTCCGTGGGTACACTCTATTGCTTTCTGGGTTACCGCACGCTGAAAATCGTAATCGCGCTCTTGGGTTTCATGCTGGCCGGAACCGTTGCGGCGGCGCTGGCGGCGTGGATCAGCCAAGGACACACCGTCGCCACTATCGCAGGCGGGTTAGCCGGGGGCATAGCAGGGGCCATGGCGTTGTTCTTCCTCTATAAGGCTGGCGTGTTTTTGCTCGGGCTGCTCATGGGCGTATTCCTCGGGCTCAACCTTCTAGCCGGTGTGGAACAGGGCTGGAGCGCCTGGGCGGTTCTGGGCGTGGGCCTCGCCGGGGGAATTCTTGGACTCCTTCTTGAGCGTCCCATTGTAACCTTGGCGACGGCCGCGCTTGGGGCCTGGATGGTGGTGAGCGGACTGGCGTTCTTCATTCTCGGCCCGCCGCTTCTCCGTATTGTGGAGCCGCCCTTGGAACTAACCGAAACAGAGGGCGTCTTGATAGCAGGCTGGTTCATTCTCGCCATAGGCGGGGCCATCATGCAATTCGTTACACACAAGCGCCGCTCGGCCCGTCTTGCCGGCCAGTTGCGGTGAAAACCCTTTCAACCGGCCAGCTACACCGATGAGCGAGGAAACGCCAGCAGGGAACCGGGTATACAAAGGAAGGGCCTCCGCCCATTTCGGCGCGAACTGAGTGCGTAATACCCGCAAGGCGCCACAACTATCCTAAATTCAAACAAATGCGCTAGGATGTGTTGATGTTAAGCAGCCGCTCTTGTCACAATGTAAGGAGTCCGTCTGCGGTTATTTGAGGCGGCGGGCGGTTCATGGACGCGCCCCCGATGGAGTGGTATACTTTAGCATGAGGTGATTAGTGATGCTGTGCCAGAAATGTCACAAGAATTTGGCGACGGTCCGTTACGCTGAGGTGGTGGACGGAAAAGTAACGGACGTGCATCTATGCTCGGAGTGCATGATGAAGCATCAAGAGGAGGCGGCCACCGGCTTCAACCTTTCCGGACCGGCGCCCTCGCCAAGACATGCGGCGTTGGAAGGACAGCGCGTTGGCGGCGAACAAGAGGACGCCGCGGCGCAGCACCGCATGTGCAGCGCCTGCGGAGCCCAGCTGAAACACGTGCTCCAAACCGGCGAAGTGGGGTGTCCTCAATGCTACGAGAACTTCGCCGAACAACTTGAACCGGTGCTGCGCGCGGCCCATACCGCCCTTCGGCATCGGGGCAGGGTTCCTTACCGGAGTGACGCGCGCGAGGCGTTGCGCGCCGAGTTGCAAACCAAACGGGCCTTGTTACGCACAGCCCTTAAGATGGAAAACTACGAGGAAGCCGCGGAGCTACGCGACGAGATCAAGAAGCTCGACGCCAGCATGAACGCTTCCGCACGAGGCAAAGGATAATTGTTTGTTATGGTGGAGACGTTGATCGATAAACGGGCCAAGTGGTTAGAAGGGTCAGGTCCGGAAGCGGCCACCGTTGTCTTTAGCCAAGGCTCACTGGTGCGCAATTTGGCGGACTATGCCTTTCCCGTTCGTTGCAATGAAGAAGACCAGCGGACCGCGGAAGAGCGTATTCTTGCGGCGCTGGAAGGCGCCGGCCTATTGAGCCAAGGCCACTACTACTCTCTTACGGAAGCGAGCAAACGTGAGGCCCAGTTTTTCTTGGAACGCCAATTGATCAACGAAGCCTTGCTCCATGGAAGGGGGCCCCGGGGCGTCTTCGTAAGCGATGAACAGAGCCTGAGCATCATGGTAAATGAGGCCAACCATCTGCGTATTACGGCCTCGGCTTCCGGCCTCGATTTGGACACCATATGGAGCCGCTTGAGCGCTATCGAGGAGTCGTTGGCCAGTTCGCTCGATTTTGCTTTTGACGACAAACTGGGCTATTTGACGGCCGGGTTAGGGCAGGTTGGGACGGGGCTGGTCCTCAACGCTGTAACGCATTTGCCCGGACTCGCCCGATTGGGCCGGATCCTGGGGTTGGAACAGCGAATTCGCGAC
This sequence comes from Candidatus Hydrogenedentota bacterium, assembly GCA_046540175.1. Lineage (GTDB taxonomy): Bacteria > Hydrogenedentota > Hydrogenedentia > Hydrogenedentales > SLHB01 > SKRY01. Next base: position 2,515 of record JBKHFO010000042.1, read on the forward strand.
CAACGCCATGTGCTGCAAGCGTTATTCGGCAGCATCAATGAGCCGGCCGGCGACCTCTACCGCGTATTCAATCAAGCCACCTTGGGCCGGTCGGAAGAAGAAATCGTTTATCATCTCAAAAACATCACACGGGATATTCTCAAACAGGAACAGGAAGCCCGGGACACAATGATTGAAGAGGGACGGCTCAGTTTAGAAGACCGGGTGAACCGGGCGCTGGGCAGCGCTCGCGGCGCCCGCTTACTCGAACTAAGCGAGGCCCTTGATATCCTTTCCTCGCTTCGGTTGGGACATGCAACCGGCTACCTGGAAGGATTTCCATACCAGAAGCTAAACGAACTGCTCATTGAGGCCCAACCCGTTCATCTTGAGCTGCGCCAAGGGAGCCAGGAGGGTTGCGACGACTTAACGCTCAGTGTTGCGCGGGCCAATTTGTACCGCGCCCATCTTAGCTAAGGCGGCGGATGTTTGCCCGCCTTTCGGTAGGGGGGCGCCGCGAGGGCGTGCAATGCTCAGAGGAAACGCCTGGAGAAAAAACGCCCGCGGGCGTCCCTTTTGTACGCGCGCCACGGGGACATCGCTTTCGATTCAGCGCGCTCACGCTAAAGCGAGGAGAACCCCCGCTCGAGAAGGGACGGCTTCAGTGGCATTGTGTCTAAACTCATCAAGAGGAATGATATAGCATGTGGGAAAGATTCACAGAACGCGCGAAGCATGTGGTCAGCGCAGCGCGCGAGGAAGCTACACGGCTGGGCAGCGAGTATGTCCGCACCGAACATATTTTGCTGGGCCTTTGCCGCGAACCCGACGGGATCGCGGCTAGGGCGCTGGAGAACCTGGGTGTGGACATTGAAGCGCTCGCCATGGAAATTGAACAACAAGTCCAACGGGGAACTTCCGTGATCCCCAGCGAGGAGATTGCGTTCACCCCGCGCGCCAAGAAAGTCTTGGAACTCGCCGTGGAGGAAGCCCGGCGGTTCAATCACAGTTATATTGGCACCGAACACATCTTGTTAGGCTTGGTTAAGGAAGGCGAGGGCATTGCGGCCAAAGTGCTCCAAGACATGAAGATTGACCTGGAGCGCGTCCAAACCGAGGTCATCCGGCTACTGGGCGACCAAGGCAAAACCTCGGGGGGACAGGCCAGTGGAAGCGGCAGCGGAAAGAAATCTCAAACCCCCGCCCTGGATACCTTCGGCCGCGACCTCACTGCTCTGGCTAGCGAGGGCAACCTTGATCCTGTTATTGGCCGGGACGATGAGATCGAACGGGTGATTCAGGTGCTGAGCCGGCGGACCAAGAACAATCCGGTGCTGATTGGCGAGGCCGGGGTGGGCAAGACAGCCATTGTCGAAGGATTGGCCCAAGCCATTGTTACCGGCGAAGTGCCCGATCTCCTGTTGAATAAGCGCGTTCTTACGTTGGACTTAGCCGGGGTTGTGGCCGGCACAAAGTACCGCGGCCAATTCGAGGAGCGGCTTAAATCGGTAATGAAGGAAATCCGGCGAGCCGACAACATTATCCTGTTCATTGACGAACTGCACACCATCGTGGGCGCCGGCGCGGCCGAGGGCGCCGTGGATGCAGCCAACATGCTGAAACCGTCCCTGGCGCGCGGCGAACTCCAGTGCATCGGCGCCACGACCATGGACGAGTATCGAAAGCACATTGAAAAGGACGCCGCCTTGGCCCGGCGCTTCCAATCCATATTGGTGGACGCGCCCACGGTGGAAGAGACCATCCAGATTATCAAGGGCTTGCGCGACAAGTATGAGGCCCACCACCGGGTAAAGTTCTCCGAGGAAGCCGTCGTGGCGGCCGCCAAGCTATCCAACCAGTATATCACCGATCGACATCTGCCGGATAAGGCGGTAGACGTAATTGATGAGGCGGGAAGCCGCGCCCGTCTTCGCATCACGACGCGGCCGCCGGAACTCAAGGAGATTGAGCACGAGATCGAGCAGATCACGCAGGAGAAGGAAGAAGCCATCCGCGGTCAAGAGTATGAACGCGCCGCCAGCCTGCGGGATCGCGAACGAATGCTTATCGCCAACCTCGAGGAGAGTAAGCGCAACTGGGAGCAACAGCGTGACTCCTCCGAGACCGAGGTAACGGAAGAAGACATCGCATACATCGTCTCTAAGTGGACCGGCGTGCCCCTGACCAAACTGGAAGAGCGGGAAACCGATCGCCTGCTGCGCATGCGCGAGGAACTCCACAAGCACGTCGTGGGCCAAGACGAGGCCATCGACGCCGTTACGCGGGCCATCCAACGCAGCAGGGCGGGCCTGAAGGATACGCGCCGGCCGGTGGGCTCCTTCCTGTTCTTGGGCCCCACCGGAGTAGGCAAGACATTGCTGGCCAAAAGCCTGGCCACATTCCTGTTCGGGCAAGAGGATGCGCTGATCACGATCGACATGTCCGAGTACATGGAGAAGTTCGCTGTAAGCCGCTTAGCCGGCGCGCCCCCAGGCTACGTGGGGTACAACGAGGGCGGCCAGCTTACCGAGCAAGTGCGGCGGCGTCCTTACTCCGTGGTGCTGTTTGACGAGATAGAAAAAGCCCATCCCGATGTGTTCAACGTCCTCCTTCAAGTGCTGGAAGATGGCCACATGACCGACGCCACCGGCCGGAAAGTGGACTTCAGCAACACCGTGCTCGTCATGACCAGCAACGTGGGCGCCCGCCGCATCGGCCGCCACACCACGGTCGGCTTTCAGCGCCACGACGCGGCCAGCGAGTATCGTGAGATGCGGGACAGGGTCATGGATGAAGTCAAGAAGGTATTCAACCCTGAATTCCTGAACCGCGTGGACGAGTTGGTGGTGTTCCACCGCCTCACGGAGGACCAGCTTCTGGACATTGTTGATATTCACGTGGCCGAAGTGTTACAACGTGGCCATGAAATGGGGATCGTGTTCAATCTCACGCCCGAGGCGAAGCAGTTCCTGGTGAAAAAGGGCAGCGATGAGCAGTACGGGGCCCGGCCGTTGCGGCGGGCGGTGCAGCTCTACGTGGAAGACCCGCTCTCGGAGCTTATGTTGCGCGGAGAGTTTCAGCCGGGCGCTGAACTGGAGATTCAAGTTCACGAGGAGGAGGATAGACTTGAGTTCAAGCCCCGGGCGCCAGCAGCGGAAGGTGTAACCACTTGAGAAACCTGATTATTGCCTGGACCTTGGCGGTCCTATTTTGCCCGGCATATGCCGTCTTTGCCCAAGACTATGCCGGGCAAACTGTACGCGAGATTCGCCTTGAGGGCTTGCAGCGTGTAAGCCCGTCCATTGTGCGCGCCCAGATCGAGGTAGAGGAAGGCGCCTCCTACAATCCCAGGGCCTCGGCCCGGGATCTTCGCCGGCTTCACGACATGGGGTATTTCGCCACGGTCCGCGTCGAAGCCACGCCGGTTCAAAACGAGGTGATCATCACCTATGTTTTCGAAGAAAAGCGGATGATTCGCGAGGTCAATATCGCGGGAAATGACATCGTAGGAGATCGCCATATCCGCGGCGCCCTCCGGTGGCGCGAGGGGGATTCTTTCAATCCCGGGGGCTATGAACAGGAACGCGAGTCCATCCTTGAGTTGTATCAGGAACGCGGCTTTCCCAACGCCCAAGTCGAGATCATTGTGGAAGAAATCGGCCCCGCCGAAGTCAGTTTAACCTACTTGATCGAGGAGGGGCCGCGCGCGCGGATAGGGGGAATCGACTTCGTGGGCAATGAGACGCTGAGCGACAGCTATCTCAGCGATATAATCGAGACCAGTCCGGCGTGGTGGTTTCTTGGCGGCCAGTATAGCGAGCCCGAATTCGAGGCGGATCTTCAACGGATCGCGCAAGAATACGGCAATCATGGCCATCTTGAAGCCGAGGTCCTTGGGGCCGAATTCGAATATGACGAAAAAGGCCGGCGGCTATACATAACCGTCCACATCGACGAAGGGCCTATCTACCACATCGCCGACCTCGACGTTCAAGGCAACATCGTCTTCGAGGAGGAAGAAATCATCTCAACGCTGGGCGCTCAGCCCGGCGCGGTCCATGATCGCAGCCAAGTACAAACCGACGTTCAAGTCATTACCCAAGGCTACAGTGACAGCGGTTACGTCAACGCTCAGGTTACCCCCCAAGTCATCTTGGACAGGGACAATCACACCACCAACATAACCCATCAAATCACCGAGGACGAACTCAAGTACGTTCGAGAAATCCGGATCACGGGCAACACGATTACCCGAGATGACGTCATCCGTAACCGGCTGCATTTGGATCCGGGCGATCGTTTCGACGGCAGCGCGCTTCGCCAAACGCAGCAAGAACTGGAACGAACCGGATACTTCGATGAGGTTCGTTTTAACTTGGAGCCTCTTGAGAACAATCCCCGCTACGAGAATCTCGTCATTGACGTGGAGGAAGCCCAAACCGGCGAATTCACCTTCGGGCTCGGGTTTAGCCCCGATGACGGGATAGGCGGACACGCCAATGTGGAATTAACAAACTTCGACATAACCAACCCTTACTCTTTTGCAGGCGGGGGCCAACAGCTGCGGGCGGAAATCAATATCGCCCGCCGCCGAACCGAGTTTAATTTGGGTTTCACGGATCCCGAAATTGGGGGACTTCCCCTTATGTTCGGCGTAGACGCGTACAACCGCTCAGTCCAGCCTCGCGGCGCCATGCGCTATAGGGAGGACTCCAGCGGCGGGCAAATTCGTTTCGGGAAAGAACTCTCCCCTTACATGGACACCACGCTCGCCTTGCGATACCGGGATCTTGAGATTCGCGATCTTCCCCGTTTCTCTTCGCGTCAGCTCCGGCGAGAACGCGGCGGGCGCACCACCATCAGCGCCGTATGGAATATAAGCCGGGACACCCGCGACGACCTGCGGAATCCATCAGAGGGCGCGCGCCATGATTTCGAGGTTGAGCTTGCTGGATTGGGAGGAGACAACGATTTCATTCGGCTGGAGCATGATTCGACGTGGTACTACTCCTTCGGTAACCGGGATCAATACGTGCTCTCCTATCGCACCCGCGAGGGGTATGTGACAGACTATGGCCAATCCGACTTCGTTCCGCTGTCCGACCGGTTTTTCGCCGGCGGCACGACTACGATTCGGGGCTATCGCAACCACGAAGTAGGTCCCACCGAGCGCCGGTTCTTCATATTCGGTCCGGTTGACAGAGTCGGCGGCCAAGTGCGCCTAATCAATAACGTCGAAGTGCAGTACGACTTCTTCGAGCCCTTGCGCCTCTATAGCTTCGTGGACGGCGGCGCGGTATGGGCTGTTCCAAGCGATATTGAGGTCGACGATCTCCGTTTCAGCGGCGGCGTCGGAGTAGGCTTTGAGGTGCCTATGCTAGGGCCTGTCCGTCTCGACTACGCGCACCCCATAAATCCTGGCCGCTACCAAAGCAGCAGCGGCCGCCTCCACTTCCAGACGGGGATGGGGTTCTAGCTTCCTTGCCATACGTTCTTTAACACCAAACCAACACAGAAACAGGCTCCCGTTACTCCTTTCCGGGGGCCTGTTTTGTGTGCTATCTCTTGCAAAGTGATTGTGAACCGCGCGAACCGCGTATGAGGAGCGCAAACCGGCCATTGAAGCATGGACGCGCCGTTGCTAGACTTATAGGCGCGGATTCAACGGAAGGAGGGTTATACTAGTGAGAGCAGTTGTCCAACGAGTTTCGCGGGCATCGGTGGAAATCGAGGGCCGCATTACAGGGGAAATTGGCGAAGGATTAGCGGTGCTGCTTGGCGTATCCACGGACGATACGGAGGATGACGCCAAGCAAATGGCGGACCGCATCGCCGGTCTTCGGTGCTTTATGGATGATGATGGGAAGTTCAACCGGTCCCTAGAGGATGTCCAGGGCAGCGTGCTTGCCGTCTCCCAGTTTACCCTGCTGGGCGATTGCCGGCGGGGACGGCGTCCCTCGTTTGTTCATGCGGCCCGCCCCGAACTTGCCATCCCTTTGTACGAACGCGTCGTTAATCTATTACGGGAGCGAGCCATTCCCGTGGAAACGGGAGAATTCGGCGCCTTCATGAATGTAAGCCTTGTAAACGAAGGGCCTGTCACCTTGCTGTTGGATACGCGGAAGGTGTTTTGACGCCACGCCGGCGCCAGGAGCAGGATGAACAACGTAACGTGGTTTTCGCCACGCATTCCGGAGTCTCATTAAGCCTATGCGCATTGCCTTCGCTGGATCCGGTTACCTGGGGGCGAACCTTGTGCGCCCCATCATGGAATCCCGGCATGAACTGGTGGCCCTGATACAGAACGGGCGGGGTGTAGGCGGATTCAGCCGCCGGGCGCGCCCTCTCTTGAACCGTTCGCTGGGGGGGGACCGGAGCATAATGGGTATCGCCGCAAGAAACGGAATCCCCATTGTATGGCTCAATCGGATGGAACCCCATGAGTTGGCTCCGATTGCCGCCGCGGAACCCGACCTGCTTCTGGTTGGCGGGTTTGGAATCATTCTCAAACCGCCACTCCTGAACCTGCCCCGGATCGGCTGTGTCAACACGCATTCAAGTCTCTTGCCTCGCCATCGCGGACCGAATCCCTTTACGCCAGCGATTCTGGCTGGCGATTCGGAAAGCGGGGTTACCTTTCACCGGATGGATGTTGGAATCGATACGGGGCCTATACTCGCCCAGCATCGGGTCCCCATTGACCCGCGCGAGACGGCGGGAACCCTGCATAAGAAACTATCCCGCCTTGCCGGCGAACATGTGCTTTCCATGCTCGACGCCGTTGAACAGCATGGACTCGACGGAACGCCGCAGGATCCCGCCTTCGCCACGTACGAGAAAGCCCCGAAACTTGAAGACACCTACATCGATTGGGCCGAACCGGCCGAGACCATCGACCGTCGCATTCGCGCCTTGCACCCCATCCACCGCTCGCGCTTCTGGTGGCGGGGGCGCTTCGTGTACATCCTGCGCGCGGAATACGACGATAGGCCGGTGGAAGCCGAACCCGGCACGGTATTGAAGGTGCGGCCGCGGGTTACCGTAGCCACGGGGAAAGGCCGGCTCACCGTGCGCGCCGCGTACACTACTTTCCCGCTCCCATGGCGCTGGCCGGCCCCCTGGAGCGGTCCGGAAAAAGGCGATGTTCTAGTGTAAACCATGGACAGATATACCACTATAATCATTCCAGCACACAACCAAGCCGCCTATAGCCGTCAGTGCGTTACGACGGTGCGCAGACATACTGCCCCGCCCTATAAGCTGATTCTGGTTGACAGCGGTTCAACCGACGGCGTGGGGGACTTCTTCGATTCGGTTTCCGGCGCGGAGGTCATTCACTTGGCGAAAAACCGGGGATTCGCGGCGGCCGTCAACGCTGCCCTGGAGCGCGCCGAGGGCCATGTCGCCCTTGTCCACACCGATACGCTCGTGCCCTCTGAATGGCTTGACCGGCTTCTCGCGGTCCTGGAACGATTTCCCGAACTCGGACTTGTGGGCCCCCGCACCAACTACGCTCCCTCCCCTCAGTACATGGAAGGCGTTGATTTTAGAGGAGCGGAGAAATTCCATGCACTGGCCCAACGCATCGCGCGAGAATGGAACGGCGGAGCGCGTTTCGTGAACCGGCTTGGGAGTTTCTGCCTGCTGATACGCGAAGAAACCTGGCGCGCAGTGGGTCCGTTGGACGAGGACTTCAGCCCCGGAACCTTCGACGATGAGGATTATTGCCGCCGCGTCGTAAACGCCAATTACCGTCTCGCCATGGCCGAGGATGTGTTTGTATTTCATTTCGGCTGCCGCACTTTTCTAGGCATGGGGATCACGGGTCAGGACTGGAATGAACTATTCGAAACCAATCGGCGGCGTTTTGAAATGAAGTGGCGCACGCAAACGGAATCCCGGCCGGAAGCGCTCATGAAAGTGCACGAACTCACAAGCGCGGCGAGCGCGGCCTATCAACGCGGCGGCCTCATCCAAGCCGTACACTTGCTTCATGCCGCCGAGAAGCTATGTCCTTTCCACGAGAAGACCTTCAACGACTTGGGCGTCATTTGCCGCGAACTCGGCGACGTCGTCAGGGCGTTTCACTACCTCACGCGGGCCGTTCGCTTGAATCCTTCCTACGATGAAGCCCGTGACAACCTTCGGCAGGTAGCCGCGACCGCGGGGCGCCAACAGGAAGCCGAGACCATCATCGCCGAGGTCGACGCCGCCTTGGAGCCCGGCTGAAGTCCAACGTGAAGGAACGCCAATGCGCGCCCCAAGCGCGAGAAGCAGCAACGCGGCGCAGTACGCGCCTCTCCCCCATCTGGTTCTCCTGAGCCGCCTCCCCCTATCCCCCGCTTTGGGCCACGATATCCGCGACCTCGCGGCAACGTTGGGCGACGGTATCCCACGCGTCCGTGGCGATATCCTGTTTCGTGGCCACCCATGTGCCGCCCACGGCGATGACGCCGGGCGTGGCCAGGTACTCGGCGAGGTTGCCCGCGTTCACGCCGCCGGTGGGGACAAAACGCACCCCTGTATGGGCGTAGGGACCCGTCATGGCCTTCAGCAGCTTCGTTCCCCCCAACGCCTCGGAGGGAAAGAATTTCTGAATGGGGCATTCCAGTTCGAGCGCGCGTTCCAGTTCGCTCGGCGTGGCGATGCCCGGCATGAACGGCATGCCGCGATCCCGCGCGGCGGCGACGATCTTCGGGTTGAGTCCCGGCGCCACGGCGAATTGCGCGCCCGCTTCTACCGCGGCGGCCGCGTTCTCCAGACTAAGCACGGTGCCCGCGCCGACGACAAGGTCGGGCTTTTCGCGCCGCAAGGTCCGTATAACCTCGGCGGCCGCCTTTGTGCGAAATGTTATTTCCGCCACCGGCAATCCGCCGTCAATAAGGGCGTCGGCCAAGGGAAGCGCCTTATCTGGCTCCTCGATGGCTATCACAGGAACAACGCGATACCGCTCAAGGGTCTCGCTCATCAATTCGTAGCTCATACATCAACTCCCATGAATAACGGCAACTAAAAACAGACGATTTCTCTAACGTATTTGGGGCTCCTATTGTACATGCTCCGCTCTCCTTATGCCTATCCCAACGGATTGGAGGCATTTTCCGGCCAAGTAGACGGCCGTTTACATCACGAATCTCTGCCAAGGGGCAGTTTTGCTCCTTCCCGGGTCAACTCGCGTATTTGACATGAGCCCGTTCGTTCTCTAAAATGGGGAGTGAAAGTTGGTTACGTGAATGCCGGAGTGGTGAAATAGGCAGACACGCATGGTTCAGGACCATGTGGGCGAAAGCCCGTGGGGGTTCAAGTCCCTTCTCCGGCACCATATTTTTCATCCCCCCGGCGCTTGCAAACGGCGCCGGGGTTTCTTCATGCAAAAGGCGTCACGCCATCATTAAGGAGTTTGGATATGAGCCAGGCCGGGCCGGGTTCCCCAGGCAATGTCATCGCGGCCTTGGCCAGCTTCTTCATTCCCGGTCTTGGCCAACTCCTCCAAGGGCGTCCCATCTGGGCGCTCCTTCACTTCGTGTTAGCCGCCCTGTTGTGGCTCGTGTTGCTAGGCTGGATTGTTCACCTATGGTCCATCTTAGACGCAGCGTGGTTTCGTCCACGTTGACGGAGTAGGCATGGCGTTCGCTCTCTCCAATCCGGAACGATGCCGCCACGCGTTCGAGCAGCTCTGGAATGCGGAACACAAAGCGTTGCGCAGCGCCGAACAGACTATCCTCAATCAAGTTCCCTTGAATTTCGAGCGGCCGGACTGGTCCGCTTGTTTACAGGGCTGGAACAAGGCCGCACTTCAGCTCCCTGTCCCTGAGAACGACACCGCCCGCATCCCTCAGGAAACCGCAAAGTGCGCCTCGCTCGGCTTTCTCGCGGAAATGTGCGAGGAACACGTCCAAGCCGTGCTGCGCATGGCCGAGGCCTTGCGTTGGCAAGAGGCGGCCTACGTCACGCGCCCATTTCCCGAACGGCTCCCGTGGGCCGCGGCCATGGGCGTTCTCATGAACGCTTGGTTCGTGAACCTCGCCGCGTGCAGCCGCAAAGGCAATCCGGATTACCAGAAACCGCTCAATGACGCCTTGGGACTGGTGGGAAGCGAAATCGAGGGCGAGCATCCCACGTTAGCCTGGTTTCGCCGCAAAGACTGGGACGTGTTCGACACGATGGACCGCTGCATGGCGTTCTTCCTGACCGCCGGGGACGCGCAAGAGCACACAGGCGTGTTTTTCCGTTTCTTTCGCGATCTCCTCACCAGTCATGCCGTGTACAGTCCCTTCGCGGAAGTGGAGCCCCGTTATTGGGAACAGCAGAGCGATATTACGCTGGGATATGTCGTGAATTGGAACTACGTGCTCAAACGGCAATTGGCCGCCGTGGACCTGCTCCTTGCCTGGACAGAAGACGCCTCTTCACTCCCCCCCACCGCCGAAATCGAGCCGCCCGCTTCCATCTCGGAATTGGCGAGTCGGGCTCTCCAATACCACAAGGCCATCCCCACGTTCTACGAGCAAATCATGGCCCCCGATATGGAGGCGCCCGATTTGGCTCCGTCCCTGTGGACCTTGCGAAACGCCTTGAGCGGTTTGGCGAACTTGGGCGAAGCGCGTTCTACACATCAGACATGAAGCGTTTCCTGAAGGGGCCTATCACGTTTCTTCAAGTGCTTCGCGAAGCGAATAGCCGTGCGCCTCAAGCCGCCGGCGGGCCGTAGCAGCGTCAATTTGTTTTCGAGCCATGAGCACGGCCACGGCGATGTCGTTGCCGGCTTCGTTGAGCAAGCGCTCGGCCTCGGCTTCCGGGCGCTCCGCAAGCTCGCGCACGATGAGCACGGCGCGGCGCCGAAGCTTGGCGTTCACCGGTCGCATGCGGACCATCCGGCCTTCGAAGACATAGCCCGCCCGAGTCATGGCCCCCGTCGAAATCATATTAAGGATGAGCTTGGTCGCCGTGCCCGCCTTCAGACGCGTCGAACCCGCCACCACTTCAGGACCGGTGCACGCCGCGATGATGTGGTCCGCGCCCTCTCGTACAGCAGGGTTGCAGCATACCAATGCCGTGCTGGCTCCACATGCCCGGGCGCGGCCAAGACCCGCGCGGACATAGGGCGTCGTCCCAGAAGCGGCAATGCCGATGACCATGTCGGCGGCGCCAGGCCGCACCGCGTCGAGATCGCGAACCGCTTGCTCTTCCTCGTCCTCGCTTCCCTCGATGCTTTCCCGCACGGCGCGTTCACCCCCAGCCATCAGCGCCACGACGCGCCCCGGCGGCACGCCGAAGGTCGGCGGACACTCGGAGGCGTCAAGCACGCCGAGCCGGCCGCTGGTCCCCGCCCCCATGTAGATAATACGCCCTCCCTCTCGGATAGCCTCCCCCGCGCGCTCCATCACCTCGGCGACAACGGGCAACGCCGGGGTCACGGCATCGACGGCCCGCCGATCCGCCTCGTGCATGGTCTCCGCGATCGCTTTTGGTTCAAGACGGTCAATGGGGACGGCCGGCGCCAGGGCCTCCGTGGGGCTTAGTTGGACAGAGGCGCTGGCCGTCTCCGTAGGCTCGCGCACGGACATCCACGCCGGCGCTGGCTCGGTTTTCAAGCTCTCTAACACGGCGTCCGGCCCGCAAATGGAAGTGTGCTGGACGGCGCATCCGGGCCATTGGGCGCCAAGAATGCCCGTAAAAAACTGGGTGTACGCGGGAAGGTTGTGGAACAGGCCGCCATGAAGAAATACAGGGACCTCTTGTGGAAGACGGCCGCGATCCCGCCCCATCGCGACAAGGCTCACCAACCTCCACGCCTGGACGTGTAAACATGCCACCGCCGTCCCGTCATTCGCCTCGGCTTGGGCGACAACGACGGGCGCCAGCGCGGCAATCTCCGCCCGGCTCGCGCCCGCGGCCCACTGACACAGATCGCGGGGTGTGGAGACTCCCACTGCCTTGGGTAACTCCTCAATAAGGGCCGTGGGCGGTCCCGCGCCGTCTATGGCCTCCGCCATGGCCTGTAAGCCCGCCGTCGCCAAACCGTACGCGCTGCCCTGATCGCCGAAGACCGGTCCCCATCCCCCGAGGATGAACCGAGACCCCGCCCCGGTCTGCACCAGCACGCTCGAGCCCGTGCCCGCCACAACAAGAATGGCGGGACGGGGCCCCGCATTCGCCCAGAGCAGGGGATAAAGATCCCCGCCCACCCGGACATGGCTTCCGGGAAAGGCGCGGGCCACGGCATCCGCCGTCTGATCGCGAACGGACAGGCGGGCGGCCCCGGCGAGGCCCGCGCCCACGGCGGAAACGGTCACGGCGGCGTCTCCTAAGAGTTGCCTTCCCAAACCGTGAAGCACGGCTGCTGCGAATTCTGGCCCTTGAGACGTCGGGTTCGACGGCCCCCCCTCCGCCTCGGCCAACCGTTCGCCATTGAGACCAAACAAGGCCGCCGTGGTTCGCGTGCCGCCTCCTTCAAATGCTAGGTATCTATTCATCCCTTTGTTTCCGTGTTAGTGTGAAATGAACCCCTTGGGATCATTCACTCTATCAATGCTTACCCGGCCAGTCCAATCGTGACGATCTTGATGACCTCGGCGGAGTCGCAACCGCCGGGTGTATACCGTTTCTACGCCCCTACAGGTGGAGCTGTCGCTAAATCATTTCAGGATCGGCACGAGCCAACCAGCATGATCCACCATTTTGGGGCTGACAAAATAGGGGGCGTTTGAGTTGAGCGCCGTTGGGCGTTATTCTGAGGACTTTGCTCACGCGGACAAGACCTAACTGGCGGTTGAAACGGGAGGGGAAGCGCTCGTGACAATTCTGGACTACGTGGTACTTATTGTGTACCTCCTACTGGTGGCGTCGCTTGGGGTGATCGCGGCCGGCCGGCAGCGCTCCAATGCCGATTACTTCCTTGGCGGCCACAATCTACCGTGGTGGGCCGTGCTTTTCTCCGTGGTGGCCACGGAAACCAGCACGCTCACTTTCATCAGCATCCCCGCCGTCGCCTACGGGGGCGACCTGACGTTCCTCCAAATCGTCTTCGGCTACATCACCGGCCGAATACTGGTCAGCATTCTGTTTCTGCCCGCGTATTACCGGGGCGAACTCAGCACGGCCTACCAGTTTCTCGGCGCCCGCTTCGGCGATTCGATGCGCAACATCACCAGCACCACGTTTCTCGTTACCCGGCTCCTGGCCGATGGCGTCCGCCTGTTCGCCACGGCCATCCCGCTGGCCCTTGTCTTGCGCTTGGGCGGCGCGTTCACGGAAATGGGCGACCTCGGCGTCTATCTCATCGCCATCACGGGGATAGCGGGCATCACCATCATCTACACGTTCATCGGCGGGATTAGGGCCGTGGTCTGGATGGACGTCATGCAAATGGCGGTCTACATCGGGGGCGCGCTGATCGCCCTGGGCGTGCTGATGGCCGGTCTCCCCGAGGGGATCGCCGGCGCGGTGAGCGCGTTGTCAGACGAGGGTAAACTGACCGTTATCGATTTCGGCTTTGGCCAACCCTTCGCCGAGTTCATCACCCAGCCCTACACGTTCTTCACGGCCTTGATCGGCGGCGCCGTGTTCTCGGTCGCCTCGCATGGGACCGATCAGCTCATTGTGCAGCGCCTCCTCGCCACAAACGACCTGCGCTCGAGCCAAAAGGCGCTCATCGGCAGCGGTCTCGTGGTGTTCCTTCAGTTCGCCTTGTTCCTAGGGATTGGCGGTCTGCTCCATATCTTTTACCAAGGCCAATCCGCCGGCGACCTCGGCCTCGCCACCACGGACGAGATCTTCGCGATGTTCATCATCGAAGAACTGCCCATGGGCGTGACCGGCTTGATCGTTGCGGCCTTGTTCGCCGCCGCGATGAGCAGCTTGAGTTCGTCCCTGAACTCCCTGGCGTCGTCAACATCGATGGACCTCTACAAGCCCTACCTAGGCAAAAACAACACGCCCACGCAGGATCTGTTCGCGTCCAGGCTCATCACCGTGGCGTGGGGACTCATTATCACGGGGTCCGCTTTCTTGTTCGCCGTGCTGCAGCTTCGGGCAGAGGAAGAACAACCCGCCGTCGTGGAGCTGGGCCTTGAGATCGCGTCCTATACCTACGGCGGTTTGCTCGGCGTATTCACGCTTGGCATTCTATTTAGCAAACCAAAACGCATCGACGCCATCATCGGGTTCTTCACGGGGCTGGCGGCGCTGCTTTACATGGTTGAGGGCCCCATCCAATACGCGCTGCCGGGTGACCCCATCCCCATCGCGTGGCCGTTGTATACGCTTATCGGCGCGGTGATCGTTATCGCGGTAGGCCATATCTCCATGTGGACCCGCCATCTACTTAGGCCAAGCGATACAGAGTAGCGGCGGCGCCGCTTAGTTATTACCCATGCACTGGAAGGAGAATGAAACGTGAGAGCCGCGCCCCATAAAGACACAGGTGTCCGCTTTTCCGTGGATTACCGCGAGCATATACAGCGCGAAATGGACATGAATCGTTTTGATTATGTCCGCGGCTTTCTGACCGCCATTCTCGCATGCCTGCTTCAGAAGACCACCCCAAGCATCTCGGGCTCTGGCTCCGTGCGGACGCTAACCTCTGTTGAAGAGTTCGATCGTTTTCTAGATGAATTGAATCACGATTACGGAGCAACAAAAAACGTGCGATTTGCCCGGGATGGAGACAGCGTCCAAGTAATGCAAGCCGGGCAGGAAGTAGAACTCCTCAAATTCATAACGGACGCCATCGTGGATGAAGCCCATCCAGAAGCCGTAATCCTGTTTGGGTCACGTGCTAGGAAGACGAACGCTCCGGATTCGGACGTGGATCTGCTTGTCGTGCTTTCCGACTCCGAAGAGGCGCGGCGGCGGCGCCAGATAACTGGCCGTCTCTATCGTCGACTACGTGGAATATGCGTGCCGGTAGAGCTACTGGTGTACACCCGAAGCGAGGTGGAGCGCTGGCGAGACACGCCAGGTCACATCATCGCGACATGTCTTACGCAAGGGATACCTTTGTATGGGCGCGCATGAAGAGGGACGGGCGCTTCTGGATAGCGCGAAAAGCGACCTAAGAGCCTTGCTCAATATGAGAGATCGCGAGGCCTTTGACGATCGAGTAGTTGGCTTTCACGCACAGCAAGCGGTGGAGAAGGCGCTCAAAGCTTGGTTGAACGCACTCGGCGAGATCCATCCTTATACACACGACCTCAGGATCCTCCTCGAGAAGCTAGAGACGCATGGGTGCAATATGGAGTCCTATTGGGACTTTGTGGAGTTGAACAGTTACGCCACTCGTTTTCGCTATGAATCTCCCCCTATGGACGATGAACCGCTGAACAGGGAGCAGCTTGGCACGGATGTGTGTGGTCTCGTTGAATACGTGGAGACCCTATTGATCTAGCATTTACCTGGGTGCTCCAATCACCAGATGTTGGCGAGCCAAGAGGCGCTTGCTTCTGGCGCGGCTCAAGCCGGTGGTTGGTTCGACGGGATTGCGCTGCGTGTGCGAACTATAGGATGATGGCCTCAGCGGAGTTTATCCCGACGGTCCGTGAGGCCTTGTCTCAGCCTAAACAACAGCGAGGGCCGAAATCATGAGGACGATGCGATTGAGTGTTTTGGCGGCCGCCATGGTGCTGGCGGGCGTTGGAGCGAACGCAAATGCGGAGGAACCTGTGAGCGAGAACGCGCTGGTGGGTGGAAACACCGAGTTCGCCATCGCGCTTCACCAGCGATTGGCGGAGGACGGCGGGAACCTGGTGGCGTCACCGTTCAGCATCTCGAGCGCCCTCGCCATGACCTACGCGGGGGCGGGAGGCGAGACCGCCGCGCAGATGGAAGAGGTGCTGCGTTTCGCGGGGGAGGATGTTCACGAGGTCTTCGCCGCTGTCGTTGGAGAGCTGCGGGAACGCGAAGCAGAGGAAGATTACGAACTCGTGGTCGCCAACGCGCTTTGGGGCCAAGAGGGATACGATTTCGCGCCCGCTTTTCTTGAGTTGCTTGAAACCCAGTACGAAGCGCCCCTGCGCGAAGCCGATTTCGCAGGCGAACCCGAGGCGGAGGCGGACCGGATAAACGCGTGGGTTGAAGAACAAACCCAAGAGCGGATCCAAGACATCATCCCGCCGGGTACGCTCAATCCCTTGACGCGGCTTGTGTTGGCCAACGCCATCTACTTCAAAGGCGCGTGGCTCGAGCCCTTCGAAGAGGAGGCTACCGAAGCCGGCGAGTTCACGCGCGCGGACGGCGAGGAAGTGGACGTGGACATGATGCGGCAGACCGAGCAGTTCCGATACGCCGAAGTCGATGGTGTTCAAGTGCTGGAGCTGCCTTATGAAGGGCGTGATGTGGCTATGCTCGTGGCGCTGCCCGAAACCCATGATGGGTTGGCGGCGCTTGAAGCGGAATTGACAGCGGACACGGTGGAACAGTGGGTGGATGCGCTGAGCCAGGAGCAAGTCGACGTAAGACTGCCTAAGTTTGAGTTCACCACGGAACTCCGGCTGGATGACGTGCTCCAGGCCATGGGCATGGAGCACGCCTTCTCGCCCCGGGACTCGGATTTCTCGGGCATGGCCCCCGATGCCGATGACCTGCACATTTCCGCCGTGCTGCACAAAGCCTTCATCGACGTGCATGAAGAAGGCACGGAAGCCGCCGCGGCGACAGCCGTCGTCATGCAAGTCACGGCCATTATGCCCGAGGATGAGCCCGTGGCGTTTCACGCCGATCGCCCGTTTCTGTTCTTGTTGCGCGACCAACACAGCGGGAGTATTCTGTTCATGGGCCGCGCCGCCGACCCCTCTGCGTAAGGCGTGGTTTCATATTTTGTGAAGGCGGACAGCAATACCACGTGAAGCTGAACAGCATGCCTACAAACACGGACCAGCAGTTGCTGGAACAAATACGGGATACCCTTTCACAACAGGTGGGGAACCGGCTTAGCCGCATTATCCTGTACGGCTCCCGCGCCACAGGCGGGGCCACGAAGGACAGCGACTTCGACATTTTGGTCGTTGAGAAGGGGCCGGTTTCCAAAATGGAAGAAAGCAAACGATTGCGAGGGGCGATGCGTGATTTCCCGCATCCCTTGGACGTGTGCGTGATGAGCGAGGAAGAGTTTGAGGAAACCAAGAACGTGGTTGGGGGACTGGCATATCCGGCCAACAAGTACGGGATCGCCTTGTAATGCGAACCCCGGAGCAGGTGCGGTGGGACTTCGTGCAGGACTGGCTGCGCAGGGCCGAAGACGATCGACGGGCTGCGAGGACGCTGTTGGCGCAGGAATTCAATGATTACGGGGTATCGGCATTCCATGCTCAACAGTGTGCGGAGAAGGCTATTAAGGCTTACCTGGTTCGGTGGCAGATTGAATTTCCGAAAACCCATGATATGGAGAGGCTTCGGAGAATCATGGCAACGGCGGATGAACAATTGGCTCAGGACTTGTTTGTTGCCGACACCCTTAGCCCATACGCCGTGGAATTCCGGTATCCGGGCGAGTTTGAACCCGTCTCAAAGGAATCGGCGGAAGAAGCCATCGCTGTCGCGGAGAAAGC
>JBKHFO010000043.1:0-19696 GCA_046540175.1 Candidatus Hydrogenedentota bacterium
GCTTCTATCGCTTCAAAGATAGGCTCTGGACATGTTTGGCCCTGAAATGGTAAACTAATTCTCACTATAACGGTATATCGGCCCGCCATCGCCAAAACGGTGGCGTAGCGGGTAGCGGAACGGAGGCCGGGGATGCCGCCAGCCGCTCGAAAAGCCGCTGCTCACGGTATTCGTTGGTTTATGCGTGCACACATCTCATCGAAAGGGCAAGTTTACTAGTGGCAAGGGTAAACACGTGGGCGGTCTCTCGGCGCCCCGGATGGCTTCGGCACTGGAGGCGGCTCGCGGCGGATGCATCGAAAACGGCTATGGCGGGATAAGAGAAGAAGAGACGTGGGGCAAACGGGCGCCATGGTGTGACTGCGGTGGCAGGATTGATGGAACTGCAGGCGGTCTCGCCGTGTTCGATTATGAAACAAATCCCCGTAAGCCCACGAACTGGCATGCGCGGGATTACTGGTTAATGACGGCCAATCGTTGCGGATGGCGGCGCTATCGTACCCAAAGCAGAAAGGAGATATGACTTTCCACGAAGGCAGCCAGACCACGTAGAGCCTTCCTTACATCGGGGCGATGCGTCAAAGGGCAGAATTAAGGACCGTTTTCTTGATTATATTGCTTCAACCAGAGTAAATGTGAAATAAGCACATTCGACCGGAAACGCGTAACGCGCTGGGCCAGGACGGGTGTCCCGGGCGCAGTGAGAGCGAAACGCCGGTAACGCACGTAACGAGGCGACGATGACGCAGGAAAAAGCAAGCACGCGAAAGCAACACGCCGAACCTGCCGCCGAAGCGGAGCGGATGGCGAAGAGCCGTCCCGCGGGCCGAGCGGTCAAGGACGACGGGAAGACGGATAGCGCGAAAAAAGCGGCAGGACCACCGGGAGGCGCCACGAACCCGGATGCCTCCAAGGGGCCTTCGCATTCCACGTCCAAAGGGAAAACCGTCAAGCCGTTGCCCCGGGAGTTCTTGATGGACGTGGCCGCCCATGTGCGGGACGCGGTGCGGCCGGCCGTGCGCGACGCGCGGGGGCGGGAGATCGTGGGTTCCGCTTCGAGCGGCGACGCCACGTTCAAGCTGGACCAGATCGCCGAAAAGGCCTTGCTTAGCTACTTGAGACGCTGCGATCAGCCGGTGGCCTACTACTCCGAGGATGCCGGGTACACTACGTTTTCGTCTGGCCCGCCGCAGTATCTGCTGGTGGTGGATCCCGTGGACGGCAGCCGCGCCGCGAAGAGCGGGTTCGAGAGTTGCGTGGTTTGTGTGGCGGCGACGCGCGTCATCGAGCGGCCTCAGCTTAGCGACGTGGACAACGCGTGTGTCATGGAGATAGCGGGCGACCGGATCTTTTACGCCGAACGCGGCAAGGGTTCCCGCATCTACCGGGAGCATTCCACCTCGTTCTCCCGGCCCAAACCCTCCAAGAACACCGACCTTGAGATGGTCTCGTGGTCCATGACGGTCCCGGCCCGGCCCGCCGAACTCGTGTTTCCCACAGCAGCCCGCCTCATTGACCTAACCAGCCTAAAGGGCGGATTCTTCGCCTGCAACAGCACCTCCTTCAGCCTGACGCGGTTGTTGACGAATCAGCTCGACGCCTGCGTCGACTTCGCCAACCGCTTCTACCGCGATATCCCCGACGCGGTCCAGGATCAGTTCATTAACGCCGGCCGCGGCATTGTGCTCGGCATGGCCCCGTACGACTTGGCCGCGTCCCTCCTCATCGCCGAGGAAGCGGGATGCGTGGTCACCGACGCCTACGGCGATCGCCTGGACGAGGTCCTCATGCTGGACAGCACCGTCAGCAACCAACGTTCCCTCATCGCGGCCGCCAATGCCGAGCTGTACGAGAAGCTCATGCAGTTCTTCGATACGCGCATCCAGCAATTCGAGCGTTTGTTGGAACGCCGCGCCGCCCTCGCGCAAGGGTAAGGATAGCGTACGTCTCTGGAAGGGAGACCGAGATTGAGGCTTTCTCCTTGCGAAGACATGGCACGCCGAAGGGCGGCAGGGAGCCTATCACCTCGCTGGGGATGGAGGCATCGCATTCTACCGGCAGTGGCGGCATTGACCGTGTTGTGTGCCGGCGCGGTTGCGCAGGATTCAGCTCACCCTTTGCTGTCCGGAGATGATACGAAAACCGATCCGTTATTAACGGTGATGTGGACGACCGGCGGCGCGCCGCGATTGAGTGCGGCCGATGTGAAGTCGGCGTCAGAGTTGGGCGCCAATATAATTTGGACTTCCTCGGGGAATTCGGCTTCAGAGTTTGAAGAAACGGTTGCTCAATTTCGAAGAGCCAATGAGCAAGCAGGCACTGATCTGAAAATACAACTCGGCTCGTCTCCCATACACAACGCGGATGCGCAGAAAGTCCGTCCAGATTGGCGGCCTCGCCGCTACTTGGCTTCACGTCCAGTCAAAGCTACAGGCGGGAGTGTCGAAATTGACCTTTTGGCTGGCTATGCCCGCGATTTTGATGGTACTGACAAAGGGTATTCCGTCGATACAGAGACGTTGGAGCCTTCAAACTATTGGATTGCCTGGGACCTTACCGTTGGCGAACGGCTTTCGCCGGAACGCTGGGACGTGCAAACTGCTGGGGGATTCGACCCTGATGCCCGTGTAATTATCCATGACGCCAAGCAGGACCATAGCTACAGTGTGACTTTTGTGGTGACGGATTCCCATGGCAACCAGGGCAACTGGAGTAATACGTGGGTGGATTTTATGGTTCCCGAAGCGCGGGAGCATATATGGGATCAGTATGAGAATTGGCTAGATATCGAAGTTGATATTTTTCGGCCCACCCATTTGATTTATTTCTATCATCAAGTGCATTCTGACGGATCGTCGCGCATCCTTGACTGGTACGGATATAATGTAGGTATTCATCCCGATAATATAGAAGCGATGGAAGAGGCTACCGGAAAGCCTTTTGATCCATCATTCTTAGTTGATGAAGGCGTCATAAAGACCGCAAATGATGTCCCCGCCGAAGATTACTTTCCTTGGATGGAGGTTGTCCAGCAGTCTAATTTGGGATTCGCCCAGGAGTATAACCAAAGGATTCACGCTAGCGGAAAAGACAGAAGAACAAGAATGTTCATTGATGACGCTTGGGTAGGCATAGAGCCTCATCGTGGTATGTTGGACCAGGCTGGCTTTGATGAGGCGGCGACGCCCATGAATTGGGCGGCCGATGTTCGGCGGTTCATGGATTTTGAAGGAAACGTGAAACGGGTAGTGCGCCTCGGCATGTGGATGAGCGCCCCACAAGCAAAACAACGTATCGTCACGGCGTGGAGCCGTGGGCTTAGGGGCATTTTATTCGATGTTCCCGATGGAATAACATTCGGAGGAGATATAGGGTCTCTGGCGCATGATTATGAGGAGTCTCCTGAAATAAGGGAGAGGCTCTGCGGGATATTCAATGATTTTGAGAACTATCATCGTTTATTGCATGGGCGGGATATATATACCCATCCGCTCAACCTTTACGTGGTGAATGCGTGGGGGGATCTGCGTTCCTGGCCGAAGTATTGGACAGTGTACTTTTCCCAGCATATTCTGGAGGCGCTGACGGATTTACCTATTGACGTGCATTTTTATGCGTTACGCGATATCGAAAACAATGGTGTGCCCGAAGATGCGGATATTCTTCTCAATGTGGGAGAGCCAGAAAGCTCGTGGAGCGGAGGCTTTTATTGGACAGACACTGTAGCGGACCATGTTCGCAGTTTTGTTGAGCAAGGGGGCGGGTTCATCGGCATTGACGGTCCAACGATTCATGATGGGCAGTTAATGGTCGATGACGTGTTGGGGCTGAACTATGAAGGCCCTGCTTCAGAGGAGGCAAAAAAACGCCAGTATCCCGCTCAGGGATCCAACGAGGCTTGGCGCCGTAATCAGAGCCCGGCGGACCATGCGACTTCCGTGTTGAAGGTGGACGGTGAAGGTCCGCTTTTTAAGGATCTTCCCGCGGATTTCGGCCGGGTGTTTCGCTTGAATAGCCTTATGGAGCCGGAGGATAACACGAGGGTGTTGTCCGAGGATGGGGCGCTGGTGACTATGAACGAGTATGGGGCGGGTAAAGCCGCTTATATCAACGGCATTATACACGATGGCCAAGGTATGGAGGTCTTCGCCTTTGAAGAATTCCTGAAACGAATGATTTACGAGGTTGCTGGTAAGGAAGAATGGCTCGAAGAACTGGATGTCCCTACCCCCGGAGCGTATGTCTATTATTACCCGGAGCGCCAATTGGTAGTAGTATATAACAGGGCGCATCTCGATGAAGTTAGACAAGACAAGGAAGGCGTTTCGGAAGATGTTGTTCTCAGAGCTGGCGTTCTGGATGAAATCGGCGAACAACTTGTTTTCGAGCCGGTTTTGGGGACCGAAGAAAGACGTGAACCCACGGTTTCAGAATTGCGGCAGGGCATTACCTTGAACGTTCCGAAAGGTCAGGTGTGTATTTGGAAGGTGGTTGGTGGTTGATAGGGCCGGTGTTGTTGGCTAAACAGAGGTCATATTTGCCGAGGACCCCTTGATGGATGCCGTTTGACCTCTCGGGCAAAGCATATCCCAGGAGAATAGACATGGATTCGGCCAGAGATAAGGGTCAACTCACTTACCGGGCGTGGAAGGAGTGTGCATTCATAATGGCGGTAACGGCGCTGCTGTTGTGCATGGTTCCAGCCGCCATGGCGCAGGAAGGGCGTGTGCGCGTGCCGGACGATCATGCGTTTGTGCATCCCGGCATACTCCACAACAAGGGCGAACTGGACTTCGTAAAGGACAAAATCCAAGCTGGTGAAGAGCCTTGGCAATCGGCTTGGGAGACAATGCGCTCGCATGACGTGGCGCAACTGGACTGGGAGCCGGACCCCTATCAGGAGGTGGCCCGGGGAGCGTATAACAATCCGGATATTGGGTCGACCGAACTGATGCGGGATGGCCAGGCCGCGTATGCGCATGCCCTGCAGTGGTACATCACGGAGGATGAGGCGCATGCGGAAAAGTGCGTCGAGATCCTCAACGCCTGGCCGCCGGTCTTGGAGACCATTACCGAGCACGATGCGCGGCTGCTGGTGGGCATGGTTGGCATCAATTACGCAAATGCGGCGGAACTGATGCGGCATACGTACGACGGTTGGGCGCAAGAGGACCAAGAGCGTTTCGAGGAGATGCTGCGCGGCGTGTTTTACCCCCTGATTGAGGATTTCTATCCGAGCGCCAACGGCAACTGGGACGCGGCGATGATTCAAACGATGATGGCCATGGGCGTGTTCTTGGACGACCCCGGCATGTTCAATCGCGGCGTGGATTACTTCCTGTATGGGCGGGGCAACGGCGCCATCACCAATTACATCAACGAACAGGGCATCGTTCAAGAGAGCGGGCGCGATCAAGCGCATACCCAGATGGGCCTCGGCTACCTGGGCTGCGCGGCCGAGATCGGCTGGAAGCAGGGGCTTGACCTCTACGGAGCGTTTGACAATCGCCTGGCCGCGGGATATGAATACACAGCCAAGTACAATCTCGGACACGATGTGCCCTACGAGCCGTTTACAAGCATCGAGCAGCGGTATCATTACCCCCGAATCTCGGACCAGGGGCGGGGCAATTTCTCCCCCATCCACGAGCGAGTGTACAATCATTATCACAACCGCGCGGGGCTTGACATGCCGTACACGGCCCAAGTTATTGAGAGACAGCGGCCCGAAGGGCAGAGCAACGCCTATGTGTCATGGGGAACGCTGTTCGCCGAGTTGCCGGCATTTGAAAAAGGAGAAGAGCCGGACGCCTTCGAGTGAATAACGAGGCCCGGCGTTTCCGGCTACACGCAACGGTGTGGCGCCCCCTGCTTCCGTCAGATGCTGCGTTCCCGATTCTGATGGGATGTTTTGCCGCTCACCACCTGTTATCATATACTGCTCTTGATAAACAACACTAGTCGTAACGCGTGGCAGAAAAGGTGTGGATCTATGTTCAAACAACCCACGGCGGCATTCCGCGAAGACTTTCCAGAGAAGGCTGGGAGCGATCGAATCCCGTTCGACAAAATGGGCACGATCGTGATATTCGGGGCCACGGGGGACTTAGCTGGCCGGAAGCTCATCCCCGCCATCTACAACCTTTGGGAGGCGGGCTATCTCCCCCCCGAGGTCAATGTGGTGGGGATCGGCCGCCGGGATAAGAGCGATAGTGACTACCGGACGGACATGTGCGAAGAACTCAAGAAGCACAGCCGCACCGGCCAGGGAGGGGACGACGAATGTGATCCGTTTATCTCGAATCTGTTCTATCACCGGCTGAACTTTGCCGAGAACCCGAACTTCACGGGGCTTGCCCGACGGCTTACGGAGATTGAAGACGAGCGCGACGCCCCCCACAACCGTTTGTTTTATCTTGCGACTGGTCCCGAATTCTTCGCGCCCCTGGTGGAGCGGCTGGGTGATGCCGGACTTGTGCGCAGGCCGGACGACCCCTGTTGGAGCCGCGTGGTGATCGAGAAACCGTTCGGCCACGACTTGGAGTCCGCGCGGAAACTGAACCAAGCCATCAATAGGATCTTGACCGAGGACCAGATTTACCGCATCGACCATTATCTGGGCAAGGAAACTGTTCAGAATATCTTCGCTTTCCGTTTCGGAAACGCCATCTTCGAGCCGCTGTTCAACCAGAAATACGTGGATCATGTACAGATTACGGTGGCCGAAACGTTGGGGGTCGAAGGGCGGGGCGAATTCTACGACGCCACGGGGGCGCTGCATGACGTCGTGCAGAATCATGCGCTGCAATTGTTGTGCTTGGCGGCGATGGAGCCGCCGGTGGAGTTTGGCCCCAAGGATATCCGGGACGAGAAACTGAAGGCCCTGCGTTCGATTCATCTACCCAACACGGAGGACACGTCGAAGTGGCTGGTGCGGGGACAATACGCGGAAGGCTTCGGTCAGCCCGGATACTTGTCCGAGGAAGAGGTGGACCCCAACTCCGAAACGGAAACCTTCATCGCGCTGCGCCTGAGCGTGGACAACTGGCGGTGGGCGGGCGTTCCCTTCTTCATTCGCTCGGGAAAACGGCTCAAGAAACGGCTCACGGAGATTGCCATTCGATTCCGGAAGCCTCCCCTTCACTACTTTAAGAAGCTGGGCGTTGAGGCGCCAGAGGCCAACGAGCTGGTATTCCGGATTCAGCCCAACGAGGCCATTTCCCTTTCCTTCAACGCGAAACCGCCCGGCATGGACTTTCGGATACGGCCCGTGAACATGGACTTCCGCTACGGCCACACCTTCCGGGAGGATCTGCCCGACGCCTACGAACGGCTGTTGCTCGACGCCCTCCGGGGAGACTCGACCTTGTTCACGCGCGCCGATGAAATCGAGGTGGCCTGGGAAATCGTGAACTCAATCCGCGACGCGTGGCAAGGCCAGCCGCCGCCCGAACTCTATCGGCCGCAAAGCTGGGGACCCGTCTCCGCCGATCGCTTGTTTGATTGTTGTCAGGGCCACTGGCGCACTCCAGAGGAGGAGGACGAATGGCGATCCCCATAGTACATGTCGCGGATGACCCTGCCCAAGCCGTGGCCCAGCGTTTTGTCGCGTGGAGCGCCGCGCTAGAGGGGCCCGCCCATGTGGCCGTGTCCGGCGGTTCAACGCCGAAGGCCTTGTTCACCCTGCTGGCCACCACGTTCCGCGACCAGGTTCCTTGGGACCGAATCACGCTGTACCAGGTTGACGAACGCTGCGTTGCCCCTAGCCATGCCGATTCCAATTGGCGTATGCTCAAGGAAACCTTGCTTGACGCCGTGCCCGAAGTTAAGGCGCATCGGATGGAGGCTGAGCGGGGCCACGACGGCGCCCGGGAGTATCAGGCCTTGCTGCTTGAGAAGGTTCCCAGCACCCCGCTTGGCGCCCCGGTTCTCGATCGTGTGCTGCTGGGCATGGGAGCCGACGGGCACACCGCCTCGCTTTTCCCCGGCGCCCCGGCCCTGCACGAGCGCGACGAGTTTGTGGTTCTTACTGAAGTCCCCGCAACCGGCGCTCAACGCGTTACCCTTACCTACCCCGTGCTGGAGGCGGCGAAAGACCGGTGGTTCTTGGTGAGCGGCGCCGATAAAGCGGAAGCTTTCGAACGCGCCCGCCACGGAGAATTACCGGCGGGCCAACTGCACAACGCCGAATGGTTTGTGGATCACGCAGCGGCCCAAGCTTAGTCCGCCGATCTTACCTTACCACCGCGTTCCGAGCCACCGTCGAGATAGGAGTGGCGCAGGCGGGCCCAGCGATGCCTGGGATTGTGCTCACGCGCGGTTTCGTATAGCTTTTGGGCTTTGCTTGCGTCCCCATTGGCCTCCGCCTTCAGCCCTTGAAAGAACGCGCGCTCGGCGGAGCCCGCGTTTTCGGTCCACGGGGAATCGCTAAGGATGTCGAAGGCCTCCTCCCACAACCCTGCGTACATCAGCCGCCGCAACGCATGGGGAAGGGATTCTGGAGTACGTCGAGCGGGATCCGTCAGTTCCGCGGCAAGCGCGTGGCGTTCCTCCGCCGAATCCGTCCAGTATGCGTCAAAAAGCGCCCGCGCCTCCGCTAGGGAGCCGCCTTCCAAGAGCAGGCGGGCAAGGTATAGACGGGCTTCGTTGGGTGGACGGCGCGCTTGCAAGGCTTCCCGCAGGCATGACCGGGCCGTTTCGCGATCTCCCCGGAGCATGGCGTAAACGCCCTTGGCATACGGGGTCAGCGTTTCTGGCCCAGCGCGCTCCTCCAGCGCCTGCATCACCCCCGGCATCCCTATCAACCGTGTCCGAAATTGCGTGACCACGTCGCTGGCGATGGGAGGATGCGCATTCAATGCGCGAAGCAGGGTCTGCTCGCTTTCGAAGACGCCGTTCTGGGCGTGCTGCCGATCCGCTTCTTCCACGAGCTGGGCCGCGGTGAAGCGCGCGTTGACCGCCTGCCCGTAACCGCGCAGAAGATACAGGCCGGCCACTCCACCGGCTAGGACGAGCGCCCAGAGCACGGCGTTGTACACGATATAACGGGATAGACTCTTATGCATTACGGAACGGCTTTCCTTCCGGCGATCCGGTCACGAGGTCTGGTCAATCCGTAGCACCACAGGTATTGTTGTGAATAGTATGCGCAGGTCAAGCCAGAGCGACCATTGCTCGATGTAGGCGATGTCCAGTTGCACCATCTGATCAAATGAGAGGCGGTTGCGGCCGCTGACTTGCCACAAACCGGTGAGGCCGGGGCGAATATGCAGCCGCCGCTGGTGCCACTGTTGGTATTCGTCGACCTCGTATTGGATGGGCGGACGCGGTCCGACAAGGCTCATCTCTCCCCGCAACACGTTGAACAGCTGGGGAAGCTCGTCAAGACTGGTCGGGCGAATCAGACGGCCCACGCGTGTGACGCGCGGATCCCGCTGAATCTTGTACAGGCCTTCGCCCTCCTCGCCATCGGGCAGCGCGCCATTAGCTTGGATGAGTTGCTGAAGGTATTCCTTGTGAAGGTCCTCGGTCGCGTCGGTGCGCATGGACCGGAACTTGAACATGCGGAAGGTGCGCCCATTGAGGCCGACGCGTTCTTGGATAAAGAAAACGGGGCCCTTGGAGTCGAGCTTGATCGCGAGCGCCACCGCGGCCATGACGGGCGAAAGTACGGTCAGCGCGGATGCGGATATCGCAATGTCCAACGCTCGTTTCATGAGCTGGGCCTTGGTGGCGTACAGCCCCAAGTTTTGCACGTGAAGCAACGGGAAAGAGCCCACGACTTCTGGCTGGGCGCTGGTCCGGAAGAATGGGTGAAACGGCGTCACCATCTTCAGATCGGCCGACATCCGCCAACACGTTTGGGCCAGGTCTAGGCGTTGCTTGCTGGTGAGCATGCCAGGATCGCACGCCAGGATGATCTCGTCGAGATTGTGCCGGTTGATTAACGCGGGCAACTCCTCCAGCACGCCAAGCCAGGCGCCGCCGTCCTTCCCGGCATCATCGCGGGCGGCCACGTGGCCCACGAACTCATACTCCGAACTGGGCGAATTCAGGGCCTCCACCAGCCCCGAGGGCTGGACGCCTCCATCAACGATGGCCGTGCGGGTGCGTCCAATACCCAGCGCGTGGAGACCGAGCAATGCGATTAACGTTGCGCTGTGGCCCAGCAACACGCCGAGGAACACGAGACTGACGAAGTAGATAAAGAATAGCGGCGAGAACGTCAGCGCTTCGCCCGTGGCCCCGCCCCCGTAAGCGTACGACAAGAGAAGCAGGACCGCCGTCCCGAGGAATGCGCCCTTGAGCACCGTGGACGTGCAGGCGAACGGGCGCGTGTCCCCCAAGTTGGGGCGGAACAGGCCGAGCCATTGAAAAAGCAGGAGATGAATGACGGGCGATACGAGAACCAAGGGCACATAAGGGGCAAACTCGGGGGAGCGCAGCGTCCGCCATAGCAGCGTGGGCAGATTGCCAAACGAGCGATCGATGGCGCCCATGGAAGCGGGCCACCCTTGATCCATGAGATACGCCATGAGCACGGCGCCCCCGCTGACTCCCGCCGCTAGCAGTACTTGAACGGTGATGAGGACGTTGCGTTTGCGCGCCCGGCCCCACCCCACGGCCCACGTCGAGGGATCAAAACGCTCCCGTCCCCCGGCGCTTGAGGCGCTGGCGGAGGCCGTATGTTTGTCTTGGGGTGTGCTGCCGGCGTTGACTGTCATGAGGCATTCGATTGGGCGAACGCATGGACGGCTTCGGCCACGTGCGCGACTTGTTCCTCGGTTAGATGCGGGTGCATCGGGAGACTAAGAATGCGGCCCGCGGCTACATCGGTGACGGGCGTCTCGTGGGGGACGGTCTGAACGCCCCGGAACGCCTCCTGTTGAGCAATAGGGATGGGATAATGAATGCCTGCGCCAATCCCTTGTTCTTGAAGGGCGTCGAGCAGAGCGTCTCGCTTGACGTGTTGCATGACGAAGAGGTGCCAGACGTGCTCGATATGGGGCTTCACTCCGGGGAGCACGACGCCGGGCGCATCCGCCAACAACGCGCGGTACCGTTGGGCGAAACCCTGGCGCAAGGCGTTCCATTCGTCGAGATGACGCAACTTCAACTTTAGCACGGCCGCCTGCATGCTTTGGAGCCGGCTGTTGAATCCCGCCAGGGGATGGATGTACTTCTCGGACTGGCCCACGTTACGCAGCATGCGGAGTTCATCCGCCAGACCGGCGTCGTTCGTGGTAACCGCCCCGCCTTCGCCAAAGGAGCCCAGGTTCTTGGCGGGGTAGAAGCTGAAACAGCCCGCGTGTCCCAAGCCGCCCACGCGCCGGCCCCGATAGGTGGCGCCGTGGGCCTGGCAGGCGTCCTCAATAACCAACAGGTCATGCCGCGCGGCGATCTCCATGATCGGATCCATCTCGGCGGGCTGACCGTAGAGGTGCACGGGCACGATCGCCTTGGTGCGTTCGGTGATGGCCTGTTCGAGCAGGGCCGGGTCCAGGTTGAAGTCCGCCGCGGTCACATCCGCCAATACGGGAATCGCTCCGGCGTGGTGAATCGCGTTGGCCGTCGCGATGAACGTGTTCGCCGCCGTGATCACCTCGTGGCCAGGTCCTACGCCGGCGGCCATGAGGCTCAACTGGAGCGCGTCCGCTCCAGAGGCCACGCCTACGCAATGTTCCGTGCCGCAATAAGCCGCGAACGCCTCCTCGAATTCCTGAACCGCCGGCCCGAGCACGAAACTGCCCCGGCTCATAAGCCGCTCGAATTCCCGGCGCACATCCTCCCGGATTGCCTCATACTGCGCCGCCAAATCGACAAACTGAACGTTCATGGCGCCTCCTTCTTGTAAACGAGCTGGCGTTAGGTAATCCGAATCCAACGGTTAAGCGTTGGCGCTTAGCATGTTGGGTGTGCGTTCATGCATTGCATTGTGATAGCGCGCCCCGCAAACGGAGGCGTCTTCCGCACCCCCT
Source organism: Candidatus Hydrogenedentota bacterium (assembly GCA_046540175.1). Taxonomy (GTDB): domain Bacteria; phylum Hydrogenedentota; class Hydrogenedentia; order Hydrogenedentales; family SLHB01; genus SKRY01. Next base: position 11,979 of record JBKHFO010000043.1, read on the forward strand.
AATCGCCGGGTAAGGACGCCGTTCCACCGAACAACATCCCCCTTGATCCCCCTCGAAAGGGAAAAACCTTCCAGGCAAAGCGGCCACATCGAATGAACCGTTATTCACCCAACAGGTGAGCGAACCAATGCCCCATTTGAAGGGGGTGGCCCGAAAAGCCGGGGGATGTCCTCCCCCGGCACACCGCCCCATCCGGCGATTGGGGCCGCCGGCCGGCATTGACACGGGCCTAGTCTTTCTCTAGGATACATGTTTGCCCCTATCCTGCGCCATTCATGCCCCGGTTGGTCCGTTGAACGCGCGGAGCCGCCCACCGGGGAAGGGACGCCCAGGGCCTGCAAAGTCTATATACGCGAAATACACAAATTCAGATCAGACTTACGAATGACACACGCGCCCTATGTGATTCTGACCGCCGCCCGGAACGAAGCCGAATACCTCCGCTGCACGCTCGATTCGGTTGTCGGCCAGACCGCGCCGCCGTTGCGGTGGGTAATCGTCGATGATGGGTCCACCGACGCGACGGGCCCCATCTTAACACAGTACACGGCGTCTCATCCTTGGATAACGGTAATCGCTTCCGCCAACACGGAAGGGCGTAACTTTGGCTCCAAAGCCGCGGCGATAAACGCCGCCTTCGACGCTGTGCGGGAAGTGGAGTTTGCTTATGTGGCCGTTCTTGATGCGGACGTGACCCTTGAGGCCGGCCATTTTGAGTTTTTGTTGGAGCGGATGGAAGAGAACCCGCTCCTTGGGATTACCGGCACGGCATACACCGAGCCCGATTATGACTCCACCCGGGATAGACACGCAGATCCTAGACACGTTTCGGGTCAGTGTCAATGCTTTCGCCGCGCGTGTTTCGAGGATATTGGCGGTTACACTGCGATCCCGGTGGGGGGAATTGATTGGGAAGCGGTCATGAGGGCGCGCATGCGGGGCTGGGAAACGCGCTCGTACAGCGAGAAATCGTTCTTTCATCATCGCCCCATGGGCACGGGCAAGGACAGTGTGCTGCGCGCCCGCTTTAACTACGGGTACCGGGATTATGTCTTCGGCAGTCACCCGCTGTGGCAACTCTTGCGCATAGGGTTTCAGATGACCCGTAGCCCCCTGCTCATCGGAGGGCTAAGCTTGGGAGCGGGATATCTTTGGGGGTGTCTCTCGCGGCCTGAACGGCCGATTTCGGCACAACTCGTGGCCTATCGTAGACGGGATCAGATGAATAAGCTGCGGCGCCTCCTGGGCTTCAACGAAAAGCCGGCGGCGCCAACATCTGGCCCGGCTTGACCCGCCGCGGGGACGCCGCGTGGGCGAACCTATTCGGGGACAGCCTCTCGTTCCTCCGAAAAGACTTCCGCAAGTGACTGAGGTGAATAAGCAGAAATGGCGTTAAACTCCGAACTTCTCGTCCAAACCGAACAAGCCGTCCACGATTTCGTGGCGTGGCTTGACCGGTTTGGAGAGGTTTCGCAAGACCACCAGGACTACTACGCCTGGCCCATTGGCCGATGGTGCAAGCGCCAATACTACCGGCACAAGAGAGCTGGGATGTTGCTTGTGGCTCCTTTTGTCTTCTGTGAAGCCTTTTTCCCACGGACACGGGGACTCTTTCGTAAAAGGACGCGTCTGCCTATCGGTGACGCCCATTACGCCATGGGCTTTTCCTATATGTATCGCCTGACGGATAAACAGCCGCACCACGAACGGGCCGCGCATTTTCTTGAGATGCTGGAACGGTCCCGGTGTCCCGGATACCAGAACCACGCCTGGGGCTATCCCTTCCATTGGGAGACGGTGTACGGCACATGGCGCGAAGGCACGCCCATGATCACCGCCACGCCGTATTGTTACGACGCCTTTGCCGATGTGTACGCCATTGATGGCAACTCCCGATGGCGCGCGGTCATGGAGTCCACGGCGCGGCACGTGGCCGAAGACTTCAATGAAGTCGAGCTAGAGCCGGGCGTCCGCGTGTGCTCTTATACGCCGGACGACGATCGCAAGGTGGTTAACGCCAACAGTTATCGTGCACAGATGCTCACGCGCGCCGCCAGCGAACTAGGCAGGGAAGACTACTGGGAGATCGCCCAAGGCAACCTCAATTACGTTCTGAATGCCCAGAGCGCGGACGGGTCGTGGATTTACGCGACAGACGGTCTCGGCAACTTCATCGACAATTTTCATACATGCTTCGTTCTCAAACATCTCGCCCGCATCCAAGCCCTCAAACAGCCCCCGGGAGTCTGGGACGCCATCGAGAAAGGATGCGAATACTACTTCGAGAACTTGCTTGACGAGGACCAACTGCCTATTCCTTTCGCGAAACCGCCCCGGCTTATCGTCTATAAGCGCGAACTATACGACTACGCGGAAGCCATTAACCTCGCGCTACTGCTGCGGGACCGGATTCCCAAATGGAATCAGGTGTTGGAACGGCTCCTGCGGGACATCCTGGTCCGGTGGCGCAAACCCGATGGAAGCTTTTGTTCGCGCGAACTGCGTTTCGGGTGGGACCATTGTCCCATGCATCGCTGGGCGCAATCCCAGCTTTTCCGCGCCTTGACATTGGTTTTATTGGTGGAAAGAGGCGGAAAGCGTGCGCCTCACACCGCTTTTCCCCAACCAGCCGACGCGCCTGTCAATGAGCTTTCGGAATCCCATTGACGCTGTCTTCGCCATTTGCCGTCGTTCCGGGAAACAGCGCGGGACACCGCGCCCCTTACTGCGCGGCAAGGGTGGCGGTGGGTGTGCGAGAATACACACATGGTCTGCGCACTTATGTTCAGTTCGCACACTTTCCAGCGGGAGCGCGATACGGACTTGCGGGGAGTGAGGCTATTCGCGGGATTCTTTGAGGCGTTTAAGGAATTATACGGGATTTGCTGTAATTGGCACGCAGGTTGCTACAGACTACGAGCAATGCTGTATCGCAAGCTGGCAAGGTGTGTCAGCATTGAGTTTGCATCAGCCGGGCGGGACTTTTGGCTTGCGTCAGCCGGGCTAACCTAGATGGGGAGACCTTAGCATGCAGGTCCTCATGCGCGAGGATTTCGACAAGCTCATCCGCACGTTGCAGGGAGCGGACTACGAAGTGATTGGGCCGAGGATCCGCGGCGGCGCCATCGTGCTTGACACGGTGGAGGGGGCCGGAGATTTGCCGGCTGGCTGGACCGATGAGCAAGAGGGCGGCCATTACACCCTTCACCAGACCGATTCGCCAACCTTGTTCCACTATACCGTGGGGCCGACGTCGCTCAAGTCCTTTTTGTTTCCATCGAAGTCCCTGCTTTGCAGAGTATACGGTGGACATAATGACTTCGAGGTCGAGGAGCCCGAAATCGAAGCGCCGCGGCGGGCCTTTATTGGAGTGCGGGCGTGCGAACTACACGCCATGGCTATCCAAGACCACGTCTTTGCTGGTGGACGCCATCCGGATCCCGTCTACACGGCCCGCCGCAACAACATCTTCCTGGCGGCGGTGAACTGCTCCAAGGCTGGGAACACGTGTTTTTGCGCTTCCATGGGCACAGGGCCCGAAGTTACGGCGCATTACGACTTGGTCCTCACGGAAGTCCTTGAAGACGGGGCCCATTATTTCCTTATTGACGCGGGCACCAAGGCCGGACGCGCTGTCTTAGATGAGCTGCCCTTGCGCCCGGCTCGGGCCGCTGAAGAAGAAGCGGGCGCGGCGGTGGTGCGGAACGCAGCTGAGAACATGGGGCGCTCGCTGGACACGGAAGGCATCGAAGACCTCTTTTTTGAAAACCTGGAAAGCCCGCGTTGGCAAGAGGTCGCCGAGCGGTGTTTGACATGCGCCAACTGCACGATGGCGTGTCCGACATGCTTCTGTTCCACGGTGGAGGACGTCAGCACGATCGGCAACGACGTGGCCGAACGCTGGCGCGTATGGGATTCCTGCTTTACATCCAACTTTACGTACGTGTTCGGCGGGGCTATCCGGAAGGCGGCCTCGTCAAGATACCGGCATTGGATTACGCATAAGCTGGCGGCTTGGCAGGAGCAGTTTGGCACGATTGGTTGTGTAGGCTGCGGGCGGTGCATTACATGGTGTCCGGTGGGTATAGACATTACCGAGGAGACCGCGGCTTTACGGCGAAAGGCCAAGGCCTAAAAGAGGGAGTTGTTCGATGGAGCAGGATCAAGCGGGGTCCATGGAAAGCGCGTTGCGCCGGCATGATTTCACGGAAAACCTGAGCGACGCGCAGGTGGCCAAGCTCGCCTCGTTCGCTTCGGCACAGACGTTTCACGCGGATGAGCGGGTGTTGAAAGCCGGAGACCGGGCCGACCGATGTTATTTGATTCAGGAAGGTCAAATCGCCGTTGAAGTTTACCACCCCACGCGAGGCGGGGTGCCCATCCAAACGGTGGGAGAAGGCAAGGTGCTTGGGTGGTCCTGGCTGGTAAAGCCGTACCGCTGGGCCTTCGATGCGATGACGTATACGTTCACGCGAGCCATTGTGCTCGACGGGGTCCGCTTGCGAGAGGCCATGGAGGCTGATCCTGAATTTGGGTATCCCGTGCTCATGCAGTTCTTGGAAGTCTGCGCGGAGCGCATTAGCAACTCCAGATTGCAGATGATAGACATGTTCGACCCGCACTAAAAGGATTCGGCTTCAATACATATCGCATTACACAAGAGGACATTTCTCCGCGTTCCAATCGCCAAGGGAAGGAGATAGCGAGTCATGGCTGTAGCATATCATGAACCCATGTTGCCCGTGCCCCATCGTGTGCGGCGCATGACCTGGGAGACCGATGACACGTTTACCATGGAATTGGTGCCGGCCGGGGGCGGAGGCGAGCCAGGTTTCGCTCCGGGCCAGTTCAATATGTTGTATGTGTTTGGCGTGGGTGAGGCCGCCATTTCGATGAGCGGGAGTCCCTCGAACCCTGAGACCTTGCTGCACACGACCCGCGCCGTGGGCAGCGTCACCAAGGCGCTGGCCGGCTTGCATCCGGGTCAATTGATTGGGATACGGGGACCGTACGGCGTAAGCTGGCCGGTGGATGAGGCCGAAGGGCGAGACATTGTCATCATCACCGGCGGTATTGGATTGGCGCCGTTGCGTCCGCTTATCTATACCCTTATTGAGCAGCGGGAGCGTTTCGGCAACATCACGATCCTGTTTGGCGCGCGAACCCCGGACGAAATCCTGTTCCGGGACGAGATCGAGCAATGGCGCCGGCGTTTTGACATGGACGTGCTTATCACGGTGGATCGCGCCTCCCGGGACTGGCGGGGGCGCTTGGGCGTCGTGACCACGCTTATTCCCCAATCGCCATTTGATCCCAAGAACAGTATCGCCTATGTGTGCGGTCCAGAAGTGATGATGTATTTCACCCTGGAAGCCCTGGAAAAGCGCGGCATGCCGCGGGAGCGGGTGTTCGTCTCCATGGAGCGCAACATGAAATGCGGGCTGGGCTTTTGCGGACATTGCCAGCTGGGGCCGAAGTTTGTGTGCAAGGATGGGCCGGTATTCCGCTGGACGGAAGTGGCCAGCCTCCTCGATATCCGGGAGATTTAAGCAATGCATACCCCTCGAAAACCCAAATTAGCGGTATGGAAGTTCGCCTCGTGCGATGGGTGTCAGCTCAGTCTTTTGGACTGCGAAGACGAGCTGTTGCCGGTGGTGAACACGGTTAGCATCGCGTATTTCCCCGAGGCCACCCGGGCCGAGGTGGAAGGCCCTTACGACATCTCGCTGGTGGAGGGTTCGATCTCCACGGGCGAGGACGCCGAGCGTATCCAAATGATTCGGGACCAGAGCAACCTAGTCATAACCATTGGGGCTTGCGCCACTTCGGGCGGGATCCAAGGGTTGCGCAATTTCGCCAATGTGGATGACTATATCAATACGGTTTACGCCCATCCCGAATATATTCATACCCTCCGGAACGTGTCTCCGATCTCTCAGCACGTGTTCGTGGATTATGAAGTGCGCGGCTGCCCCGTTAACAAGTATCACTTGCTTGAGGTGTTAACGGCTCATCTTGCGGGGCGGCGGCCGAATATCCCCAGTTACAGTGTGTGTGTTGAATGCAAGCGCCGCGGGACCCCTTGCGTGATGGTGTCGGATGGCACACCGTGCATGGGGCCGGTTACGCAAGCGGGATGCGGCGCGATATGTCCCGCCTACAACCGCGGATGTTACGGCTGCTACGGACCGTCGGAAGATCCCAACCCGCAAGCTTTGAGCGCGTGGTGGAAGGAACTGGGCGTGGAAGACGCGGATATCGCCCGGAGTTATCGCAGCTACAATGCCCTATCGGGCGTGTTCCGGCGCGAGGGTAGCCGTTATGCAAAGAAAGTGGCGGCCGGTGTAACCAATGAGGAACAACGCCAATGAGTCCGCAAGACAGCAAGCGATACCGCAATGTAAAGGTGGATTACATGGCCCGGGTGGAGGGCGAAGGCGCGCTCTACCTTCGCATCCACGAGGATAAAGTGGAAGAGGTTGAGCTGCGTATCTTCGAGCCTCCCCGCTTTTTCGAGGCCTTTCTGGAAGGACGCCGTTGGACCGAGGCGCCGGACATCACGGCGCGCGTCTGTGGCATTTGCCCCATCGCGTACCAGGCCAGCGCCATCTCGGCCATGGAGTCGATTGCGGGCGTCACGGTGACCGAACCGATCCGCGCGCTGCGGCGGCTCATGTACTGCGGCGAGTGGATCGAGAGTCACATTCTTCACATGGCCATGCTCCATGCGCCCGATTTCCTTGGGTACGAAGACGCCATTCAGATGGCGCAACACCATCCCGACGTGGTCAAGAACGCGTTGCGGCTCAAAAAAATCGGCAACGATATCATGACGTACCTGGGCGGCCGGGAGATCCACCCCATCAACATGCGCGTAGGCGGGTTCTACTGGGTTCCCGAGAAACGGGATCTCGAACAATTCAAGCCGGAGCTGGAGTGGGGCCTGGAGGCCATGCGTGAGTTGGTGCGTTTGTTGGCCGGCTTCGACTATCCGGATTTTGAACGGGACTACGAGTACGTGGCCATGCGCCATCCCGACGAATATCCGATGTGGCAGGGGAAGCTCGTATCCAACCGGGGCTTGGACATCGATTGGCCCGCGTTCTTCGACCACATTGAAGAGCGGCATATGCCTCACAGCACCGCGTTGCATTCCGTTATCAAGGAACGGGGCGCCTACATGGTGGGGCCGAACGCGCGCTACAATCTGAATCACGACAAACTGAGTTCCGAGGCGCAGGCCTTGGCGAAAGAGGCTGGGTTAGGCGCCAGTTGCGCAAATCCTTTCCAGAGCATTCTGGTGCGCGGCATCGAGACATTTTACGCCATGGAAGAAGCGCTCCGGCTCATTAACAACTATGAGAAACCGGATCGCGCCTATGTGGAGGCCGAGCCGAAAGCGGGTACGGGCTATGGTTGCAGCGAGGCCCCCCGCGGCATTTGTTTACACCGGTATAGCATCGACGATGACGGGATCATCACCGGCGCCCGCATAGCGCCCCCGACGGCTCAGAACCAGGCCACGATGGAGGAAGATCTGGTGGACCTAGTCCCATTGTTCGCCACGAACACGGACGAGGAGTTGACCTGGAAGTGTGAACAAGCCGTCCGCAACTATGATCCCTGCATCTCATGCTCGGTGCATTTCTTGAAATTGCATGTGGATCGCTGCTAAACTTTAAGCGCCGTCAAAAACCGCGTAAGGTAGACCCGGGTGA
>JBKHFO010000044.1:0-19651 GCA_046540175.1 Candidatus Hydrogenedentota bacterium
CCAGAAAAATGGCGCGGGGGTGTGTGACAAAACAAAGGAGGGCTTAACTTCACCCGCCGCGACTATAGCATGAATAGCCCTCTCAAGCCAAATAGGTATTGACGTACATGGTCTCTCCATAAGGGGACAAGCCAAGCCTAACTTACATTATCAGAGGGGCGCAACGGCGCAGGGTGGCATCCGTGGGGCTCTCACGGCGGAAGATTCGCCAGTCAGTCCTGCTCCGCTTGCTCTTTCTCGCTTTCCGGCCGGTCTTCTACCCGGTCATCGAGCCGGTCGAGTTCACTTTCCAGCATCTCGTTCACGGGGGCCAACAATTCGCGCATGCCCAGGGCCTCTCCCGCCAGATTGCGCACAACGACGGCGAGCAGATACGGCGTGGAAACCGGGCGGTCTTGGGCGATGTCGTGCAGTTCAAACGGGGCCACTTCCAGGCTGGGGAGGTTGACAGGCGCTAAGTTGCTGCCAAACCGCAACGTGGTCTGGCCGACTTCGACCTGCTCAATGAGAAAACGCCGTTCCGGAGTTATCGAGGGCCATTGGATGCTGGCCTCGTCAGGGGCCGCCGTGGACTCCGGCTCCTCCTTCGCGGAGGTGAGTCCGGCCATGTTGCTGCCCCTGCCCACGTCGTAGCGGTAGTGGACCTCCCCGCCATGAAGCCGGATTAATGATATCGTTGGGGTGGAGGAAAAGAGGGTATCCCAATCGAAAAAGATTTCGACCTGGTCAAAGTGAAGGGCGGGCTCCGTCCCGAATTCCGGCGGATTCATGACGGTGAAGCCTTCAAACGCGATTCCCTCTTGGCGCGGAAGGAGCGCGACCTGGTCGATTGTGGTGCCCGCGCCCAATACGAGCGAAAACGAGCGCTCGAGCCCCCGCGTCGTCATCCGTTGCCATTGCGTGGCGGCCAGCAGCGCCACGATCGCGGCGGCGACCAGCACGAGTCCGACGGCCGTCACCAAGACCCGTAGAAAAGACATCATCAGTATACTCCCCGCGTCACGCGCTCAGACCCGTTACCAAAACTCCAGCAGCGCATCACTGGAACATGCCGCTAAACGCGCGTAGCCGGTCCACGAATTCGTCGTACCCCAGTCGCTGGAGCCAGCGCTGCTCCTCGGCGGTGGGTGGGCCTTGCTCAATGCCCGGCCGCGCCAAGGCGGGCCACTCAAAATAGAATTCCGAGGAATGCGTCTCGAGGACAAGGCGCACGGCGGGGTAGACGGCATCCAGGGTGAACTCGTCCATCCAGAGGCTGTGCCGGGGAAACACGACGATGTTCGTGCGGCGAAACCGGCGGAGCGCGCCTTCGGGTTCTTCCTCTCTAGAGCCGGCCCGGAGGTGTTGGGCGGGGCTGATGCGCTGGCCGTCGGGCGTTTCCAGATAGATTTGCACTCCCCGGAGATCCACGACGTCGGCCGCCATGCTTGTGTCATGGAACGCGGAGACGAGATGAAGCTCAAACACGTGGAAGCTGTTGGTGACTTGCGCCGCCACGGGATCCAGCTCCCCGAGGCCTCCTTCTTCTTGCATCTTCAGCTCCGCCGCCTCGGAACTCACCCAGACCGCGGCCGACGCGGGGCTGAACAGCGTGGGATGCCGGGCGTCCAGTTGATGGAGGCGGCTTATGTACGTAGCCGGCTCAAACGGAACGTTCGAGCGCTCGATGTCGGCCGCGGCCTCGTCATTCCCTGTGGTCTGGCATCCCGGCAAGAGCATGGCCACGCTCACCCAGAGAATCCACCATGCCCTCGCGCCACGCGTCTTGCGATATGTTGGCGTCACTCCTCATCTCCCCAAAACTCGCCCACGTTCTCAGGCCCGCCATAGATCTTCTCCCCGCCGTGTTCATCCGGGTTGTACGCTATCTCCATGGGGTACTCTTCAATGACGGTGCGGGCGTGCTCGCCGCCGCGCCCAAATCCTTCCAGATACATTCCCCCATCGGGCGACTGCATCTGCGCGATCCCGCTTGGCACGACGTCTTCGTTAATCCACAGAACAATTTCGCGATCCTCTTCCGTCACCACCCAACGCTCCGCCTCAATGTACTCATCCCCGAGATGAACGCGCTGCAACCCTTCCGAACGCCGCCGAGGCCGTTCGCGGCGCCCCCCCGCGCGGATGGCCTCAAGCCCAACCTCCTCCGCTTCGTCGGGGCCATGTTTGCGTATGACGCGATGCACATTGTCCGGGTCGCTCGCGGGACCGGTCAACAACAGGCGGAAAGCGACCTTATACCCGCCGCCGGGCAGAAACTCGAATTCCACCCAGTAGCCTGTTTCGCCGTCGACCTCTTCCTGCCCCACGATGGCCTGGCGGACGCGGTACAAAGCGCCGCTGGCCGCGTCGCGCAGTTCGTACCAAGCCCACTGTCCCACTTCGGGATCCACCAATGTGCCCGACATCATGTCGCCGACGAAGCCTTGGGCCTTGGCGCCGCCAGCCAGCGCGCCCAAGCCGGTCAGGCTCACAAGCGCCAAGGCCGTGAGCAGCCGCGTCATTCGCGGAAAGCAAAGTCTGTTAGTGCTCATGGTGTTTCTTGCTCCTCTTGCTGGCGGCCGCGGAACCGTTCGAGGCGCTCTTTAAACGTTTTCTCGACGCCCCAGTGCACGGGTTCGTAGAATGTCTGGCCTTGGATTCCGTAATCCTGGGGCGCGTAACCTTCTTCATAGTCATGGGGATATTGATAGCCTTGCCCACGGCCCAACGCCTCCGCGCCCGCGTAATGGCCGTCTTGCAAGTGCTTAGGCACGGCCACCGCCGGCTGCTCGCGCAGGTATTTCGACGCCCGGGCGATACCCTCATAAGCGGCGTTGCTCTTGGGGGCGCACGCCACGTATGTGGCCGCCTGCGCCAGGATGATCCGCGCCTCGGGCATGCCGATGAATTCGCAGGCCTGCCACGCCGACGTGGCGAGCACAAGCGCCATGGGATCCGCGTTGCCCACGTCCTCGGCCGCCGCGATGCAGATCCGCCGGGCGACGAAACGGGGCTCGTCGCCGGCCTCAAGCATCAAGGCCATCCAGTATAACGCAGAGTCGGGGTCGGTGCCGCGCATGCTCTTGATGAAGGCGGAAGCGGCGTCGTAGTGACTGTCGCCTTTGCCGTCGTAGTGGAGCATCTTGCGCTGAATGCTCTCCACGGCCGCGTCCACGGTGATGTGAACGGTCCCGTCCTCCGCGGGCGTGGTAAGCATTGCTACCTCGAGCCCGTTCAACGCCCGGCGGGCGTCCCCTTCGGCGCACCGGGCGAAATGGCGCAGGGCAGCCTCGTCCACCTCAATGCGATACTCGCCAAGACCGCGATCCGGATGCTCCAGCGCGCGGCGCAGGAGGCCGGCGATGTCCTCCTCGCTCAGCGGATTCAGCTCGAAGATCTGCGATCGTGAGAGCAGCGGGGCCACCACGGCGAAATAGGGATTCTCCGTTGTCGCCCCGATAAGAATGATGTTGCCGTTCTCCACATCGGGCAGCAGGGCGTCCTGCTGGGCGCGGTTGAACCGGTGAAGCTCGTCAATGAAGACGATGCTGCGCCGGTGCTCATACGCCCGGCGCTCCTTGGCCCGGTTGATGAGGTCCCGTAATTCCTTGACCCCGGAGGTCACCGCGTTGAGGGGCTCGAAGGCGGCCTTTGTGCGCATGGCGATGATGCGCGCCAAGGCAGTCTTGCCGCTGCCCGGCGGACCGTATAGGATAAGCGACGTAACGCGATCCGCCTCGATGGCCCGGCGCAGAATTCTTCCCGGTCCCAGAATATGGTCTTGTCCCACGATTTCATCAAGGTTGCGCGGGGCCGTACGCCGGGCCAGGGGCGCCTCCCTGCGCATGCGTTCCGCCGCCCCGTCTTCAAACAGGTCTCCGCTCATATCCTAATCTTACGCCATGTCGTGCGTAAGGAACAAGACCTCCCTTCACGTGGCGATCGCGTCTACGTGAAAGCGGGCGCCCCGCCGTCCCCTGGCGGGAAGTGAAGACAGGCGGCAGAGGCAGAGAACAATCCCCCTGCGTCCCCTTCCCGAGGGGAATTATGAGGCCGCCTTCCAGGCGGTTCTCATGTCAGCAAGATGCTGGCGCCCCAAAAATGGAATGCATCGAAACCCCTAAGCGACTTGCGGAAGTGAAGAAGAGGTCCGCCTTGCCGCCGCAACCGATCACAATGCCAAGTATTTCGAGCATTATACAGCGATTCTGAGCAAGATTCACCCGCTGCAAGGGACTTCCGCAAGTCGCTGCCTTTACTTCAACAGGAGATCAAGGGGGGAATACACACGCGTCACTGCGATGTTAGTTCACCGCAATGGGTGTAACGCGTTATTGATTTCACCCTGTCAATTAGGGTATATTTGGCGCGCAACACCTCCCCTACCCGTGTATCAACACACCCGCCCTAAGAGTCAAAGAAGGAGAAACAAATGCCTGCTGGAAAACGCTTCAAAATCGCCTGCATCGGCGCGGGAAACGTCGGCGCCGCGGCTGCTCAGTATTGCGCGGAGATGGACCTCGGAGATATCGTCCTCACGGACATCGTGGAAGGCATGCCGCAAGGCAAAGCGTTGGATCTTACCCAAGCGGGTCCCATCCGGGGCTACAACGCTATGGTCCAAGGCACGAACGATTACAAGGATATTGAGGGCAGCGATATCGTCATCATCACTGCCGGCCTGCCTCGTCAGCCGGGCATGAGCCGGCTGGACCTCTTGGAGAAGAACGCCAACATCATGGGGGATATCTGCGGGAATGTGAAGACGTATGCGCCGGATAGCACGGTGATCATCGTCACGAATCCCCTTGATGTGATGACTTACGCCGCATTCAAGAAACTCGGTTTTCCCGCCGAACGGGTCGTGGGCATGGCGGGCTGCCTGGACAGCGCACGGCTGCGCGCGTTCGTCGCCATGGAGTTGAACACGAGCATGAAGAACGTGGACACCATGGTGCTGGGCTCCCACGGAGACACGATGGTGCCGTTGCCCCAATACACCACCGTTTCCGGCATTCCCATAACCCGGCTGATCGCGCAGGACCGCATCGACGCGATCGTTGAGCGGACGCGGAAAGGCGGCGGCGAAATCGTCTCGCTGCTCAAGACAGGCAGCGCCTACTATGCGCCGTCGGCCAGCGCGGCCCGGATGGCGCAAGCCATCGTTCGCGACGAGAAACAGCTTCTGCCGTGCTCGGCCCTGTTGACCGGCCAGTATGGGCTCAAGGATGTGTATATTGGTGTTCCCGTCCGGCTGGGCAAGGGCGGCGTCGAAGGCATTGTTGAACTCCAGTTGAGTGAAGATGAACTTGAGGCCCTCCAGGCGTCCGCCGAGGAAGTGCGGACCGGCATCAAGAGCCTTCAGGATATGAACGCGCTTTAAACAACAAGCGAACTCGTATGTGAGGGGAGTCAGAAGAGATCGCGTTGCTTTCGCTTCTGGTGGAGGCAATCCCCAGCATCTCCCATCCCGCTCGCTACGGAGATAGGCCAGCCCCCTTCACGATCGTGTGAAGGGGGCTTTGCGCATGGAGCGTATTGGAACACCGAGATAGCTTCTATTTTGCCTTGGCCTTCTTGGCGTCCCGATGCCTGTGGTTTTTTGGGGGATCTTGACGTTTCGGACTCCGTTTATCACAATATTTCCTAGTACGCACGTCCCTACATAGTCACAGGGATCTTTGCATGTCGCGGCAAGAATCGGTAACTTTAGAAAGGGGGGCGTTGCGCACTCCGCCCGCGCGCCGAAGGGGGAGCCGGTGTGTGTATTCTTAACCATAACCACGCGAAACATGCGATGCGCCAATTGCGGCGCGGCGGCAATTGGTTTTAGACCGTGCGCTCAATGGCCGATAAAGGAGTACGACATAACCATGACCGACGAACACCGGAAAACGCAGATCGCCTTGCTGGGCTCATACGTGCCGCGACAATGCGGCATAGGCACCTTCACAAAGGACCTCCATGACTCCATCGCGAATCACACCAGCGCTGATACCCTGGTGCTGGCAATGGATGATCGTCCCGAGGGCTATGATTATCCGCGCGAGGTCCGCTTTCAGCTCCAGGCCGACAACCTTCATGATTACCGCATGGCCGCCGATCTGCTCAATATCAATCAAGTGGATCTTGTGTCGCTTCAGCATGAGTTTGGCATCTTCGGCGGCCGGACGGGCGAAAACATCCTGGCTTTCCTGCGGAATCTTCGCATGCCGGTGATGACCACGCTGCATACGGTGCTTAACGAGCCCACGCGCGAACAGGCGGCCGTCATGCGGGAACTGGCGAATCTGAGCGACCGCCTTGTGGTGATGTGCGACACAGCCGTGGGCATACTGGAAGAAACCTACGACATTCCGAGCGAAAACATCGCCATGATTGGGCACGGCATTCCGGATTTGCCGTTCTCGGATTCCGCCTTCTTCAAGGACCAGTTCGGGCTGGAAGGGCGGCCCACCATGCTTACCTTTGGGCTTTTGTCGCCCGGCAAGGGCCTCGAGGTCGTCATCGACGCGCTTCCCCGCATCGTTGAGACATATCCCAACGTAGCCTACGTGATCCTGGGCGCCATCCACCCCCACGTCTTTCAGAAGGACGGAAATGCCTACCTCATCAAACTGAAGCGCCAGGCGGAAAAGCTGGGGGTGAGCGACAACGTCATTTTCCACACCCGGTATGTCTCGCTGGATGAACTCTGCGGCTATCTGGGCGCATCGGATGTTTTTGTTACACCGTATCCGAACAAGAGCCAGATCGTGTCCGGCACCCTGGCCTATGCCATGGGCGCGGGCAAGGCGGTGGTCTCCACGCCCTACTGGTACGCCGAGGAGATGCTGGCCGGGGAGCGGGGCCGTTTGTTTCCGTTCGGTGATTCGGAAGCCCTCGCTGGCCAAGTGATCGAGCTGCTGGACAATCCCGTGGCCATGGCGGCGATGCGTAAGCGCGCGTACATGTATACGCGCTCCCTGGTGTGGAGCGAGGTGGGCAAGCGCTATTACGATCTCGGGCAGAAGGTGCTCCAAGAGCGCACAGAGAAGCCGCGGCCGGTGTTTCACTTGCGGATGGACCTGCCTGAGAAGATGAGCCTGCCGGAGGTGCGCACGAACCATCTCCGGGAGATGACGGACGACACGGGCATGTTCCAACACGCGGTGTATTCCATCCCCGACCGTAATCATGGCTATTGCTCGGACGACAACGCGCGCGCGCTCATCGCGGCCATGATGTGCCGCGACGTAACGGGCGATAAGTCCGTGATGCCGCTGGCCCGGACCTATCTATCGTTTCTCCACCACGCGTTCGATCCGGAGACCAAGCGTTTCCGCAATTTCATGGGCTATGATCGCCGGTGGCTGGAGACGGTGGGAAGCGAGGATGTGCAAGGCCGCTGTATCTGGGGCTTGGGCGTCGCCGCGGCCTTGGCGCCGGAGGACGCCATCATCGCCTTGAGCAGCCAGCTTTTCTGCGACGCCATTAGCTCCATGGCCGAGATCAAATCGCCGCGCGCCTGGGCGTTCGCGCTGGTGGGCATTCACGCGTATCTGAAGCGCTTCAGCGGCGACAGCCTGGTCCGCCGTACACGGGAGGAACTCGCCCGGCGCCTTTATCAGATGTTTAGGGACAACGCCACCGAGGATTGGCCATGGTGCGAGGATATCCTGACGTATGACAACGCCCGGCTGCCGCATGCGCTTATCCTTAGCGGACAATGGCTGCCGGACGCGGAGATGTACAGTCAGGGGCTGCGTTCGCTGGAGTGGGTGGTCAAGCAACAGCTTACCGGGGACGGGCGCGTAACCATCATTGGGAACGAAGGCTGGATGACGCGCGACGGGTACCGCGCGCGCTTTGACCAACAGCCGGTGGACGTGATGGCGCTGGTCGAAGCGTGCAGCGAGGCCTACCGCTCCACACGGGAGGATAAGTGGCATCACTGGGCCCGCCGCTTCTTTGATTGGTTCCTTGGCAACAACGACCTCGAGTCCATCATCTACGACGCCTCCACCGGCGGATGCCGCGACGGGTTGCACATGGATGGGCCCAACCTGAACCAAGGCGCTGAATCCACGTTGGCGTGGCTTATCGCCCTGCTCGCCATGCATCAGGCCCAACGGGAATTCGCCACGGGCTTGGCGAGCGATACGCCGGAGAAAGAGCCCATCGACACCGAAGCCGAGACAGCTCCGGATCCTGCGCGTCCCGGCGAATGACGCGCCAAACGGGGTAAGCCCGCCATCATGGGGATAGGCGGGCGTCTTAATCGCCGAATACGGCGGTATGCCGGGTGTTTATATATTCCGGCCTTTCGGGCCACCTCCTTCGAAGGGGGAATTGTAGCGTCGCCTTCAAGGCCGCTTATGTGCCGGCAAGATGCCGGCGGTACGAATGATTCCCCCTTTGAAGAGGGATCGAAGGGGATGTTGCTATCTGGAGCGGCGTCCTTATCCGGTGATTGGGGACGTGCGTCTTATGATGAGTAATCCGTGTGAGATAATGGACCAACAAGGAGAACGTCCATGACCGAATCCGCGCCGCGAGCGGCGTCTTCCGCGCGCATGTCAAGCTTCGAGACCCTCGAACGCCTGCCCATCAAGATCGCGGGCAGTCACCGCCGGGTGATCCCGCTTCTGGGTTCCGCTCCGCCGCAAAGCATTAACGGCGTCTTCGAGTTGGTGGATCACCTGAGTGACTTGGAAGCCGGGGAGGAATACGAACGGGTCTGGAAACAATTCGCCCGGCGCCATCAGGAACTGGAACGTGTGTTCGAGGAACACTACGAAACCATGCGGCGGAATGTGGACCGCTCCTACGACGAAGACCGGATCCGGCGTTTGTTGGCCGGGGCCTATTTCACGATGGAGTACGCCATTGAGGCGGCCGCGCTGTTCAACCCCAGCATCGTGCCTCATCCCGACCAGTCGGGACTAGATCCCGGCTGCCTGCGCTTTGTGATGAGTTTCCGCGCCACGGGCGAGGGACACCTCTCTTCCGTGGTCTTTCAGACCGGAGTGATTGACAGCGAACACCGTATCCACTTCGATCGGCAAAGCCCCTATTCCGCCCGGACCCGGCTGGCGCCGGACCAGTATTACGTGAAACCCTTGTTTCGCCGGAAACTGACCGAGATGGTGAGCCACGGTCCGCTGACCGAGCGTGTGCTCGACAGACTGCCGGAGCATTTCACGCTAAAGCAGTTGGAAGAAACGATTCACGAATTGCGGCGGGAAGAAGGCCATCCCGAGGAGTTCAATGGCGTCATCGAAAGCATGTGCTGGCTGGCGCGCTCCAACTACGAACTCAGTCTTGATCCCCGGTCCTCCGTCTCCGATCTCATCATTTTTCCCACCAGCGAAAACGAGCTGCGCGGCATCGAGGATGTCCGGTTGGTCCAATTCACGGATGATGAGGGTCACACGCAGTACTACGGGACGTATACAGCCTACAATGGCCACCGGGTGCTGCCCATGCTGCTGGAGACCAAGGACTTTCGCCGCATCAAGATCCACACCTTGAATGGAGCGTGCGTGCAGAATAAGGGGATGGCGCTCTTTCCCCGGCCCATCAACGGCCATTACGCCATGTGCTCCCGGCTGGATGGACGCAACCTGTACATTATGTACTCGGATTATGTCCACTTCTGGGAATCGGCCGAGATGCTGACCGGCCCCAAGTATCCGTGGGAGTTCCGTATCATGGGCAACTGTGGCTCACCCATCGAAACCTCGGAGGGCTGGCTGTTGCTTACCCATGGCGTCGGCCCCATGCGGCAGTACAGCATCGGCGCGCTCTTGCTTGACCTGGAGGATCCCCAAATCATACGCGGCCGCCTCACGGAGCCCCTATTGACGCCCTTGGAAAGCGAGCGCGATGGCTACGTGCCTAACGTTGTGTATTCGTGCGGGGCCATGGTGCATGGCGATCGATTCTACATCCCCTACGCCATGGCGGACGAGGCGACCTCCGTGGCCCGCCTGGAAACGCAAGAGCTTATAGAACGCCTTATCGAAGAAGGGCCTTAGATGAAGAAGCCGTGGGGGAAGTCTTTTCCCTCAAAGTCTATTCTAAACACGCTTTTCACTGCGCGGTCCAGAAACGGTCCTTGCTGCCGCCGGGGACAGCCTTCACCACAAGGGAGCCGCCGCATTTCGGACAAAACCCGCTGTACGCCGTGCCCCGGCGGTTGAGGTAGATCCGCGTGTAGACATGGCAGCACTTGAAATGCACGCCAATAAAAGGGCGGGGCCGGCGCTTGTTCGATTGAGAGCGAGGCGCCTTCACGAGAGCCCGCCTCGCTGAGGTCCGCGCTGTTCGTCCGGCGCGCTGGTGGATGCTTCGCCCTCGTCCGCTTTGCGCAACAGATTCTCAACGAGGGTCCAGAGGCACCAAGCGAGGCTTCCCGCCGCGGCCGCGGCAAAAAAGGCCGCCAAAATCAGGTAGATTAGGCTATCCTGGCTCATTTAGTGGTTCTCCGATACGCCGTGCCCGCCGCCTTCTGAAGTGGAATCGGTATAGGGTCACCGATCGCTCTTTGGCTTCAAAATGGGACCGCCGCTTTCATCGTTGCCGGATTCCGGTTCGGGCTCCGATTCAGGATGGGCCGGTTCGGGTTCCTCAAGCGAGCCGCTGATCTGGCGCACCTCTTCCTCCAAGGCCTCAAACTCCCCGCGCACCGCGCTGAGATCCGACTCCAGGGTTTCGAGCCGCCCCACAAGCGTTTCGTTGGTCCGCCGCAACTCTTGATACGTTTCCAAAAGCATCTGATTCGCGTCAAGCAAGGCTTGAACCAAGGCCTCATCGTCTTGCCGCGTCCCACGAGCTTCTTCCGGACCAGGTTCTTCAACGGAAGGCTCTTCAGGTTCCTCGGAGGTCAGCGCGGCGTTCTGGTCAATGTCCGGCGATTCCTCTTCCTCTTCCTCTTCATCGGCGGGAGCGCTTTCGCTATTGAGCCGTTCGAGCCGGAGATCATCAAACCAAGCCCGCCCCGAGCCGCGCAGAACGCAACGCACCACCAAGTAGTTGGCTTTCTCCGGCACGCGAAATGTGTGCGACACTTCGGTCCACTCCCGAGTTCCGGAGAACACCCGCCGCTCGCTTGTCGAGGCCGTTCTCAGGATGCGCCAAGGCTGATTGCGAATGGCCTGTACCCAGACCATTGCTTCCCCCGCCTTCTCCGTCTTGATTTGGGCGCTTACGCGCAGCTCCTCCCCGGCCAAATCCTCGAGCACGTTCTGGCTCCAATTATTGGCGGGATCGCGCGTGTACGGCTCCTCAATGTGCAGCATGATGCTGTTATCGCCCTCGGCGGCCTCCGCCTCGTCCACCCCGCCATACGCCCCCTCGCGCGGCTCGACAAACAAGCGCCAGTAGGCGGGCATGCCATCTTCCTCAAGCTCATCCAACGCCCCGTTGCGGAGCAGATTATCCGCTCCGCAGGCCCAGCCAACAAGTAATAGCCCTATAAGGATCCCTTGCTTTGTCATGTCCCCAAGTATAGGGCCAAGCCCCCGTTGAAGGCAACCGTTTTGGTTTGCGCGCCTTCGGGGCGCTTGCGTATGGTTTGCGCGGGCGGGTATTCTGTACGTAACAGGCAACGGGGGAGTTCACCAATGGAGCCGTCAGAAACAGGACCTAAGATCGCCCTAGCCCTCGGGAGCGGATCCGCGAGGGGTTGGGCCCATATTGGTGTCATAAAGGCCCTGCGAAGTCTCGGCGTGAAGCCGGACATCATCACGGGAACCTCGGTGGGAGCGATTGTCGGGGCGATACACTGCCTTGACGCCCTTGCTCCTTTTGAACGGTGGCTGCTGAAGCTTAACCGGGGCGATGTCTTCGGCCATATGGATATCCGCTTGACAGGGGGCGGCTTTGTGCGGGGCAACCGCTTGCTCGAAACGTTTCACAACCATTTTGGAGAACCCCAGTTTAGTGATTTGAAGCTTCCCTTTGCGGCTGTCGCCACCGACTTGGAGAGCGGGCATGAAGTCTGGCTCCAAGAAGGGCCCGTGGGCGAGGCCATACGCGCGTCGATCTCATTGCCTGGATTGTTCGCGCCTATGTATTACAATGGCCGTTGGCTGGTTGACGGGGGACTTGTGAACCCTGTCCCTGTTTCTCTTGCGCGCGCCATGGGCGCACAGCGGGTCATCGCGGTCAGCCTCAATGAGGGGTTGGTGGGGCGGTCTTTCCGGCGGCAGAGCGGGGGCTTAACCATGTCAGAGGGCGATCCCAACTGGTTCGACCGCCTGATGGCCAACATGCGAGATCACGCTTCGTGGCTGCCTTTGCCCGTGTTGGAAACCGAGCCCGAGGATAGCCCTGGTCTTATGCAGGTGCTCGCGAGTTCGCTGCACATCATGCAGGATCGCATCATGCGCAGCCGCATGGCCGGCGATCCGCCCGACCTTGTCATCGCGCCGCGCCTGGACCACATCGGCCTGCTCGAGTTCGACCGCGCCCGCGAGGCAATCGCGGAAGGCGAGGCCTGTGTCGAGCGCCTGTCCGCCGCCATCGAGGGATTTCGCTGATACCCCGGAATGCAGAAAGAGGGCATCGCCTCTTGTCTCCTCACCAGCAGACGCGCCAGGTAGGCGGAGGCGGCTGCTCAACCCACTGTCCGCCTACCTTCTGTCCGTTAGTAACCGCTTGATATGGAGCCACTTATGGGTGTGGATTCCGCCTCGTCATTTGCCGGATTCCGCGGGCGCGGGGGAGGGACGGGCCGTCTGTGCCGCCACGCCGGGCGCGGGCTGAAGCCGGTAGGATTCCGGCAACAGAAGCAGCGCTAAGGCCGTCAAAGCCCAGAACACGGCGGCGATCAACCCGAAGGGGCCTTGCCAGGGGAGATTGGGCTCCGGATAAAGATAGAACCACATCCCTTGGATCTGCCCGAAGAAACAGCCCATGACCACGGCGGCGAGCCCGGGATGCTGCGTGCGGCGCCATACTTCCCCCAACGCGAAAGCGAGCAGGATGGCTGTAAGAATGAGTAGGCCGGTTCCCATAAAGCGTTGATCGGGCGTCACGTAGCCCAGCCACACGATGGGGGACAACCAGACGCCCCAAAGCGCGCCGCCCAGCGCGTAGGCGGGCGCTTTTCCCATGGGCATGAGGCGCGGCAGGAGATAGTCCCGCCAGCCGAGTTCGTTGCCGAACCACGCCAACGCGTAAAGGGTAGGCCCCAACACGATGCTTAGAATAAAGCCGGCGATCAAGAAGAAACCGGCGGGAAAGGATTGTTCGAGGCCCAGCTCCTCGGCGCTGGGTAATTGTTGCATAAGAACTGGAATACCCCATTGCGGCGTTCCTTCGCCTAATGCGCTGCTGACCGCATACATTAACGCGAACAACGCGGGCGCCCCCACGATGGCGATAAGAGCCGGTTTGCGGGGTATGGGCCACACCCGGCCGGCGGCCTCAAAGCGTTGGCCCTCGCCGCGGAGGCAGATGTATCGGCCCAAGAGAGGTGTGTAAAGCACGGCCAGCAAAACGGCTAAATGCCCGGTCCCTTGGGGAGTGGTGGGCAACAACCCCGATACGCGCGCCGCAATCATGATGAGCCAGCCTGCTCCGAATGTGACGAGAAGAAACAGTCTTATTCGTTGTACATCAAGAGAACTCGACATAGGTTGGCGTTTTACTCCTACCGGTTACGCTTTAAACGAACCCGCCGGCGCCTCCGTGTGCGCGCCGGGGCTCCCTGCGTTCCCCAAAACACTTCCACCCACTTCCCTTGCAGTGGAAGCCTTCAGGCTATACAACGCGGCGGAAGGCGTTGAGGATAACATCTCCAGCGCCGGACCTGGGGGGATGCCGCCGCCCCCCAGGCAATCTCTCAGTTGTCTTCCACCACGCCGCGAAGGGCCTCGCGGACGTCGTTTATGAGGGACTGGGAAATGCGAAGCAGCTGCGATCGGTCCGCGGCGAGGGCGAAGCGGTGCTGAGGATTGTCCTCCGCCGGGTCGCCCACTTCAAGGGGCCCTACCGTTTCCTCACCCGCCGTCACGCTGACTCGCATGAGGGGCAGGTCCAGTCCGTAGGGGGTAAGGTCCACAGGTATTTCGGACTGTTCCATACCCACGGTGGTGGTTTCGTTCAGGGCTTCAAGGAGCGCCATCATGTCGCCTTGCGTTTCCAGGCGCATGTCCATGGGCTCCTCGACGGTCCAGGCCTCGCCATCGTGGGCAAAGTGGTAATCCGTTCCCTCGAAGGACAAGTCCACGGCCGTGGCCTCGCTGATACTGAACGGCAGCAGTTCGCCCCGCCGGAAATCGAAGGGATCCAGCCGGACCAACGCCGTGGCCTGCTCGCTGATGGCGAATGCCGCGCCCGAATCCTGAACGGCGTACCGTTCTTCCTCTTCATTGACGCGGGCTACCCCCAGCTGGATGGGATGAGGCTGGGAACCATCGGCGTATTCAATCTCGATCTCGATCTCGGGATCCATGAATTCGATGTTCCCCGCCTCTTCGTCCAGATGGCGCCCGCCTTCAAGCATCATGAGCGCCCGGATGAAATTGGAAATGGCGGTTTGATCCTCGTCTTCCAAGTCGGGCTCGGCGACGGTCCAGCCGGTATCCTCGTGTTGTTCAAGGACGAAATGATGATCTTCCCGGGAATACGTGAGGCGCCGTATGTCCTGCGCGCTCCGCGTGACCAATTCCCGTTGCCGGAATTGATCGGGGTGTTCGGGCAGAGAATTCAACAAGGCTCCGCTCGCGACGATGACATTATCGCGATCCGCGCGCCGCAGGTAAACACCGCCCTCCTCGTCTTCATCGGCCTCGCCCACCGTGAACGACCCCAAATAAAGGGTTTGTCCCTCGGGGTTACTCTCGGTTTTCACGGTAAGTTGGGCTCCGGGCGGATCCAGTCCATAATCGGCGTAATCCTCGGGGTCGTCAATGAAGCGATCCCCTACGCCGTAGACAATGTCCTCCACCATGCGCTCGACCATCTCGTTGTGAGCGAGGGCCTCAAAAGGTTCACGGATGAACCAGTCGCCGTCTTCCTCCTCAAAGACAAGCGCGCCGGTTTCCTCGGGGCGAATGCGGGCGAATTCCACCCGGGTTACGGCGTCGTCTTCGTCGGCGGTAATCAAGAAGCGGTCCCGGAGGTCAAGAAGTTCGCGATCGAATTCTTGGAAGAACTCTTGTTGCGTAAGGAACACAGCTCCGTCTGGGCCCTCGACGTACCGCATCGTTTGCGTGGGTTCCATTTGCCCGAAGCGGAACGCGCGGGAATCGCCGTCTTCCGTTGTAGCGCGGACCGTTATCCGCGGTTCGGCGAGCCCATACATTTCGGGCTCGTCCACCGTCTCCGCAATCGTGCGTTGATTGGTGAACTGGGACAACCCATGGGCCACCCTATTCCAGGCGCGATGGGCCGCATCGATTTCACGAGGCTCCACGATACGCCATTCGGCTTCGCTCTCCCGGACGCCGGTCACCGGTACGCCGCCGGCCTGGTGAATAGTGATTCGCTCGAAGGACTCGGGCGGGTAAGGGAGCACCCGGCGAGCTTCGTAATCGCGCCGTTGGGCTTCCTGTTCGGTGTAGGACATCAACCAGTAGCCGCCCAGCAAGAGTCCCAGGACGGCCAACAACGTAAGCGTGGTCTTCAGGTTCATTGATACTTCCTTCGTACGAGATAGGTTGCGGCGCCCGCCGCCACGCAGATTTGCAGCAGTCCCAGGGTCGCCAGCCAGGCGATGAATTGTTCTTGCCCGGAGGTTAGGATGATAGCCTCGGCCCTGGATGAGGCGGGGCGCATGGCGATGAGTTCCTCGCTTTCGGTGAGCCACGCCATGGTGTTGAGGATGAAGTTCTGATGGCTCGTGATCTGACGCAGCATGGTGTTGGAGGCGAACTCCGTCGAACCGATGACGACCGCCCGCGCGTCACGGGTCTGACCTGTGTCGCCGATTTCGATGTCGGTTTGCCGCGTCGCCGCCATGGCCAGAGGCACAGGACCCTCAAGGTCGTCCGAGTCCATCCTGGCCTGGCCCGTTTCGAGTACCCGGGAGACGTTCTTCTCGCCCCAGAAGCTTGGCGGCGTGCGGATGAGTTCGCTGCGTGTTACCCGGTCCGGCCGGTGCTGTGTGGGATAGGCGGGGCGGGCGAGTACGAAGATCATCTGCTGGTTGAATCCGCGGGTAATGTCGTGCTCATAGTTGTAGCAGCCCATGAACTCTCCGGCGGCGTCCTGCTCGGTGGTGAAGGGGGTGCTGTCGTGACTCAGCAGGATTTGGGTCTGCGTGTCCTCGGAGAAAACGAGTCCTTCTCCGAGTTGAACGCCAAACTGATCCGCCAGCCACGGCCGGAGCCGTTCCTCTTGGCCCATGGCCGTGGGCGGACGCTGCCAGGGATCCAGCATGACCAGGACGCGGCCTCCCTGCTCGACGTAGTTTCGAAGCGGATCAACATACCGCGCATTTAGGTCGCGCCGGGGTCCATTGATCACGATCACCTCGGCATCGTCGGGGATTTCTGGCGCCATCAGGTCCAGTTCGAGCTGATCGACCTCGTAGCCTTCGCCTTCGAGCATGACGCGCAACGCCGAAAATCCGCGTTCGCTTTGGTCCGTGATGTCCCGCTCGTCCATGCCCGTAAGGAAGTACAGCTTGGGCCTCCGGTCACGGACGACGTTGATTAGGGCGTTGGTGAAATCCCGTTCCGCCACGCGGGCGTTGGCGCTGTCCAGATTAAGCACGCGCCGCCGGTTTCCGCGCCGGATCACCATCGTGCCTTGCGGGGCCACCTGCTGAAGCCCAGCCCCCTGGAGCCGGGCGCGATCCACCTGAGGGTCCAGGAATTCCACGTTTAGATGATCGGTGTGCGCCTCTAGCCGGTCCAAAAAACGGCGGGTATTGGAGCGGCCCATGTCGACCAAGCGGTCGTCCGTGGCCAGGAAAAAGCAGAGCACCTCAACCTCCTCGTCCAGGTTTTGCAAGACCTGGACCGTGATAGGGGAGAGTTCCCGGCGGCCTTCCTGGGTCAAATCGGCATAGACGTCCCATTGCCGGGCGAACGCATACAGGGTGATGCAAATAGCCAGAAAGACCACCGATGCGATCACCGTGTTCAAGCCATACAGCGTGCGTTGCTGGGAGGCGGTGCGGGCGATATCCGTCAACACCAGCGCCACCCAGATAATGCCAGCCGCTACGCCCACAAGGAACGGGACCACGACCACCGGCGAGAAGACGTCCTCCTGCACGGCGAGAAAATTGATTCCAGCGGCGATCCCCACAAGCGCGGCGATGCCGGTAATTCGGCGAGCCCAAGTCATGTACTACGCCCTCCATTTCCGGGATTCGAGTGTCCGGAACGTCAGGAAGAGGAAAAAGCTCGTGAAGAGCAGGTAATAGGCGATGTCGTGTGGATGAATGATGCCCTCGGCCAAGTCGCGGGCGTGGGCGTCCAATGGCAGCGAAACGACCAACTCACGGAAGATCGCATAGACTACCTCCGCCGCGCTGACCAAACCTGCCGGCCAAGTGCCGGGCGCGGGTATGGCCTCGGGCAAGTCTTGGCCCATCAGGCCCAGAATCCAGGACGCCAGGGCGATGCCGAACGTCATGGTTCCCGCCGTGACCTGGTTGTTGGCCAGCGAGGAGACGAACAGTCCCATGCTGAAGAAGGCGGCGCCCATCAAGAAGACCGTCACGAGCCCAAACGCGAGCACTACGGGTTCGATGGGCGTGAAGGAGCCAATGATGGTGAGGTGAAACCCGACAATGAGCATGAGTACGAGCAATGTGCACAGTGAGGCCAGGTATTTCCCGAAGATAATCTCTCTGTCCCGGAGGGGATGGGTCAATAACAGCTCCATCGTGCCCCTATTCCGTTCCTCGGACAAAAGCCGCATCGTTACTAAGGGGCCGATAAACATGAGAAGTTGGCCACACAGCACCAGGAAGGGACTGAGCATCCATTCTTCGATTTCTGGGATGGCGTCGTACCCGTATGCGGACGGATCTTGGGTGATCCGGCAGTAGATGATGAAGCTGCCTGTGAAGTAAAGGCCGGACAGTAACGCGTACACGCCGACAAAAACAAACCCCACGGGCGTCGTGAAGTAACTGATGAATTCCCGTTTGCAAACCGCCCATATCGATCGCATTAGACTGGTGCTCCTTCGTCCGCGGAGATGGCTTCCACGAAAATATCTTCGAGGGTGCGCGCCCGTTCGCGAAGGCCGCAAAGCCGGTAGCCCGCCTGGACCACGGCTTGAGCGATGCGGGGCTGGATGTCGCTGCCGGCGGCGGCTTCCACAACAAAGGAGGGTCCCGCGCCATCGAGCGCGACCCGCTGCACGCCTTCAAGTTCGCTGAGGAGGCTCTCCACCTTCTCGCGCGGTCCGCGTGTATCCACTTCCAGGCGCACGACCCCATCTTCGGGACCCATGAGATTCTCCATGGTGTCCTGCGCCACTAAGCGGCCCTCATGGATGATGAGCACCCGCTGGCAGAGCATCGAAACCTCCGGGAGGATGTGGGTGCTTAAGAGAACGGTGTGGTTATGGGCGAGTTCCCGGATCATCTGCCGGATCTCGATGATTTGGCTCGGGTCCAGGCCCACGGTCGGCTCGTCCAGTATGAGTACGGGCGGATTGCCGATGAGGGATTGCGCCAATCCTACCCGTTGCCGGTAGCCCTTGGATAGGTTCCTTATGATTCGGCCGCCCATCTGCTGAAGGCCGCACAGGGACATTACCCGCTCCGCCTCGGCTTGCAGCCCATGGCGGGGGACCCCTTTGATCTCGCTGACGTAACGCAGGAAATGGCGCACCACCATCTCCCCATACAAGGGCACGCTCTCGGGCAGGTAGCCCACGCGGCGCTTCACCTCGATGGGATCCTTCGCCACGTCATACCCGGCGATCCGCGCTGTGCCCCCCGTCGCCGGAGAGTAGCCCGTGAGAATTCGCATCGCCGTGGTTTTGCCCGCCCCGTTGGGACCGAGAAATCCGACAATTTCACCTTGCGCTACCTCAAACGAGACCTTGTCGAGGGCCGTGATAGAACCGTACCGTTTGGTCAGTTCCTGGGCCTGTATCATTCGCTAAACTCCTTCCCTGAAGCGGGACATCGCTTCATCCAAAAACGGCTACCCGCCGCAAGTTGCAATTTATATTGCGTCTATGTACGATTAAGGGGCTACATATTGTGCCGGGTATCCGGCCCACGGGAGGAAAAAACTTCCGTCAAGGGCGCTTGGCCAATGCCCCCCTTATAGCATGGAGAAAGGGGCAACGTCTACAAGACCCCGGTTTTCCAGGGGCTGGCCGTCCCAGGACATATGTTCGGGGCCGAACGGCATGGAATATGCTGCTCGGCTTAGGAAACGTAACAATGCCCCAAAGAGTAATACAGGAGGCCGCAAGGAGACTACGATGTACGTTCAATGTTGCGTGTGCAAGCGTGTGCGCGAAGATGATGTTTGGGTCCTCCCGGAATCCGGGGAGAACCTTCAAACAAACGCGAGCCATGGCTATTGCCCCGAATGCGCCCAAGCGGCTTTTGAAGAGATTCGAGAGATGCTAAATAGAGAGCACTCCAGCTGCACGGCGCCCCCTGCGGCGTAAGACATTTTCCGCCGGAGCGGACGCGTTCCTCCTGTGCGGGGCCGCGCCCCGCATTCCAACCTTTCAAGAAGCAAGGGCGCCCGTC
>JBKHFO010000045.1:0-19317 GCA_046540175.1 Candidatus Hydrogenedentota bacterium
ACGAGGGTGGCGGGCTCAAGTTCTTTACAGTAGTCATGAAGCAATCCCGCCGTTACGGCCTTGTCGGCATTGATGTCAGCCTGGTCCGCCATGCCGAGCATGGTTTGGGCCACGGACAGCGTGTGCTTCAACGTCTTCTCGGAAAGGCGCGCGCGTAGAAGCTCTAGGAATTCAGCCGCCCGTGGGGTCTGTAGAAGAGGCATTGTACAACCCTTTTTCCTGGATGAGCTGTGCGACAGGCCGCGGCGTCAGGTCATCAACCGGCTCTCCGGCCCGGATGCGTTCGCGCACCTCGGTGGAAGAAAGGCGGCTGACGGGAAATTCCAACGTCTCGTAGGGGGCGTCAATCTCGGGAGAGACATGCGTCTCGCCCGCCCTTGGGATGACGATAAGCTTGGCGCGCGCCAGAATTTCACTGGGGTTGCGCCAACGCGGAAGATCCACCAACGCGTCCTGACCCAGGATGAGATACAGCGCGGCCCACGGAAACAGCTTTTGCGCCTGTTGCAATGTATCGGCCGTGTAAGAAGGGCCGTCGCGATCCAGCTCGAGACGGCTGGCCTCCAGCCCTTCCTCCCCGGTCACGGCCGCCTGGACGAGGGCGTAGCGATCCTCGGCGGGCGCGACAGCCCCATTGTGCTTGTGAGGCGGCCACGCCGCCACGACGAGCAACACACGGTCCAGTTCCGCCTGGTCACGCGCGGCCCGGGCAATGTCGAGGTGCGTATTGTGAATGGGATCAAAGGTGCCGCCGAAGATCCCGATTCGCCGTGGTTTACTCACGAATCTGGCCTGCGCCCCGGATTACATATTTCAGGCACGTGAGGTCCTCCAACCCCATCGGCCCCCTACAATGCAATTTGTTCGTGCTGATCCCGACTTCCGCGCCGAGTCCGAACTCGAAGCCGTCGGTGAATCGGGTGGAGGCGTTCACGTACACCGTGGCGCTGTCCACCTCATCAAGGAACTGCTCCGCCGCGGCGTAATCTGCCGTGATAATTGCGTCGGAATGATGAGACCCATGGAAGTTAATGTGGTTCACGGCTTGCGCGAAAGAATCCACTACGCGAATGGCGAGGATCGCGTCCAGATATTCGGTAATCCAATCCTCCTCGTCCGCTTCCTTGCAATCCACGATAGTTCGAGTACGCGCGCAGCCGCGCAACTCGCATCCCTCGGCGGCCAATGCCCGCGCTACATCCGGTAGAAAGCGCTCCGCGACAGCCTCGTGGACGAGCATGGTCTCCATCGCGTTGCAAACTCCCGGCCGCTGCATCTTGGCGTTGACGCACACCGCGCGCGCCATTTCGAGATCCGCGCTCGCGTCCACATAGGTGTGGCATACGCCATCGAGGTGCGCCACCACGGGGATCATGGATTCCCGCATGATCCGGGTGATGAGCCCCTTGCCCCCCCGGGGCACAATGACGTCAATCAACGAGTCCAACTGAAGCATCGCGCCGACCGCCTCGCGATCCGTGCTTCCAATAATCTGGACGGCGTGCTGGGGGATACCCGCCTCGCCGGCGCCCTCAATGAAGATTTGTGCAATGGCGAGATTCGAGTGAATAGCTTCCGAGCCTCCACGAAGGATACAGGCGTTGCCCGATTTCAGGCACAGCCCGGCGGCGTCCGCCGTGACGTTGGGCCGGCTTTCGTAGATGATGCCCACCACGCCAAGCGGTTGCCGGACCCGTGCGATGCGCAAACCGTTTGGGTGAATGGTTTGCCCAACGATATCGCCCACGGGATCGGGCAAATCCGCCACGACTTCCAGGCCCTTCGCCATAGCCTCGATTCGTTTGTCCGTGAGTTCGAGCCGGTCCAGCAGCGCCGCGTTCAAACCGTTCGCGCGCCCCGCTTCCAGGTCTTTGGCGTTTTCCTTCTGGAGATACGCGCTTGAATCCCGCAGCCGCCGCGCGATAAGGCGGAGGGCGCGATCCTTGGGCGCGCACGTAAGCGAACGTAGGGCATAGCCCGCTTCCCGCGCTTGCCGTCCGATTTGCAGCACTTCTTCTTGTATCGCCGATGTCGCTGTCATAATGGTCCGCCGGTTGGTTGGCCGCCTTACGGCAAGGAAGATTCCCCAAGGCGGCTTGCTCTCACCTCAGCGACTTGCAGAAGTCCCTTGGTCGAGGGTGAATCTCGCTCAGAACCGTTTTGTGGTACTCGAAATACGCGGCATTGTAATCGGTTGCGGCGGCAAGCCGAACCTCTTCTTCACTTCTGCAACTCGCTCGCCTCATTGGCTCAATAACACGAGATTATCGCGGTGGATGATCTCGTCGAAATCCTTGCGCCCTAGAATGGCTTGAATGTCCTTTGTCTTGCAACCCTTGATGCGCTCGATCTCGTCGCTGGAATAGTTGACCAGCCCGCACCCGATTTCCTTGCCTTGTGCATCCATTACCCGCACGGCGGCGCCCATGTCGAACTGCTCGCTGACCCCGGTGACGCCAGCGGGAAGCAGGCTGCTCCCGTCCTTGATAAGGGCTTGGCGGCATCCCTCGTCCACTTCGATGGCCCCCCGTGACGCCCTGCCAAAGGCGATCCAGCGCTTGCGTTGGGGGAGGATGGCGTTGCTGTGTCCAAACATGGTGCATTTTTCCTCGCCATCCAGCACGCGCTGGATGACGTGAGGCTTTCGGCCATTGGCGATCGCCATGGGCAGCCCCGATGCGCACGCAATCTTGGCGGCTTCGAGCTTGGTTTTCATCCCGCCGATGGTGGTCTCGGTAAACGTATCGTCCGCAAGCTGTTCGAGGTCGGGCGTTACCACATCGACCTGTTCGATGAGCTTGGCGCCGGGATGCTGGGATGGATCGCGATCATAAAGCCCGTCAATGTTGCTGAGTAGAATGAGCAGATCCGCGTCGATCTTCGCGGCGATGCGCGCCGCTAGCGTGTCGTTGTCGCCAAATTTCAATTCGTCCGTGGAGACGGGATCATTCTCGTTCACGATAGGGATTACGGAGCCGAGATCGAACAGGGTCCGTATGGTGTTGCGGACGTTGAGATAGGTGCGCCGGTTGTCCAGGTCCGGGGGGGAGAGGAGGATTTGCGCGGTCTTGAGTCCGTTGCCATACACCAAAAAGAGGGTTTCGTAGTAGTGCATAAGGCGCGACTGGCCGACCGCCGCGGTCGCTTGCTTGAGCGGGAGCAGCTTGGGACGCTCCTTCATTCCCAGGATATCCATCCCGCACCCCATGGCGCCGGAGGACACCATGAGAATGTTCAGAGCGCGTTCCCTCTTAAGGGTCGAGAGTTCCTTAACAATCCCCTCGACAATTTGGCCGTCGAATCCCCGTTCTCCACTGAGCAGAGAGGTGCCTATCTTGACCACCACGGTCTTGACCTCAGTCAAGTTGGTATTCAAGTTTCACCTCTCCAATGTAAATGGGCTGCCCGGTTTGGGCTCCCATCCGCTTGAGCGCCTTGAATACCCCCATGCGCTTTAAGCGCTCCTGGAGATGATTCACGGCCTCTTCATTTTCGAAATTGGTCATGCGAACAGCGCGGACGACCTTCTGGCCCTCGATGCGGAAGCCTTCGCCTTCACGGTAAATGGTGTAGGGCGGCTCGTAGCGTATGGTTTCAGCGGCGTCTTCCGTTTCCAACGCCGCCTCGGCGTTCTCTTCGCGGCGCGCTTCCTCGACGGCGCGCCACAGCGCCTCCAGAAGCTCCTGCGTTCCTTCGCCCGTCACGGCGGATAGGAGAAAGGGCTCCGTGAATTCCGGGGCGATTGCGGCGAAACGCGCCCGGTTTTCGGGAACATCCGCCTTGTTCAACGCGTAAATGCGCGGTTTGTCGCGAAGCGTCTCGCTGTATTCGGCGAGTTCGTTGTCGAGCAACCGGCGCGTGGCGGCGGGATCGGGATCGCCCAAATCAAGGAGAAACAAGAGAATCTTGGTGCGCTCGATGTGGCGCAAGAAATCAAGGCCTAACCCGCGCCCTTCAGCGGCCCCCTCAATCAATCCCGGAATATCCGCCAACGTCATCCGGCGATGCCCTGGCAGTTTTGTCACTCCGAGTTTGGGCGACAGGGTCGTAAAGGGGTAATCGGCGATTTCCGGTTCGGCCGCGCTCACACGCGACAGCAAAGAAGATTTGCCCGCGTTGGGTTTTCCGACTATGCCTACGTCGGCGATTAGCTTGAGTTCAAGCAGATACTCGGCTTCACCGCCCGGTTCGCCTTTCTCGGCGAAATGGGGGGCTCGCCGCGTCGAGGAAGCGAAACGCGCGTTGCCTTTTCCGCCGCGCCCGCCCGCCGCGGCTAGAAACTGTTGGCCTTCCTCCACCAACTCCCCCGCAACGTCACCGCTCGCCCAGTCCCGTATGACCGTGCCTAAGGGAACCTCAATGTAGATGTCAGCGCCTGCCTTGCCGTGTTTGTTTTGGCCGCCGCCGTGTTGGCCGCTCTTGCCAATCCACGTGCTGTGGTACTTGAGGTCCACCAGCGAGGAGGCGCGCTCTTTCGCCACGAAATAAATGTTGCCGCCGTCACCCCCATCACCACCATTAGGGCCGCCGCGGGGGACATACTTTTCGCGCCGAAAGCTGGTGCATCCATTACCGCCAGCCCCTGCGGTCACTTTGACGCGGGCGCGATCCACTAACATTTAGCTTGTGCTCCGGGGCCGGCGGGGTTCAATTACTCTGCCGCCGCTTCTCCCGCGGGTAACACATCGATGCATTTCCGTTTCTTGCGCAGAAACCGGAAACTCACGACGCCATCTTGGAGGGCGAACAAGGTGAAATCCTTGCCTTGCCCGACGTTGGCCCCAGCGTGGAATTGCGTGCCGCGTTGGCGCACGATGATGTTGCCGGCTTCGACCTTCTGGCCGCCGAACCGTTTAACCCCTAGGCGCTTGGATTGACTGTCGCGGCCGTTGCGCGAACTGCCGCCTGCTTTCTTGTGAGCCATAGTGAATCTACTCCTTTATGCGAGGATCTCGCGAACCCGCAATTCCGTAAACGGTTGCCGGTGCCCATGGTTGCGGCGGTAGCCTTTGCGGCGTTTCATTTTGAAAATCCGCACTTTCTTGCTACGCCCTTGCTTCAGGACTTGGCACACCACCTTGGCATTGTCCAATGCGGCGCGGTCCACGACCAGGCCATCATCCTTGGCCACCAGGGAAATGCGATCCAATTCCACGGTGTCACCCACGCCAGCGTCGAGCTTTTCTACGCGCACGACGTCGCCTTGGGCAACCTTCACTTGTTTACCACCTGTTGTTACTACTGCGTACATGGACGTTCTCCACGCCGAATCCCTGTTAGGGAATCAGCTCAATATGTAGTATACCGTATCTTGTTAACCGCTAACAAAAGCTTCCGCCGCGCGCCGCAATTCCGCGATGGCCGACAGCGAAGCCAGATAACTTGTCTTAGGATTACGCGGCGAGGGCCGGTTCTCGGTAACCGTCTTCAACCGGCCAAACGCGCCCTCCGCTTCGACTTCGTGGCTGTTCACTTTCGCGGCGGGATCAGCGACGACTCGCACCGTCGTGTTCTCCGGTCCCAAACCAGCCAGACTCAGAGCCGCGGCGACGTTCACGTTCTTTGGAAACGCTTTTACGGCCTCCAGCGCCGTTCCCTCGAACACAGTGAGCGCCTCGCTCAATCCATCAACATCAATACCCCGTTCCGCGAGATAAGGCGCGCCACTCAGTCCCTGCGGCGGTTTCCGTGTGGTAAGGGTTACGCGGTCCAAGCCGCCTTCCCGCGCGGCCCGGATTCCGTCCAGCCCGCACAACGCCCCGCTTGGAAGGCGCAGCCGAACACCGCCTTCGCGGGCCTGTTTGAGCAACTCGAGCTCGGTCAGGAGTCCGCCGAGACTCAGGATCAGGCAATCACATCCCGCCTCGATGGCCGCTGCGACCACCCCCGGCACGGCATCGCCCGTGGCGCATTCCACGAGAAAGTCCGACCGGGCCGCGTTTTCTTCCAATGGAACAACCGGGCAATCGAGACCCTGATCATGCTTAAGTTCCTCAGCCTTCCCGGGCTCCACATCCGTGAGCGCCGTCAGCGTTACGGGCAATGCGCCTTGCTGGACAGCGCGGCAAATATCGGCGGCAATGTTGCCGCATCCCACCAATCCCACTTTCATAGCGGCCATAAGGAACCCTCGGGGAGAGCCGTTTCTTTCATGCGAAACAACAACGGAAAACGCACCCGCGCAGAGGCGCTCCGCAGCCAAAAGCAACGGGAAAGGACTTTTTAGCATAAACGCCTTACTCAAGTCAAAACTGAACTGACCCCAAAGAGCGGCGCAAGCGCACACTTGCCTGAGCCGAATCCCCGAGCTGGCGTGCTTTCCGCCAACTCCCACGGTAATTCTCCCTTGTCCTTTCCGTGCTCTCTCACGCTGGATGACGCATTGGCTCTTGTTGCGGCCTATCGCTATCCAAAGCAACCGGCGCGCATTACTCACGGGCGGTCCTTCGACTCAGCGATTAGCGCGAAAGAAACGCGTTTGACATTATGGCCCGAATGGGAGTATCAGGGATAAAATACTCAAGAAAACGCCGCGAAGGAGGACATGGGAATTTAAAATAAGGGAGGCAGTCATGATTTCACGCCGCGATTTTCTGAAAGAAACATTGATCATGGGCGCGCTAGCCGCCATGGGGTTCCGCGGTCCGTTGGCGCGGGCGGAAGAAGGGGCGCGGCAAAACAGCGCGCCGAATGTCGTTCTTATCATGGGAGATGATATGGGCTACAAAGACATCGGCGCCCATGGTCATCCGCATCTCCTCACCCCCGTCATGGACGGTCTGCGCGAGGAGAGCGTCCGGCTGGAGCAGTTTCACGCCATCGATCCCACCTGTTCACCCACACGCGCGGCCCTGATGACGGGGCGCTACTCCAGCCGCGTAGGCGTGTGGCACACTGTGATGGGCCGGAACATGTTGCGCGAGGATGAGGTGACAATCGCCGACGTGTTTCGCGAGGCGGGCTATCGCACGGCCATCTTCGGCAAGTGGCACTTGGGCGACACCTATCCGTACGCGCCGCGCTTTCGCGGATTCGAACAGAGCGTGGTGCATTGGGGCGGCGGCGTGGGCCAAGCGCCGGACTATTGGGGCAACGACTACTTCGAGGATCACTACCACAAGAACGGCGAATGGAAACCCTTCCAGGGCTATTGCACGGACGTCTTTTTCGACGAGGCGCTCCGGTTCATTGAACAACACCGCGAGGAGCCGTTCTTCGTGTATCTGCCCACGAACGCGGCGCATGGACCATTCAATGTCCCCCAACGCTACGCCGATCTCTACGAAGACGTGGATGCCCCGGACCGGCTGAGGCGGTTCTGGGGAATGATTTCGAACATGGACGACAACCTCGGCGTGTTGTTGGATCGGCTGGACCGCTGGGGGCTCTCGGACAACACCATCGTGGTGTTTACGACCGACGATGGCACGACCATGCGAGAAGAGTTCAATGCTGGCCTGCGCGGAACCAAGGGGTCGCACTATGACGGCGGCCACCGGGTCCCGTGCTTCGTCCGCTATCCCAACGGCGGCATCGGAGGCGGACGGGACGTCACGCGGCTTACCGCGAATATCGATCTCATGCCTACGCTACTCGCGTTGTGCGGCGTGTCCGCGCCGGAGGACCTCGCCTTCGACGGCGATTCGCTCGCACCTCTGTTGACCGGTGAAGCCGAGGACTGGCCTGACCGTACGCTGTGCCTGCACAACCAGCGCGTTCTTGACCCGATCAAGGGGAGAAATTCGGCGGTGATGACGGATAGGTGGCGTCTCGTGGATGGCGAGGAACTCTACGACATCCAAGCCGATCCCGGCCAGCAGGACAACATCATCGACGAGCACCCTGACGTTGCCGAGCGCTTGCGCGAGGAGTACGAGCGCTGGTGGGAAGACATTTCGGAGCACTTCGGCGAACCCACCCGTGTGTACGTGGGCTCGGAACACGAGAATCCCACGCAGCTATCGTCCCACGATTGGCTGGTGGACGGCACGCAAAATATCCCCTGGCATCAGCGGCACATCCGCGAGCGCATGGAAAGCAACGGCCCCTGGGCGCTGCGCGTTGTGCGGGAAGGGCGGTACGCCTTCGTCTTGCGCGAACGGCCCGCCGTGGCCGAATATGCGCTCGAAGCGGAAGAGGCCCGGTTGGAGGTGGGCGAGCACGATATCACCGCCGAGGTAGAGCCGGGGGCGACTGAAGTCCGGTTCGAGGTCGAGCTGCCCGCCGGCGATACTACCCTCCAGACATGGCTCATCGAAGGGGGCGAAGCGGCGCGCGGGGCCTATTACGTGGATGTTCATTATCTTGACGGTTGACGAGGCCTCGGGTAGCCCCCGCAACGGGTTGGGCGTTCGTGGTACAGCGTTTTGGCCGATGCGGTAGGCGAAAGGCTGCGCGACCATAAGCGTTCATACGCCAAGCATATTGGCTCGCCTATCGTTCGGCCGCCTTGAACTTCTGGACGCATGCTCTTTAAAACACGAGGGCTTATGGGACTAAGAGCCGCCTGACACGTGGGTTAAGCAGGCGAGTACGGAAAGGTAACGAAGATGATGAAACACATAACACGGGTATGTGTCGCAGGCGCGTTGGTGATGGCCGGGGTTTGGGCATTCGCTGAGGAGCCCATTGACCTGGGCGGGCGCCTGGAACCCATGGCCGATGATTATCTCGTGGAACGATTCGAGGGCGGCGCCGAATTAGAATTACATCACCCCGCAAATCAAGAAGTAGTCCTTGTACACGACGCGCCTTGGGAGGGTAACACCTGCGCCTACCATACGGTTTTCCAGGATGAAGATAAGTACCGGATGTATTATCGCGGGTCTCACCATTCGCCGGGGGATAGCGCCACCCATCAGGTGGTCTGTTACGCGGAAAGTGAGGATGGGATCCATTGGACCAAGCCCAATTTGGACTTAGTCGAGTTTGAGGGGTCAAAAGAGAACAACATCATTTGGGATGCTATCGGGTCACATAACTTCGCCCCCTTCAAGGACAAGAATCCCGAGGCCGCGCGGGATGCGAAATATAAAGCAGTAGGACGCGGGCCAGGGGGACTCTATCCCTTCAAATCCGAGGACGCTATTCATTGGGAGCTGATGAGCGATGAGCCTGTGATCACCGAGGGAGACTTCGATTCTCAGAATATCGCATTTTATGACACGAAGCGGGGGAAATACCTGAGTTTTCACCGAAAAAGCCGGGATGGCGTTCGGGATATCATGACCTGTTCCTCGGACGATTTCCTGAACTGGACTCAACCAGTATTTCTAGAGTATCCCGATGCTCCCAAGGAACATCTGTATACAAACCAGATCACGCCATATCCCCGCGCTCCCCACATTTACATGGGTTTCCCGAAGCGGTTTATGCCGGGGCGCGAGTCACCCGCCGGTCATCCCATGCCGGGCGTGTCCGATGGCGTGTTTATGACCAGCCGCGATGGCCACGGTTTTTCTCGATGGGGCGAGGCGTTCCTTCGCCCTGGTCCGCAGCGCGAGCGCTGGGTTAACCGCAACAACATGATTGCGTGGGGCATTGTGAACACGGCGTCCGCCATGGATGGCGCGCCCGATGAACTGTCAATCTACTCGACCGAACACTATTACCAGGGCGAAGCGTGCCTCTTGCGGCGGCATACATTGCGTATGGACGGCTTTGTATCGGTCAATGCTCCGCTGGCGGGCGGTGAAATCGTCACGAAACCCCTTACCTTTGAAGGAGGTAAACTGGCCATTAACTTCGCCAGTTCGGCGGCGGGCTCTGTGCGGGTCGAAATGCAAGAGGCGGACGGGACGCCCATCGAAGGTTACGCCCTGACCGATTGCCCCGCCATCTACGGCGACTCCATCGAGCGTATTATCGAATGGGAAAGCGGCAGTGACGTTTCGGATCTGGCAGGCAAGGCCGTGCGGCTGCGGTTTGAACTGAAAGACGCCGATCTCTACGCTCTCCAGTTCAAGTGATTGCAGCGACTTGCAGAAGTCCCTTGGCCGAGGCTGCATCTTGCTGAGCATTACTGGATAGTGCTCGAAATACTCCGTATTGTAATCGGTTACGGCAAGAAGGCGGCCCTTCGCTTCACTTCTGCAAGTCGCTCATTGGACTCGAGAAAGCCGGGGCGGTGGCGCTGCCCAAAAGCGAGTTTTCAGGTCATTGTTCTTTCATTATGCCTATAAGAATGTAGCCTATCGTGAGAAGGATACCCAACACTGTTAAGGAGGGAGTATGAGCTTGAATCGGCGCGATTTCATGAAAACGGTTGGCGTGAGCACGGCGGGGGCGTTGACCGCGTCTCTTTACGCGCGTGGCGCGCGGGCCGATAACGAGGAACAGCCCAACATCCTCTGGATTACCACCGAAGATGTCGGCCTGACGCTCGGCGCGTATGGGGACGAGTATGCCACGACGCCTAACCTCGACCGCTTGGCGGAGGAAAGCGTGCGCTACACCCATGCCTACGCGGACGCGCCCGTGTGCGCGCCGGCCCGGTCCACGCTTATCACCGGCAATTACGCCGTATCCCTCGGCACGCACCACATGCGCTCGGTCTTTCCCCTCCCCGACTACATGACCGGTTTTCCATCGAAGCTCCGGGAAGCGGGCTACTACACGAGCAACAACGTCAAAACCGACTACAACACGGCGAGTGAGCCGGAGATCGTCGAAGCCTCTTGGGACGAGAACAGCGAAACGGCCCATTGGCGGGACCGCCCCGAGTCGGAGACGGCCTTTTTCAGCGTGTTCAACCTGATGGAAGCTCATCAGAGCCGGAGCATGGTCTGGCCTTACGAACAATTTGTCGAAGAGGTGCAGAGCCGCCTGAGCCCTGACGAGATCCACGATCCCGGGGAAGCCCCCGTGCCGCCTTACTATCCGGACACGGCGCTGGTTCGCAGGGGGATGGCGCGGTACTACGATTGCGTCACCGCCATGGACAAGAGGGTTGGAGAGTTCCTCCAGCAATTGGAGGAAGACGGGCTGGCCGAGGACACGATTGTCTTTTTCTTCTCCGATCACGGCGCGGGGAGGCCGCGTCACAAGCGGGCGCCCTTGGATACGGGGCTTCGTGTGCCGTTGCTCATTCGGTTCCCGGAAAAATACCGCCACTTGGCGCCGGTCGATCCTGGAGAAACGAGCGGCCGCATGGTCAGCTTCGTGGATTTTGGTCCCACCGCCCTCAGCCTCGCTGGGATTCAGCCGCCCGAGTTTATGCAAGGGCGGCCCTTCCTTGGGCACTATGAGACCGCCCCGAGGGAGCGGCTCTATCATTTCCGGGATCGCGTCGATGAGGTGCGGGATTGCGTTCGGGCGGTGCGGGATGAGCAGTATCTCTACGTTCGCAACTACATGCCCCATCTGAGCCATCATCAACCCAGCGCTTGGGCCGATCAGGGGGAACTGCGCGACGAGTTCAATCGGCTGGACGATCCCAGCGAGTTGAGCGAGCCGCAATGGCATTACGTATCGCCTACCCGCCCGGCCGAGGAACTCTATGCCTATCGCGAAGATCCGCTCAACCTAGAGAATCTGGCGTGCTCGGCCGAGCATCAGGAAGTCCTCGAACGGATGCGGCAAGCCCTTCGTGAAGAGAGGCGGAAGCGGCGTGACCTCGGCTTTATCCCAGAGAGCGAGGCGTGGGAGGTGTTTGAAGGAACCACGCCGTGGGAAGCGGTGCGGAACGACGCGCCCGTCGACCTCGAAGCGCTTTATGAAGCCGCCGATAGAGTGGGCATGGCTCCCGAAAGCGAACTGTTGGAAGGACTGGATAGTGACAGCCCGGGCGTGCGCTATTGGGCCGCCATTGGGCTGACTGCCCGTGAGTCGATTTCGGAAGAGGGGTTGGATCGGCTATCGCAGGCGCTCGACGATCCCTCGCCGGCGGCGCGAATCGAGATCGCCAATGCCGTGGCCCATCATGGCGACGTTTCGGCCGCCCTCCCCGTGCTTACCGAAGCGCTGGACAACCCGAGCCTCGATGTCACGCTGCACGCGGCAAGAACCATCGAACTTCTCGGGGAAGACGCCCGGGACGCCATCCCCGCGATGGAAAACGCTTTAGCGGAAGCCGAGGAAATCCGGCCTCCGGACACCGAGGGCGTCATCCCAGGAGACGAGGACTTGGCGTGGTTTATCCAAATGTCCGCCAACGCGTTCCTTTCACGCGTCGCCGAGTAGGGCTCCCGCCCCGCTTCGCGCGGAAGTGGGGCGGAGCCGTATCCTGCGTTCGGGCATTCGAAAGCATAGGATCGATGCAACGAAAATCCCTGAAAAAGGGATTGACAAAACGTTCCGCTACTTTCTAATTGGGAGTAGCCGGGGCGTGGAGGCCATCGGCAGTTTCAACAACGAAGGGAACATCCCCGTAACGCAAAAAAAGGTGTGTGTTTGATGCAATTAAGGCTGGTTTTGTTATTCGCGGTCATCGTTTTTGCTTCTGCGACGGGCGCTGAAGCGGTTTCCACTAAGTCAGAACGCGATCCCTGGCTTTGGCCGTTCACTCCCGATAGCATTTGGAATACCCCAATCGGCACAGGAGCAGAGTACGAAGACGCCGACCTGCGTCCCACGCGCGGCGTCGGAACCGACGTGCGTCACTTCCTGGAGTTGAGCAAAGATGATCCGGAGCGGCAGGTAATTGGTTTCGATCGATTCGCCCCGCCAGAAGGCCGGTGTTCTGGTACTACCGATATGAACGGCCTATCCGTGCATCTGCCCGACGGCTGGACGGTACCCGACATCGGACCCGATAACCCGTATGGATTGACGCCAAATTCCGCGTTTACGTTTCGGCTTTATGGAAGGGATCGTGTTTGGAATGGGCCGGCCATAGCGCGGTGCGACCCCGAAGGGCCATTGTACATGTACTCATTTGTTCGCTTTCGTGGCAACCGGATTCACGAAGACTTGCGAGGGGACGGAAACACGGAAACCGGCGGTCAGGGCGCCTCTGGTATGTCTGGCATGGGCGGCACGGTCCGATTGGGAGAGCTAACCGGGGAACGTCCTCTGCGACACGCAATCAAACTGAACGTTTGGGGACGCCACCTTTTTTATGGTTCCGACCGGCCGGGTTACAAATGGCCGGCCACCAGGGCCGACCATTATGCGAACGATCCAGGTCATAAGAACCGCTACGTTGGCGACAACCCGAATCTCGTAATGGGGACCCTGCTGGCTGTTCCGCCGGAAGTCACTGCTGGGGACCTGGAACTGGAAACGGAAGCGGGCCGGATTCTCCTGAAAATCCTGCAAGATTATGGCGCTTACATCACTGAAGATGCCGGGTGGGACGTGTGGGATATTGTTGTTGAACGGGGTGTGATGCCTGAGTTCCGAGAGCACTACGGTTTCGCACTGGACAGCGAGGAATGGGAGGCGGAAATGTTGAAGATCGCCCCTTACTTGAAGATGGTCGTCAACAATGGGCCCGACTCAATCGGAGGTGGTGGAACGCCCAGGCAGCCGCTCGCCCCTCCATTACAACCAGGGGACGACGAATGAGTTTAGGTTAGGTCCTTTGAACTAACGCATGCTCCAACCGGATTTGCTATCCGTGTTCGATCAGATAACGCTCGTCGAAAGGCTTGAGGAGACGGGAGCTGGCGGAGGTTACCGCGCGGCTCGTTGAGGCCTTCAATCCGGATGAGAGCGAAATAAAGGCGCGTTGTTGTTTGTTTTCGTCTCAATGCCCGAGGTGAACCCCTCGGATCCGATCCTATGCCGCTCGACAAGAGCGTTAGGAGCTTACTCTTCCACATGTCGCTGCGGTTGAAATCCGTCGTGGATAGATCGTTATCCTGGCGCCTCCGCCCATGCTCGAAAGGATATTTGCCATGTCGAACAAAATGAATCGTAGACAATTCGTGCGAACGACACTTGCCGGGACCGCCGCGGCGGGGCTAGCGTTGAAAGGCGCTCTTGGAGCCGAGGAGCAGCCATTCGACCCGAAGGACCTGCCCACCCGGCCGTTCGGAAAGGTCGGCATTCGTGTGCCGCTTCTGGGCTTTGGCACCGGCGGCCGCTGGCTGTCGAACCAGAACGATGAGGATGCGCTCGGCTTGTTGGAGTACGCTCTGGACCACGGAGTATTCTACTGGGACACCGCCGGTCAATACGAGAATGACCGCATATCGAGTGAAGAGCGCATCGGCCGCTTGTTGCCGAGCCGCAGGAAGGAAGTCTTCCTCGTTTCCAAGGTCAACGAGCGAAGCGCCGACGCGACGAAGGCCAGCATCGAACGAAGCCTCAAACGGCTGCGGACCGACTACATCGACCTGATGCATGTGCACTCGATCCAGAGTGTTAGCGACGCAGAATCCATCGGGCCGGCGCTGGACGTCTTGCGTCAATACAAGGAGGAAGGCGTCATCCGCCACATCGGGTTCACGGGGCACAAGACAGCCGCCGGCATGAAGCGTGTGGCGGAACGGCACGATGACTTCGAGGCGATGATGATCGCCCTGAATCACGTCGAACATCTCGATTGGGTGGGGGTTGACGATGAGCCGTTTGAAGAGATGGCCGCGCCATATGCTGCGGAGCAGGGTTTAGGCGTTGTAGCGATGAAGGTGATCGCGCCCCGGATGTCCTCCTCAGAAGTCTCTCCCGAAGATCTATTGCGCTATGCTTTGTCCAATTCGCTTTTTTCGTTGGCTGTGGTCAGCATGAACACGATGGAACAGGTGAAAGAAAACCTCCGCATAGTTCGGAGCTTTCAACCGCTAAGTCCCGAGCGCCTGAATGAGGTGCGGACTTCACTCGAGTCGTTCTATCGCGGAGAACGCCTCGCTTGGATGGACCCGCATTATAGGGACGGCGTCAGCAGCCAGCTATCCAGCCAGGGTCTAGCATGACTTTAAGCTGAGAACCTGGCCAATTTCGCTCATCAGGGAGGGCGGGACTGCTTTCTCAAATGTACGGCTCCGTGTAGGCTGGGGACTAATTGAGCCGCCGGTGAGTCTGGTAGTCTTGGCTTTTCCTTGGTATCCCGCCACGGTTTTCCCTCGGCCTAAACAGGCACGCGTCCAAGGCGTGCAACGTGTATGGCTTCACCACGGCGTACGCCTTGGGGCCAATCAGGATTAGGCGGAGACGGGGTTCCCGCTCGCGGCGAGGTGGGGAAATGATGGGCCTCCCCGTATTTTCGGGGATGGGACAGGAAGGAAGGCCAACATTCCCGCTTCGCGAGGGGCTGGCGCGAAGGGCTGAGGGATGTAAGAACCGGCACACCGTCTTATCCGCGATTGGGGGGTTACCCGATGCGACGCCGCCGGGTGTGCTCTGTCTCTATAGCTAAACCAATTCAGTCTGGAAAACACTCCCGCGCCCGCGAACTATCATGTCGATCAGTTATCGAACGTGTGTATTGTGCGCCTCTGTGGCTTCTCCTGCGCTATGAGCCAATCTACCCGTACAAGCGGTGCGAGGCAAAGTATGGGAGGGCGTAGAAGGGGAGGCGGGCTGGCGTCGAGACAAAAAAAAAGCCGGGGAAGAGGCAGGCCTCTTCCCCGGGGGGGGGTGAATTAGATGGGGGTTTAACGGCGGCCCAGATTCACTGTCTCTTGGAGTATCTCGTCGGAGGTGCTTATAGTGCGCGCATTAGCCTGGAAGGCTCGTTGCGTGGTGATCAGGTCGCTGAACTCCCGGCTGAGGTCCACGTTCGATCCTTCCAGCACGCCGCCGGAGACTTGACCGCGTCCGCCAGTGTTGGGCAAGCCGACCTGAGGCGAGCCGGAGGCGGGCGTGTCGCGGAACATGTTCTCGCCCATGCGTTCCAAACCAGCCACATTGCTGAAGCTGGAGAGGGCTACTTGACCGATAGTGCGGGTCAAGCCGTTGGTGAAGACGCCGTTGATGACGCCGTCCCGGCCGATGGTGAAGCTTTCCAGCGTTCCCCGGCCGAACCCGTCCTGCTTTTCAAGATTCACATCGCTGCTGCTCGAAAGTTCCGTCAACCGGTCGAAATCGAGTTTGAACTCGAAGGGATCCACGGGGAAGGATTCCAAGCTCCCGAGATCGCCGCTGCTGATCGAGATGTGGGCGTCGTCCTCGGGCCGGGGCGTGAAAACGCCACCCCCATCAACCGTACCCTCAAAGGCCTTGTCGCCATTGTCGTCGAACAACAACGTTCCCGATCCTACGTCGTTGGTATCTCCTTCCTCGTTGGTGAAGTTGGCCTGCCAGGCCCACGAGTTGTAATCTACCCCGTTATGATCTTGGGGAGAGGTTTTTTCGAAGGTCAGATCAACCGCTCGTTTCGCGCCTAGCGAGTCAAACACGTCAATGGTGCGCGTGGCCGTCGTTCCGACGGAGGCGTCTGAATCCAAGTTGCCGACTAAGCGGGCTTCGTCTGTGGCGGAGACGATGGATTGGGCGCCGACGGGAATCTCCAGGTTCTGGATGGAGTCGGTATCTTGGATTTCGCCATCTTCATCGGCAAGAAAGCCCTGCACAAAGAGGCCGGTTCCGCCATGAATGAGTTGGCCGTCGGCATTAAGCTTGAAGGATCCATCGCGCGTGTAACGCTCGATGTTGCCATCGCTCAGGACAAACATGCCAGCGCCTTCAATGGCGAGATCGGATTCCTTGCCCGTGGAACTCATGGAGCCTTGGCCGTGGTTTACATCGATAGAGCCGACTTGAACGCCAAGGCCGACTTGCGAGGGGTTGTTCCCGCCGAAGCCTTCCACCGGCGCGCGAGCGCCAGACAGCGTTTGGCTGAAGAGATCTTGAAACTGAACTGTCGAGCCTTTGTATCCAGTCGTGTTGACGTTGGAGATGTTGCTTGAAATGGCATCCAGACGGCGCTGGTTCGCCAGTAGCGCCGTAACTCCAGTAAAGAGCGCACTTCCCATCTTCTATTCCTCCTAACAGTTGCTGTTGGGTGGGACCGCGTCGGTCGGTCGGCGATCCCCGGGCCTCTCTCAGAGGAGTCCAGCCCGATCCTTCACTTGGGGTTGAGCAGCCGTGTCCTCGGGTAGGATGGCCGCGCTGTCAATTTGCGTAAACACGTTCTCGCCCGCCTCTTCGCGGGGCATGGCGGTTATGACGGTGCGGTTGGCCACGCTCACTACGAGCGCGGATCGCTCCGTTACGAGCAAAGCTTC
The DNA here is from genome assembly GCA_046540175.1 of Candidatus Hydrogenedentota bacterium. GTDB lineage: Bacteria > Hydrogenedentota > Hydrogenedentia > Hydrogenedentales > SLHB01 > SKRY01. The sequence continues at coordinate 17,112 of JBKHFO010000045.1, forward strand.
CTTGGCGCCCTTGGCGGCGAGCTTGTCCAGGGCTTGTTCGGCCTGGGTCATCTCTTGAGCTGTCAAGGCGATGCCGCGGCTTTCAAGGCGCTGCCGCGCGTGAGCGCTGAGGCGCAGACCTTTGCCGCCCTGAGTCTGCTGTTGTTCGCGCAGGACCTCGGCGAAATTCGTCTTGGCCGCCTCGTTCGGCTGAGCCGCTTTCGGCGGACCGCCAGGCCGCGCGGGTTGCGTTGGGTTGAAATCAATCGGGTTTACCATGGGGTTGTCCCTTGGGTCTACTGAATCTCAGTGATGTTGTTCACAGGGAGAGGATGGCCGGCGACCGTGAGATGCGGAGCGCCGTCTTCAGTGTGAATCCCCGTCACTTCGCCTGTTACAGCGTCACCTTCCTCAGTCTCACCCGTGACGGTGCGGCCGAGGAGCGATGTGGCCCCAACAAAGCTGGATTGCTCCATCGTTTCCCGGAATTCCCCGAAACTCTCGTTGAGATTGCTCATCTGTTCGAGCGAGGAGAACTGGGCCAACTGGGCGACCATGTCGCGGTTGTCCATGGGATCCATGGGATCCTGGTTTTGCAGCTGCGTTACGAGCAACTCGAGAAAGGCTTCGCGGTCAAGTTCGTTTTCGGGACGCACCTCGCCCTCTTCAACAACCTCGGTCTCTTTGATGCGGGCGTCTTGGGGCGCGCCGCCGAGTTGCTTGGCTTGGCCCAGAAGACCCGCGCGGGAGATGGACTGCATCTGTTCCCACGCCTCCACCCGCTTGTTAGGCGAGGGACTCATGAGACCCGTGGCGTTCATCCGGGCGCCTATAAGGGCGTTCATCGTACATCACCTCCTTTTCGTGTTTACCACGTTTGGACTGTTCAGATCCGCACGTCGATCGTCTGATCGGTAATGCGGTTCGTTGTGTTCCTGGGACTTGTTGAGCCGGCGGAACCCTCTCCCGTATCGGAGCCAAGGGTTGAAACACTTCTTCCGCCTTGCCGTTGGTTGAGTAGGTCGTGCATCGGCGCACGGGGATGGCCGCCTTCCGCCGCATTCCCGCCGCTGGAATCGGTCTCCACGCTCAGCCTCATCACGTCGAAGCCGTCCCGGGTCAGGCTTTCCCTGAGTTGAGGCAGTTGCGCTTCGAGCGATTCGCGCACCGCCGCGTTTCCGGTGAACAATTGCACTTGAATCCTGTCGTGCGCCGTGGTCAGCGTGATACGCAACTCGCCGAGCGATTCCGGTTTGAGCCGGACGCTGAGCGAGCGTTCGCCCCGGCTGGCCAGGTAACGCACTGATTGGATGACGGACTGCTGCAGGTCCTGCGTTTCGGTGCGGGCGGCGCCATGGGGCGATGCCGTGGCTTCGCTTCTTGCAACGCCCAGACCCGGTTCCTGTACGGCCGTGGATAGGTTCCAGGAGCCGCTTTGGTTGCCGCGGGGAGCGCCTTCCTTCGAACTGACGGCCGTTTCCGGGGTCAAGAACAAAGCGCGGCCCTCCGCAGGCGCAGCCTGTGCTGACGGTCCGCCCCTTGAGGAAAAAGGAGCTGGAATGTTCTTTGCCTCGTGAAAACTCTCAGAGCCTTCCGGGTCAGCGGCGTGGGGGAGAAGGGCCATTTTCCGTCCGAAAAGCGTTTCGCGCGTTACATGGCGAAAGCTGTCACCGAAACGAAGTCGCGTCTCTTCCCGTGCGCTGTCCGCATCAACCGGGCGTAAAGCCGCCCACCAGAGGTCCCGTGTTGGCTTGTCGCCGCTCACGTCCGCGGGCGGTGGCTGAGGCGGTTTGGCTTCCTCCGCCCCGAATGATGGCGTGGCCTTTGGCGCAGGCCGCGCAGTTTCCAGGGGCGCCAGCGTATCCGTTAACGTGGAGGACGATTCGAAGCCGGTCACGCCTTCGCCGGACTCCATGGGAGAGACTTCCCGTGGGAGACCCGGCACCAGCTGCTCTAGGGGCCTTTCCGCTTCGCCTTCCGAGGGTTGGCTGCGTGGAGGCTTTTGCTCATCCAGCTCAGCGGCCTCTTGCAAAAGGGCTTCCAAAGAAGTCCTGGCTTCAGACGCCGGCTCAATGTCCCTACCGCCTTGCTCCCGCAACGCTTGCAGAGCTTTGACGATCCATCCCGCTTCCTCGCCGGGTTTGGTTGCTTGGCTCAAGACCTTCAGCATGGCGTCGGCGCCGTGCTCCAGCTCTGGCGCGGATTCTGCGCCGTGGCGCCCGGCATC
>JBKHFO010000046.1:0-18456 GCA_046540175.1 Candidatus Hydrogenedentota bacterium
GCCAGCCGTTATACGCCCCAATGGTGGACGGGGCGTGGTCGTCCGAGAAAATGAAAATGATGTTGGGCCGCTGTCCGCCGTCGTCGTTTGGGTTCTGGTCTTGCGCCAACGGGTGGCCGATCAGCCCAAGCCCCGCCGCGCTTCCCGCCGCTTTTAGAAATTGCCTGCGATCCATTGCAGCTGGTCTCCTCTTCAGTTAGCGGTCCGCCGACGCGGCGCCTTACCCTTCTTCTTCTAGGATCGGGTCCTCGTAGTACTCTTGAAGACGCCGAAGTTCGGCTTCCAGCTCCGCCTGACTATCGGCGTGCTCGGGATCGCCATAGAGGTTGTGGAGTTCATGAGGATCGATATTGAGATCCGTCATCTGCCACTCCTCATGATCCTCATGGTAGTAGTGGAAGAGTTTTCTCCCGTCATGCATGCGAACCCCGTAATGTGGCGCGACTCTGTGGGGGCCAGGGTACTCGTAGTAGTGGTAGTAGATGGACTCACGCCAATCGTCTGGCGTCTCCCCGTCGAACAACGGTAACAGGCTCCTGCCCTGGACGTCTTCCGGCGGTTCGACGCCCGCGATGTCGAGGAACGTGGGCGCGTAGTCAATGTTCTGGATCATCGCGTCGATGCGTTGCCCCGGCTCGATGCGTCCAGGCCACCGGATGATGAAGGGCATCTGGAGGGACTCCTCGAAGATCCAGCGCTTGTCGTACCAGCCCCTTTCGCCCACGTAGAAGCCTTGGTCGGCCGAGTAGATGACAATGGTGTTCTCCGCGAGTCCCGTCTCGTCCAAGTAGTCCAACAACCGCCCAATATTGTCGTCGATAGACTCGCACACCCGGAGGTAGTCCCGCACGTACCGTTCATACTTCCAGCGGGTGATGTCTTCCTCGCTCATTTCGCCATTCAGGATGCGCCGGAGGAGTTCTTCGTTCTTCGGCCGGTAGACCGCGTCCCATGCTTCCCGCTGTTCATCGGTCATCCGATTGATTTCTCCCTGCTCCAACCCAATCTTAAGGTCCCAATCGGCCATCATGTGATTGGCGATCTCCATGTGCTGTTCGCGCACGGCCTTGGGCTGATCCTCGTTGTCTTGATGAAGGAAGAAATTGGGCGGGTCCGGCAGCTCGACATCGTCGTAGGTGGTTAGGTGATTGAGCGGCGGCATCCAGTTGCGGTGGGGCCCCTTGTCTTGCATGCAGAGCAAGAAGGGTTTGTCGGGCTCCCGGCCATTCTCCAGCCATTCACGGCTGAGATCGCCGATGATTTCCGTGACGTGCCCCTCGTACTCGTTGCGGCCGTTTGGCGTCCGGAAGTCCGGGTTGTAGTACGAGCCCTGGCCCGGAAGAACCTCCCAGTGATCAAATCCCGTGGGGTCGCTTCGCAGATGCCATTTGCCGATCATGGCGGTGCTGTAACCGGCCTCCTGCAATGCTTGGGGGAAGGTGAACTGGGAACCGTCGAACTCGTCCCCGTTGGTGTGTAGCCCGTTCTTGTGGCTGAATTTGCCCGTCAGCACCGCGGCGCGGCTGGGGGCGCAGATGGAGTTCGTGCAGAAGCTCTGGGTGAATATCGCGCCCTCTTCGGCGATGCGATCAATGTTGGGCGTGTTCGCGACCTCGCTCAGCCAGCCGTTGTACGCCCCAATGGCGGACGGGGTGTGATCGTCCGAAAAGATGAAAATGATGTTGGGCCGCTGGCCTTGGCCATTGGCTGTTTGCGCCGCGGCCCTCCCTTGGCTCAACAGGCCATATCCCGCCGCGCTGCCCACTACCTTCAAAAAACGTCTCCGGTCCATTTTGGGTCTCCTTCCACTCGTTGTCCTAAGTATTGGCCTTAAACGCAGCCCTTTTGCCACGCCCGGAGCCGAACCTTGTCATCACAGGGTTTATCCTACGCCCCCGTTTCAAACGGGTCAAGATACCGGCGGCCGCGGGAACTCCCGCGCCCAAGGCGCTTATACATCCTTCAGCGATTCCGCGTGGTCGTGGATCTTCTCGATTGCGTCCGCGATGTCGTCCATGTCACTCTGGGGGCCGAGCAGCATGGGTTGGGTGAACCACACGGCTTCGGTGCAGAGCCGGTCATTCTCGGGGCAGTGCAACTCGTCAAAATAGCGGTCAATGCGGTCTTTGCCGTAGACATTGAGAAAGCCCCGTGAATACAAGGTGTCCCGCATGAACGGTTGGTCGTATTGGGGAGAATAGCCGCCGGAGTTTGGAATGCCCTCGGCGCGCAGCGCTTGCCTGAACCGGTTGCGGCTAAGGCCTTGGAAGGCTCCGGAATCGTAGCGAAACATATAGAGGTGATATGCGTTCCGGGTTGCCCCTTCGTACATTTTTGCGGGGGTAATGCCAGGGATCTGTTCGAGCCGCTCCGTCAGATAAGCCGCGTTGGATTCCCGCCTTTGGCTTTGCTCCTCAAGGCGCTCCATTTGCGCTTGCAGCAGTGCGCCTTGGAATTCGGTCATGCGTAGATTCGCGCCGTTGTAGCTGTTCGCCGGGGTGGACGCCTGGTCCCATGCGCGGCCGTTGCTATGGAAGGCGAACGCGCGCTCCATGAGATCGTCCCGATCCGTGAGTATCGCGCCGCCCTCGCCGCTGGGCAGGTTCTTGCTGACTTGAAAACTGAAGCACCCCGTGTCGCCGAGGGAGCCCGCCTTTTGGCCGCGCCATTCCGCCATGTGCGCCTGGCAGGCATCCTCAATGACGGGGATATCGTGTTTTTCGGCGGCGTCAAGGATGGTGTCCATGTCGGCCGGGAGTCCGCCGAGATGGACAGGCATTATGCAGCGGGTGTTCTCCGTGATCGCGTTCTCGATCTTCCCCGCGTCGATTTGCATGCTCTGGCGGTCCGTGTCCACGAAGATAGGCAAGGCGAATTGCAAGAGCACGGCGTTGATCGTGGCTTCGAAGGTGTACGGCGGCACGATTACCTCGTCGCCTGGGCCCACTTCCAAGGCGTTTAGTGAAGCATACAATGCGCTGGTGCCGTTAGCGGTAGCTAGACAATGGCGCGAGCCCATGAGTTCCGCGTATCGCTCTTCAAAGGCGCTCACGGCGCCGCCGTTGAACCGGAACCAATTGCGGGCTTCTAGAACTTCCTTCCAAGCTTCCGCGTCGTGGTCTTCATGCACCGGCCATGACGGAAAGGAGGCCGTCCGCACGGCCTCTCCTCCCGCCAATGCGGGTTCGGCGGCGGCTTGAACAACCGTGGGCCCGGTCCGCATGGCGCCCCCCAGGGCGTAAGCCGCGGCGCCGCTCATGGAAGTCTGCAAGAAATCGCGGCGTTTCATGTGTCTGGGTTGCATCGTTCTTCCTCCTACTGGGTTGGCGCAATCCCGGCCTTAAAGTTTGAGCATGCTTGACATCCATCATCATACTCCATGCTACGACGGTTTCGTAAGAAAACGCAAATCCTGTGCAAGAAAGGTTCGGAACAATCACGCCGGTAGGTCAAACCGTGGGTTCAAGCAAATGCGCGCCGCGAATAGGGAGTTGTCAAGGACTCAATAGGCGTGACGCCAACTGGCGCCCGATTTACTTATCCGGACTGGAGGCTAGACATGTGCCACGACAATGCCTGCACCACCCCAAACCCAGGGGGCCGTTCCTCCTGACATCACCCCATTGCCGTTCGTAGAGGCAATAGGGTGGTAGATGACGTCAGCACAAGCCGGTGTTCAGCGGCGTGCGCCGTTGTCCTCGTCTTCAAACTCCTCATCCTCCTCCTCGAAGTCCACGTCTTCGAAACCCTCTTCATCCTCCCAGGAGGCGATCCCGGCCTCGACGAGATAGTCAATCCCTTCGGGAATCTCCATGAGATAGTCCACGGCGTCGTTGACCGCGTCTTCCCATTGGAGGAGGATTTCCCGGTTCGTGGGGCTCTCGATGAACTCATCTATCGCCTTGCATACGTTGGCCGATAAGTCGGGGGCGACGGAATAAACCGCGAGTTCCTCCGGAATATGTTCGGCCGCTCCCCACACCACCGCGGGCGGTTCTTCAGCGTTCCACGCTACTCCCTCCGCCTCGGCCCACTGCTTCCAATAGCGGGCGCCAAAGTCCACGAATTCCATCCCATCATCGGGGCTTGTCCCGGCAATCCATTGGTAATGGGGGCGGCTCGCGTCGGTTTCCACCGCCTCAACGCCGAAAGGCTCCCCGCCCGCGCGCACCTCAATAGAACCGGCTATAGGCGAGTAGTCTTTTTCCGTGAGATGGTTCAGCAAGAGACAGCCAATGGTGTTAATCGAACGGATTTGTGCGAGCGCGTCTGCATCATCAAAATGCTGGATAGCGTGGTGGAGGCTATCGGAAATGAGTTGTTTGATTTTGTCATCGGGTTGAGGTACGGACATGGCGTCATTGGTCTCCAGGGTTCGGGGGATCCGTTGCGAGAAAAGACGGATTGTGCCAGACGGAGCATGCTTGGGGCAATTCTTTGAATCCCTGGCCTTGAGTCTGTCCATGGGCGCGCGTGTACGGCCGCCGCCGCAATACCCCATAAAGGGTGGAGCGACTTGCAGAAGGCGCACCTGTTTTTCACTTCTGCAAGCCGCTCCGTCTATATGTGAGCGGGCCAATTCCCCCTTCTTGAAGGGGGTGGCCCGTAGGGCCGGGGGATGTAAACACCCTGCACACCAACCTACCCGGCGATTCGGCATCTGGTTTGACATCGGGTTCGTTGAGAGTGGATAGTAGAGGAGGTGACAACCGTCCCGTTTGGCGGTTACATAATGCAGCAGCGCCGGCGCTCGCTCCCTGCGGGTGGGCCGCTTAAGCTAATCGGAAGGAGGGCAGCAATCGTGACGCGTCAAATAGGCCGGAGGGAACTGCTGAAGTCAGCGCTTGCCGCCACCGCGGCGGCGGGGCTGGGCGGTCTGGCCTCGGATTGGGTTCGGGGCGCACGTGCCGCAGAGGCCACCATGCCCACGCGCCGTTTAGGTAAGACAGGCCACGATGTGAGCATCTTCAGCCTTGGCGGCGTAGGGACGCTTTCGCAGGACGGGGAGGGCGACGCTGGTGTGGAGATCGTAAACCACGCGCTGGACTTGGGCGTGAATTACATTGACACCGCCGCGGACTATGGCAGTGGCTTAAGTGAGTCCCGCATTGGCGAGGTCATGAAGGAGCGCCGTGACGAGGTGTTTCTGGCGACGAAAAGTCACGTCTATGATTACGACGGCGTGATGCGCATGTGCGAGGAAAGCCTGGAGCGTCTCCAAACGGATCACCTGGACCTGTACCAACATCACCGCGTCCAAGACCTGGAACGCTTGGACCGCATTGCCCAGCCGGATGGGGCGCTGCGCGCGTTTGAGCAATTGCGCGACGAAGGCGTGGTCCGGCATCTTGGCATTACCAGCCATACGCCGCACATCATGACCGAGGCGATAGACCGCCACGACTACGACTGTGTGTTGATTACGATCAATCCGGCCCACATGGTCTACGGAACGCCCTACGATGCGGACGATTTAACGGCCTTTCTCGCTAAGGCGGCGGAAAAGGATGTGGGCGTTATCGCCATGAAGGTGTTGAACAGTGGAAACATCCTTGAACGTGGAGTGAGTGTCGAACAGGCCTTGCGTTATGCCCTAAGCCGCGAGCCCGTATCCACGGCGTGCGTGGGCATTACGGAACTGCCGCAGCTTGATGAAAACGTCGAGGTTGCACGCAGTTTTGAGCCGTTATCGGCAGAAGAACTGGCAGAACTTGAAGAACTTGCCCAAGATTAGGCTGTACCTCAAGCAGGTTGCGTGCGCCTGTTTTTAAGAAAGAGAAGGTTATGTTTACAGAAACTGGATTTAGCCCAGTACAAGTTGGCCCAAACGAGGGGTTTGCGGCCGTAAAAGAGCAACTGGAGGCGGCGTATCCCGCGCTCGCGTTGTCGTTCACCGAGATCGATGGAGAAAACGTGTTGCAGTCCGAACATGGGGGGATGCGCGTCTTCTGGGTATTTCGGGGCGAGGGCGAAGTCTACTTGCCGGAGGGCTATCGCACGCAAGAAGGGGACGGACACTCGCTGCCAAGCGATTACAAGCCCGAACCGGTAGACCCCGCTTTCGCCGGGATGTTGCGCGTGCTCGAGGAACGGTTCGACTCGCTCACGGCCGATGCAGCGGTCCAGGCACGGCTCATCCTCGACCGGCGTCAGAACGGCGTCTTTCTGGGCGACATCGCGGCGCATCTCTGGGCGTTGGACCAACTCCCCCGGCCCTGGTCGGGAGACCCGCAAGTCGAAGAGACACTGGAAGCGCTCTTCGGCGTTTACCGCGGCCAAGGGTATTCGGTGAAACAGACGAGTTCCTACGAGCGCGTGATGCCCGGGGATCAGCTTGTGGCCTGCGGCGATGAGCAAATCCTTGTACGCGGCCGCTTCGAGTGCATGAGCGTCGAGAAGAAGGACCGCGCGGCGAGCCACGTCTCGACCGCCCGGCGCCTGCGTTTCTTGAAGGACACGGCGGGCGGATGCAGCTTTGATTTCGAGCCAGTCCGGCGGTTGCCGCTTACGTGGTACGTGGACTATCCGGGTCAGGAAGGCGACGGCGTCAATTTCGTCAACGCCCATGTGGTGAATATCCCGGAGGAGCTGTCCTCGACCCATTTTCATCCGGTGCGTCCGCTTAACGGGGGCCTTCCGCAGACGGAGATGTATCTGGTGCTGGACCCCGAGGATTACGGCATTGTCAACCAGGACCGGGACCCCGAAATCCTGCTGTTTCCCGATCTGCGCGATTTGCGCCAATACGAGCGGCACGCATTGAAACGGGGCGATCTGGTCTACATCCCGCCTGGCGTGGGGCACCGGGGGCTTGACGTGTTTGTGAATGTGCTGACGATTCCCGGGTTCAAGCCGCACAACGAGATTTATATCGACCAAGACATCCTTGACCGCACCGGCGGCGAGGCGCCTTATAACGAGAACGGCCTTGCGCGAAAAAACTACGAGCGGCTTGAGGATTACCTCTAAGCGAGCGCCTTAGCGGCGGATTGGGGAGTCCCGATTGCCGGTCAAGGTGTGTGCCGAGTGTTTACATCCCCCGGCTCTTCGGGCCACCCCCTTGCAAAGGGGAATTCGTCTGTTCACCCGGCAGGGCCGCTTTGAAGGGGCTGTTGCTTGCTGCTGCGGCGCTTTTTGCACAGCGATTGGGAAGGGCTGGCGTTGATTTCGCGCCAGCCCTTTGCTACATTAGGCTCCCGTTGGGACACGGCGCATCCTTCCGTTCTTCCGGTCCCGCTTTATCGCATGTCTTCTATTCAGCCCTATCGAGTGTTTTGTGGAAACCGAGCGCATAATGGAGCCATTTCCTCCCAAGGTGTTGGCCGTGATCCCGGCGCGGTACGCCTCGACCCGGTTTCCGGGCAAGGTGATCGCGTCATTGGCGGGCCGTCCCTTGGTGGCGCATGTCTACGACCGGACACGCGCGGCCCGGCTGGTGGGGGAGACCGTGGTGGCGGTGGATGACGCGCGCGTCGCCGAGGTCTTGGAGGCGCATGGCGTCCCGTACTTGCATACCCGGCCCGATCATCCCAGCGGAACCGATCGCATGGCGGAGGTGGCGGCGAAACGCGATGCCGATATCCTGGTCAATGTGCAAGGCGACGAGCCGCTCATGGATCCCGCAACGATTGATCGCGCCATAGAGCCGCTCTTGGCTGACCCGGAGCTGGTGATGGCCACGGCCCGCCGGCGCATCACGGATCCCGCCCTCGTGGCCGATCCGAACGTCGTGAAGGTCGTATGTGACCAGGGTGGGCGGGCCTTGTATTTCAGCCGGCATCCCATACCGTATGTGCGCGATGGAGCGGGGGAGGCAGCCCATCATTGGCGGCACATCGGGGTGTACGTTTACCGCCGGGATTTCTTGCTGAGATACGCCGCGATGCCGCCGTCCCCATTGGAATGCTTGGAGAAACTGGAACAATTGCGCGTACTCGAGAATGGCTATACGATGAACGTCGTGGAAACCGGCTATGAATCCATCGGGGTGGATACGCCCGCGGACCTCGAACGGGCCGCCGCTTACCTGCGCCAACGGCAAGAGTGGAGTTGCTGATGCCAAAATACGTGTTTGTGACCGGCGGGGTTGTGTCCTCGGTGGGAAAAGGAATAGTCGCGGCGAGCCTTGGGTTGCTGCTTGAATCGCGAGGCCTCCGCGTGGCCATGATGAAGCTGGATCCCTATATCAACGTGGACCCGGGCACGATGAATCCGTATGAACACGGGGAAGTGTTTGTCACGGATGATGGCGCCGAGACCGACCTGGACCTGGGCCATTACCAGCGGTTCACGCAGGCGAGGCTCACGCAAAAGAGCAACGTCACCACGGGCGGCATTTACAATGCGGTGATCCAGAAGGAGCGCCGGGGCGAATACCTTGGCAAGACTGTTCAGGTCATCCCCCACATCACCGATGAGATTAAGAACCGCATCCGCATGCTCACCGCCGAGGAGGAACCCGAGCCCGACGTGGCGATCGTGGAGATTGGCGGCACCGTGGGCGACATAGAGAGTCTGCCGTTTCTGGAAGCCATCCGTCAATTACAGATCGAGGTTTGGCCCAACGACACATGCACCATTCACGTTACCCTGCTGCCCTACATTGAGGCGGCGGGCGAACTCAAAACGAAACCCACCCAGCACAGCGTGCGCGCCCTGCGCGACATTGGGATCGCGCCGGACGTCATCATTTGCCGGACGGGCAAGATGACGTTGAGCGAGGATGAGCGCCGTAAGATCGCCATGTTCTGCAACGTGCGTGAAGAGGCTATCATCAGCGCGGAGGACATGGCCCCGATCTACGCGATTCCGCTAAACTTCCAGAAGCAACGGCTGGACAGCACGGTGCTTGGCGTATTGGGCCTTGAAGCGCAGAAGGACGACCTCACGGAATGGCGCGGGGTGGTGGAGAGGATCCGCAATCCCGCCCATGAATTGCGCGTGGCGGCGGTGGGCAAGTATGTCAGTCACGACGACGCCTATAAGAGTATTCAAGAAGCGCTGGCGCATGCGGGGATAGCCAACGATACGGAGGTCATTCTGGAATGGGTGGACTCGGAACGCTTTGAAGGGGCGCACGAGCCCGGCGAAGACTTGGCGTGCTATGACGGCATTTTGATATGTCCTGGGTTCGGCAAACGCGGGATCGAAGGCAAGATCCGGACCGTGCGGTATGTCCGGGAAAACAACGTCCCGTTTCTCGGGATTTGTCTGGGCATGCAGATGGCGGTTATCGAGTTGGCGCGGAACGTGCTCGGTTTACCGAACGCCAACAGCACGGAGTTTGATCCCGAAACGCCCGATCCCGTCATCTCCTTGTTGTCCGAACAACGCGGGGTGCGCGACCTGGGCGGCACGATGCGGCTGGGCGCGTATCGCTGCGACCTTGCGCCGGGTACGCGGGCGCAACAGGCCTACGGCGCCGATGTTGTTTATGAGCGGCACCGTCACCGCTACGAGTTCAATAACGCGTACAAGGAACGGTTGGAAAAGGAGGCCGGTTTGGTGATCAGCGGGGTCTATCACCGGGACGGGACCCACTTGGCCGAGATCATTGAGTTGCCGGATCATCCCTGGTTCTGCGGCTCGCAGTTTCACCCCGAATTCACGAGCATGCCATTGAAACCGCAGCCGCTTTTCCGCGAATTCATTCGGGCCGCATTGGCTCACAGGAACGCCCGTGACTGATCAGTTGCCCATCGCCCAATTGCGCGCCCTCCTCGAACGGCGCGAGGAACTGGCGCAGGCCCCCCCGAACGCGGAGGAGGCCAGCGGGCAAAGGGAACGTGTCGAGCGGCAACTGGCGGCCGTCCGCAAGAACATCCGCCATGAACAGGAGCGGGTGCGCAAGCGTCTCCAATCCCTCCAACAAGAACGGGCGGCGCTGGGCGAGCAACTCGCCAGCGGGGAGATTGACTCCAGCGAGGCCAACGAGCGCGGCCGGATCATTCACCGGGAGGCGCAAGCGTGCGCCGAAGCCGTGGAATTGGCCGAAACGCTTCTGAGCGCCCACACTTCCCGCGACGTGCCCGCGTCGACGCCGCCGCCGGCCCCCTCCAAAGCCAGGAAAAAGTCAGAGCCTGGCGCGGCTTGGCCGGGCGCTGTTTCTTGGGAGCGATTGGCCGCAGTCCGAAGCGTGACGGGGGCGGCGGCCGTGTTGACAAGTCTTTGCGTGTTTCTTGGCTGGCTCCGGCTCCCGAACGCCGTCCAAGCCGCCTCGTTGTTTCACGCCCTCGCCTCCCTCGGTAGTGATCTGACGCCGCCCGCGGGCGCCTACACATTGTGGAGCCTGTTATTCCTGATTCCTTTGCTGGGATTCGCGGTGAGCCTGGCCGAACGGCATGGCGCGGCGGCGGGAAGCGTGATGGTGTGCGGAGGGGCCGCCATGCTGTTCGCGGCGCTTCACATCGTCCTCGGCTCGCTTCTGGGAACCAGCGCCGCTGCCGCCGTACAACCTGGGCCGTTGCTCTACTTGCTGGGCGGCGCGGTGATCGTGTTGTGCGCTCAATGGCGGCTTGCGTTCGCGGGACGGCGTTCGCTGGCGTGGGGAAAACGGACCGTGGCGCTGCTGGTTGTACACGCTGTTTTGGCGGGCGGCGCCGTGGCTTTCCACGGTTTTCACCAAGGGCCAGTGACTCAGGTGGAGGCGGCGTTCACGCCCGATGCCGGGGCCGGGATAATCCGCACGAGCCTCCATAACACCGGCCGGGAAGAGACCGCCGTGTTCGCCCCGTGGCCCGATGGAAGGCCCCATGCGCAGGCTCCTGTGAATAGCGTGGGGTACGCCGTTCTGGTGCGAGAGGAAGCCGGCGAGGACTTTCGGCTGTTTCCCGGCAGTCATCCCGCTTGGACCGTGCAAACGCATCCCGTGCTCGAGGACGGGTCGTTCTACGTGAGCCCCGGCTCGGAAGCGGTTGCGGAGCTTGAGCTGGACGCCTTGATGCAGGCGGGTGTTTCGCCGCGGGCGATACGCATCGAGCTAACCCATCGCACCGGGCGCGAGATGGCCTCTTTTGCGGCGGAGATATCGATAGAGTAATCCCGGCGTTAAGAGCATTCAGCGCGTTAGCCAATTGCCCGCGGTTTGCAGAATGGAAATCCCCAAGGCCGCGCGATAGGGATCCACGATGGGGGTCCGCGCCGCCTCTTCGACGCTTTCCGCGCCCGTGACCAGCTCAGGCAAGATGGCGGAGAGCGTGTCGCCGAGTTCCCGCCGCACGGCGGGGTGATGCACGCCCAGATGCGCCGTCGCCAGCAGTTCGTGGAGGCGCGCGATGGGGTGCTCGGAGCCCTCCGCGCTGGGCTTGGCCCAATCGAGCCAGGCGGGATCCTCCAATGGAAGCGCGTTGGCGTACCAAAAGCGCACGGGGGAGTCGATCAACCATTCATTCTCTCTCGTGAGGCAATCACGCTGGAGCACCGCTTCCAATTCCTCCAGCCGGTCCTCCCACTGCGCGCGCGTCGTTCCCATGTCTCCCGCCAGCGCGATGGCGCTTTGCATTCCGCGATATACGGCGAGGGTGCTTTCGGCGGTGTAGGCGTCGCGGCCAAGGCCAGGCTGAAACGCGGGGCGGGGCCGCCAGGTCCGGCGATCCTTCCATGTGGTCAGGAATTCCGCGGCCAATTCGGCGGAGGGCCACACATCCTCCAAAAACCCGCCCTCGTCGCCGGTGGCCGTGTGATGAATTTCCAGCGCCCACAAGAAATGCGCCGCGCCTTCCAGGTCCGTGAGGAATCGCGGCCAGGCGGGCTGTCCGTCTTCGTGAAGGGCGTACGGCAAGGAGCCGCGCGGGGCCGCCGGGTTATCTTCTTGGCGTACGTGTTGGGCCAGAAACCGCAGGTGATCCTCCGCGCGATGGGCTAAACCGGCCCCGTGCAGCCCCATGACAAACCAAGGAGCTTCGCGCGGACGTATCACCGGGGGGGAAGGTCCTGGATTACGCCGCCGCAGGAGGCCATTGCTCCCCATGCTCTGTTCCAACGTCAAGCGCATCGCGTACCCAAAGTCCCGCCACGGGCCGCGCAAAGCCTCAAGCGCCGGTATCTCTTGGTGAACGCCTTCCCAATAGGCGGCGGTGTCGTCGCGGAGTTGGGCCGCGCCCCGCTCCATGGCGGCGTCCAAGGCTTCTTCCGCCTCCTCACGGGACTCGCCGAAGGCGAGCATGATGGTGTACGTGTTCTGGCCTCCGTCCGGGAACCGCAACGCTAGATTCTCGTGCCCGCCGTGCGCCAGCGGGGTGTCGCCGAGGGCCTCCCCGTGAAACGCCGCGAGCGCGCAATCATCTTCACCTAAATTGCCAGCCTGATACTCCGTTGGCGGCGGGTCAACGGCCATGGCCATCCACGTTCCCCGCCCAAGATCCTCCCAAGCCGCTTCGGCGAGGGGCTGTTGTCTTAGGAACGCAAGGTCGCTTTGACGGCGGGCGCCCGCGCGCTCGGGACGCATGCTCAGCCAACGTGCTCCATCATTTGGTGTAACCAGCGCGAACCCCGCCGGACGCCGCCAAAGATTGTCCAAGAACGCCATCTCCGGCAAGGGATTTGTTACGGGTTGCAGCGCGCCATACCAGGCCACACGTTCGCCTGGCGCTTTGGCGGTGCTGACCAACACGGGCAGTTCGGGGTGCAGAAAGGCGGTTTCGGTCAAGACGGTGTCGGCTAGTTCGCGCTCAATACGCAGAACCCCGGGTTCGTCTTCTTCCCATTGAAACGCAACGTCGCGAGCGGCGCCGGGGAGGGCGAACGTCTCATCGTTGAGACGGATGCTCCAAAAGGCGCCAATGCCGGCAGGGGTCTCGCCTTCTTTGACGGGACCGACGCCAAGATGGGCGGGGCCGCCCTGGCCGGGCCATCGCAGCGCCAGGAGGCGGCCTTGTTCATCGTATTCAGCGCGGCCATTGGGGGAGGTTAGGACCGCGCCAGAAGACTCGGGCTCCGTGGCCGCGGCGGATTCGTGGCACAGGCCGGCAAAGAGCATCAGGGCGAGGACGATGCCCAGAAGGCGGGACATCCCCCTTGACCCCCCTTCAAAAGGGGAATTCTCTTTATCCGAGGTTATGTCGACATGGGTCAAGGGGATGTCAGCGTATCGGATACGCTGCGCGCGGGTTGTGAGATAGTCGTGGAAGCTCATGAATCGGGGGCATCCTCTTGCGATTCCGCGGCGCCGGGCGCTCCGATCAACTGGCCTTGAAGCTCGAGCCGGTTGTCGTGCATCCGGCCGGTGATTCTCAAACTGCCTAGCCTTGCGAGCGCGTTGGCGTAAGGGACGTAATCCCGTTGCACATCCCCCTCATCCGCGCCGGGAATCAGGCCATGGCGGCCCCATTCCGGTAAGAACCCGGTGAGCATATCGCCCGTGGCGCTCCAGTTGAGCCACAGCTCCAAATCCGCCTGTGTGTACGTATCGGCGGGTAATCCGTCGACGAGATGGGGCATGAGCCGCTCCCGGGACGCAGCCACCCAATACCGGCCAGAACGCGCGAGACAGGGGCTTAATACCCCGCTCCAGAAGGGATACATCGTTCCTTCCGCCGGTCCCCATTGATACGGGATAGGGGTGAAGTCATCAAACAGCGGCTCAAGGGGATGAGTGGGCGCCCGCGTCTGATATTCCTCGCCGATGAAGGCCGCGTGTGGCATCGGAATCAGCCCGTATCGTTCGACGTCATGAAGAAGGACCGTTGTTTGTCCAAGTGTGGCGTCCCAGTCTTCCTCCAACTCGCCGAGGCGCCATTGGTGTAGCGTGTCTTCGAGGGCGTCTTGCACGGGGACCGCCGAGGAGTGTTCCCCAACGTTGGGCGCAAACGCCCGCACAAACGTGGCGAGATCCTCCCACTGGGTCGCGGTAAGCACCGCCATGGGCTCGGGCAGGGCAGCGGCGTTGTGTTCCAGGGGGCGGTCCCGGGATTCGATTTCCGCTTGGACCCAACCCTCGGCCGGGAGATCGTCATGGGCGGCGATCTCGAAACGGAAGGGATTCGGCCCGGTCTCCGAGCGCCACACAAGACGCGGCGACTCATGGCGGGGAGGGAGCTGAACCGGCGAAGTTTCAAGCGCTTCACGGACATAATCGAGTGACGTCGACGCAATAAGAAAACCGTCCCGCCACGCGTAATAAAAACCGCGATAGGCGTGGATGCCCCCTTCCGCCTCGGTTCCCGGCAGCAGCCGATGAAACGCCGAGGCTACTCGAAGCAATAGGCCCGGCCGCACGGATATCCCCACGCGATCCCCTTCGCCCGCCATCATGGCGGAGGAGCCCAGCCAAGCCTCCCAGCGGTATGGGGTGGGCCTCATGCCGGCAGCCTCGTAGGCGATGAGTTCAAAGCGGTGCAGCGGTTGGGACAACTCCTGACGGAGCGCGTCGAATACGGGGCCGCCTTCGGCGGTTGCCCAGAAAGCCGGGAAATCCCGGGTTTCCAACACCCAGCCGGCCTCGGGCGGCTTGAACCCCATGTGAGTTCCCGCCTTGAGCCAGGCATCGCCCCATACAAGAAGGACGAACACCACGGCGGCCAGCGCGAAACCACGCCAGCCCCTGACTATAGCCCGCCGTCTCATAGGGTTCCCGCCCTTAGCCCCGCTTCGCGCAAGCCGTCATCCCTCCGCGTTCCACAGCGCCGCTGGATTATTCTCCGGCCTCGTTCCAGATTGTCTGGCGCTTTTGCTCCCGCAACTCCTCGATCTTGGCCAGCTCGTCTTGCATATGCGCCTTGAGCCGTTCCGCTTCGCCGCGGTCGGCCGATGCGATCCGCTGTTCATAATTGAGGCGCGTTTCCGCGGCCTGCGCGTCGTACTTCTTCTCTATAGCCGCGATCTGCTCGCGCTGTTCATCGCTCAGTTTCTTGAGAGGCCCGGATTCCTCTTCAAGTTTCTCCATTGCTTTTTCGTAGGCGCTTTTCATAATCGCGGTCCTTTCGCGTTAGACATTAAACTCGTCTTCCAAAATGCTCGATATGAAACGTTCCACTGAGATGGGGTAGTAGCGGCTATCCGGCGTTACGATTACCCCTGTCCTGATGTCTTCCCGGCGCTCCCGTTCATCAAGGACCTCGTTCAACCGCCGATCGAGGTCGCTGTCAATATGGCGAACCTCAATCTCATCGGAGCTGCACTCCACGGGCTTGTTGCGGAACCCCATGAACCCGAACATTCGCCCCATAAGCGCCGCGTCCACGTTCTCCTCGCCGAAAATGTCCCCGTAACTCGGCTCGCAGTGCGCGGGTTTCAGAAGAAACCGTGGGGAGACATGAATCGTGCCCCGCACCTCCGTCGTTTGATGGTCGGACTCGATGCCCATGCCCAAACAGATGTAAGGCAGCGTGTGGTAGCCGCTCACGATGCCGTACGTGGGCGTGCGAATGATTTTGGTTAGCCGGTAAATCTCGCGCAGTTCGCTGTAATCTCTCATAAAGGCTATTCCACTTGGAGGTGTGTGACGACAAATTGGCCGGGATGGGGCCTATCCCAGTTGTGGCTTGCCCTGAACCTATTGTAGCGGAGTGGGGACGGAGGCGGCAAGATCGGTGAGCATGCCCAAGGTAACTCTCCGATTGAAGGTGAGTCCTCAAAACATGGGGTGTGACTGAACGAGCAACGAAACCATCAGGGTTAGTACTAAGGATAAGTGTACTAGTGGTCTTATGACTGTAAATGGAAAGCGAATTCTAGTGCAATACTCACATGAACTTAATAACCGCTAAACATTTCGCCGCTAATCTTGTCTCGTTTCTCCGTACGATAACCGAAATGAGCCGGAAGGAGGTGATAGCGGATTCATATAGTTCGTGTTGCAAGCGACTTGCGTTGACCTTCCCTCTCCCAGCCGGGTCGTCCCGGCCCGGCTGGGCCTTTACACAACAAGAGCACACAACCTGGTTTCACATGCGTGAATACAAGGATATCAAAATTAATGAAAGAAAAAAGCAAAGTGGTTACACAGAACAGCGGGTTTACCCTCATTGAGTTGCTAGTGGTGATCGCCATCATCGGCATTCTAGCGGCGATTCTGCTGCCAGCCCTCGCCCGCGCGCGGGAAGCGGCTCGCCGGGCGAGCTGCGCCAACAACCTGCGTCAGTTCGGCCAGATCTTCGCCATGTACGCCAACGAAAGCCGGGGTGAGTATTTTCCGCCGACCGGGCAGACGTACATTAATATCGGTTCGGAGGACAAGGGGTTCGATGGATTATCCTTGTACCCCGATTATTGGACAGACATCAACTTGAAGCTTTGTCCGTCCGATGCACGGCATGGAGACGCTGGACTGGAAGACGATCTAAACGCTCAGTTCGATCGAATAAGCGCCCAACAAGACCAGGCCAAGGATGCGGGCATCTACGAACCGGCTGTTGGGCGTTGCATTAACAACGCGTTTTTGTCGCATCCAATTTCGTATGTCTACCTGTCTCACGCGACATCAACTGTCTCCCAGATTGTCGACTATGCCACGGTTGAATACCGGCTGTGGGCGCGGGCGTCCGCTACGGGTCAGCCGGAACCGCCAACCCACATTGAAAGCGGTCTTCAGGAGCACGGGGCTCCCGCCGAGTGGCACCGGTGCGGTCCTCAGAACTATGGAAAGGATCGCGACATTAATGCCGTCGAGATTAGACAGAACTACCGGCCGGACACAGGCTGGGGGTTTTCGCACAGCCAGTACAGCCAGGATGACGATGGGAGTGACCTTCCCAACACCTATCCCCGGTTGCGGGATGGGATCGAGCGTTTCTTCATCACCGACATCAATAACCCCGCCGCCGGCGCCCAAGCGCAGAGCAGCATACCCGTGATGTTTGACTTCTGGTCCACCTCCCAGGCCGATGGCAAACGCTCGCCTGACGCTGATTACAAAGGCGGTGGCGCGGGCTCAAGCATGACGTTTAATCACATCCCGGGTGGATGTAACGTACTTTATATGGATGGCCACGTCGAGTTCGTCCGCTTCGGCGACAAGAACCCGGTTATTGTTCTGGACCCGAACGATCCTGACGTACATTCGCAAGCGGCGGGCATCCAGGCGCACAGGGTTATCCCGTTCCTGGGCGGCTGGGGTTAAACCCTGATGCTCATGCGATCGCGTATCGCATGAGTGGGGGCCTCCCCCAATACTTGTGGGGAGGCCGCTAACAAGACAGAGGAGTATGGACGGTTATGGCAGATTCTGAACAACGAAGGAGCCCGTTCTCCCGCCGGACGTTTTTGCAAGGGTCGGCGCTTGTCCTCGGCGGACTAGCGGCGGGGCCTCATCCGCAAGCGGCGGCGCAAAGGGCGAGTCGAATTCTACGAGTCGGCCTTATAGCGGACGTACATTACGCGGATGCGCCGGCTCGTGGCAGTAGGCATTACCGCGACAGCCTTAGCAAGCTCGGTGAGGCGGTGGATACGTTCAACGAAGCCGTGGAGGCGTTCAACGCCGCTGGGACCGATTTCGTGGCCGTGCTCGGCGACCATATTGATAGCGACCACGGAACCGAGGCCAATATTGGCCACCTTCAAGCCGTTGAAGCCGTGATGGAAGGGTTGGAATGCCCGCATTATCCTGTGCTTGGCAATCACTGTCTGGACGGATTAACCAAGGAAGAGTTCATTGCGAATTCCGTGCTGGAGGAGCCTCACTACTCCTTTGACACGGTGGGCATCCGGTTCGTGGTCGTGGATTGTAATTACCGCGAGGACGGCGAACCGTACGCGGCGGGCAACTTCGACTGGACCGACACCATCATCCCGGAAGATCAGCTCCAGTGGCTGGAAGCCGAACTCGCCGGGACTGATGGACCGGCAATCGTGTTTAGTCATCAACCCTTGGACGATCCGGGCTCTCATGGGGTGAACAACCACGAGGAAGTCCGCGCCGTTCTCCAGGATGCGGGCAATGTTGCGGCGGTTTTTCAGGCGCATAATCACAGCGGGGCGTACCAGGAAATCAACGGCATTCATTATTGTACGCAAAAGGCCATGGTGGAGGGTCCGGCTCCGGACAACAACGCGTACGCGTTGCTTGACATTCATGAAGACGGTTTCATGCGCATCCAAGGGTTTGGCCGCCAGGACGATCGCGCGTTCCAAAGCGAGGTGTGGCCCGGGCTCTACGAGCCGCCCTCGGAAGCGCTTGGCACAAGCGCCCCGTTCTTTCAATCACCCGTCGGCAACACCGAATGAACAAGGCGCAAAGTAGACTGGCCGCTATCTGAATGGGGGCGGTCTATGACAGATATGCGTAAGAATCCGGCTTGGCATGGCCGGAAGGTAGAATTGGCCGCAGTTTCAACGGACCCTGAGGTTATGGCTTGGGGAAGGAGGCAACAATGTACACAGAGAATGGTGGTAAGGCTTGTTGGTTTGGCCGGAAGGTGGCGAGGGGTGGCGCAGTGGCTGTTTGTGTGAGCGTGGTAATGGCTATAGCGTTGCCCGTCGCTGCTCAAAACGTGGTGGAGGTGCCGGCGGACTTTGAGGAGT
>JBKHFO010000047.1:0-18453 GCA_046540175.1 Candidatus Hydrogenedentota bacterium
CCCGCAAATCCTGTCCATTGCTTCTGGTCGCCGGATGAGGAGCCTGCGCCGGGGGGAAAACATCCCCCTTGAATTCCCTTTAAAGGGGGAATTCTGCTTGAAAGCCGGCAAGATGCCGGCGGTACGGGCCATCCACGGATTTTGGGGCGGAGTGCGTACTAGTGTTCTTCGCGGGAGCGGGGAGGTTCGATTGTAGATGGTTGCCGCTGGCCCAGTTCAAGGGCCTCATCAAGCAATTTCAACACGCGATGGACATTGCGGCGGCACGTTTGAATGGCCTTTTGTTGTTCCAGGGTCAACTCGCCGAGTTCGCCTTCGAGCAACATATCGGTGTAGCCTAGAATAACGGCCAGGGGAGAACGCAGTTTCTTCGACATGGTGATTAGGAACTCGGTCTTGACCTCGCTTACCTGGGCCAACTCACGGTTGAGTTGTTCGAGGCGCGCCGCGGTTTCGCGTTCGGTTTCTTGCAACCGGCGTTCTTCTGTAATGTCCCGCGCCACGAGGACATAGTACCGGTGTTGGTCCCGCACAAAACTGTGTATGACAACGCTCGTGGTGTGCTCGTTTCCTTCCGCGTCGATCAGCAGTTGCTCCCCCTTGTACTCTCCCTTGTTGCGCAGGGTGGCGAACTTTACCGGGAGCGTCCCATCATCGAAAATGAAACCGCGGATGCGGCTTCCGAGGAGCTTCTCGCGCGAGAGTTGGAGCAAGGCGCACGCCCGGCCGTTGGCCTCGGTGATGAGTTCGTGTTGGTCAAACACCAAGATGGGATCGCCGGCGCTGTCGAGGATGGCGCGCAGGGTGGCTTCGCTCGAAGCGCTTTCCTGAGCGCGCGCGAGGTGTTCTTGCTCGGTGATTCGGAAGCGGTCGCTGATGACGCCCATAAGCCATCCACAGCTGATGATGAGAAGGGAAGGGGGGAGAAAGACGGCGCCGGGAGGAAGGCTGAGACCGTGAAGGCGCCATTGCAGGGCGACAATCCCCGCATAAACGGCGCAGCACAAAGCGGCGACTCCCACGATGCGGTAAAACTCCCGGGCGTGGACACTGTATCCGATAACGAACAGGAGGTATAGGGTAAACGTCACGGCGGTTCCCGCGCCGCCTAGGAATGTTACGAGGGAGATTTCGCCCAGGTAGAGGCCGAAGTTGAATGGCCCCATGAAGTAGGCGTGGCGTCCGGACAAGAACACCCAATGGGAGAACAGGTTGTGCGCCACCCAAACCCCCGCCATGATAAGCGCGCTGGAGGCGTCCTGTTCGAGATGGCCAATGAGAAACAGCAGGACCAGGATGGCCGCGCCCACATACCGCAAAATAAGGGCGGTCTGTTCAACGGCCAGGATGAGCGATATGCGGGGTGGAACATACGTGTTCATGAGCGTCCCTTGGCCGTCGCCGCTGCATACACGCGGTTTCGAGAGATGTTGTGTTGTTGGGCCACGGCCCGCACGGCGTCCCGTCGGGACAGGCTCTGGCCTTCCATAAAGGCTTCGACTTCCTCGCGCAAGGTCTCGTCCGAAAGCGCAGCCCCCGGGCCGGCTTTCACGCCCCCACACACTACCAGCACATATTCCCCTTTGGAAGGCATATCCTTGAGCTGGGCGGCGAGTTCCCGGGCCGCGCCCTGGAAGACGCCCTCGTGCATCTTGGTCATCTCATGCACGATCGCCATCTTGGCGTCCGGCAACGCCTCGCTTATGCGGTGTATCGTTTGCGGGAGGCGGTTCGGGGACTCGAAGAGAATATGGGCGCCTTCCCATTCGCCGATGCGGTCGAGAAGTCTTTGGGCTTTTCCGGCGTTGCGGGGGAAGAATCCATGGAACGCGAAAGGCTCAGGCGGTAACCCGCTGATGGAGAGGGCGGCCGTTACGGCGCATGGGCCGGGGATGGTCCGCACGGGAACGCCCCGTTCGGCGGCGGCCCGCACAAGCCGGTAGCCGGGGTCGGAGATGCAGGGCGTGCCGGCGTCGCTAATGATCGCGAGTGATTCCCCGGCCTCGAGCCGGTTCAGCAATTCGACGCCCCGGCTTTGTTCGTTGTGCTCGTGGTAACTGATGAGCTGGGTGTGGATGTGGAAACGGCTCAGCAGCTTTCGGGAATGGCGCGTGTCCTCGGCGGCGATCCGGTCCACCTCTCCCAACACGCGCACAGCGCGCGGCGCCATATCCTCCAGGTTGCCAATGGGGGTGGCCACGACATACAAACACCCAGCCGCCATTGTTTCCTCCCGGTTTGACGCGCGCCATAATCCGCGAAAAACGGACTCTTCCCCCACGAGCCGCGTTCGTCAGGCATCACATGGGCAAGACCTTGCGCATGGTCTCGTGATACTCTTGCAACGAGCGCACCTCGAGCGTGCCTTGCCGCATGGCTTGAATCCCCGCCACGGCCGCCCTTGCCGCGGACAGCGTGGTCATTATGGGCAACAAGTGCTCCACGGCGTAGCGCCGGATGTCCCGTTCATCTTTCTTGGACTCGCCGCCCAGCGGCGTGTTGAGAATCCAGTCCACATCGCCATTGATGATGCGGTCCACCACGTTTGGCCGGCCCTCCTCGACCTTGTTCACGTGGTCCACGTGGAGCCCTTGGCTTTCCAAGACTTTGGCGGTGCCCTCCGTGGCCATCAGTTTGAACCCGAGTTCCGTGAGTTCCTTGCCGAGATCGCCCATGAGCGCCTTATCGCGGTCGTTCAAGCTGAGGAAGACAGTCCCTTCTTGAGGCACGGGGTTGCCCGCGGCGGCCTGACTCTTCGCGAAGGCCAACCCCATGTTCTTGTCAATACCCATCACCTCGCCGGTGCTGCGCATCTCGGGGCCGAGGATGATGTCCACGTGGGGGAACTTAATGAAAGGCAGCACCACTTCTTTCGCGGACACGGCGCCTGGTTCGGGATCAAAGGTGAGGCCGAGTTGCTTGAGCGTTTTGCCGGCCATCACGCGGGCGGCGAGTTTGGCGAGAGGGACGCCCGTGGCCTTGCTGACAAAGGGGACGGTGCGCGACGCGCGCGGATTGACTTCGATGAGGTAGATGGTGTTATCCACTACAGCGAACTGGATATTCATCAACCCGATAACATTGAGTTCCCGGGCAAGGGCGCGGGTCTGTTCCTTTACCTCCTGGAGTATGGCGGGATCGAGGTCGTATGGAGGGAGGATGCAGGCGCTGTCGCCGGAATGAATCCCGGCCTCCTCGATGTGCTGCATGATGCCGCCTATGACCGTATCCGAGCCGTCGGAAATCGCGTCCACATCCAACTCCACCGCGCCCTCGAGGAACTTGTCGATGAGGACGGGATGCTCGGAGGAGGCTTCCACGGCGTATTTCATGTAGTGTTCGAGCGAGACGTGATCGTAGACGATCTCCATGGCGCGTCCGCCCAACACGAAAGAGGGGCGCACCACGACAGGATATCCGATCCGTTCCGCCACGGCCTCCGCTTCTTCCGTGGTGACGACCGTGTCGTTCTCGGGTTGTTTCAGGTTGAGTTTTGTCACCAATTCGC
Source organism: Candidatus Hydrogenedentota bacterium (assembly GCA_046540175.1). Classification (GTDB taxonomy): domain Bacteria; phylum Hydrogenedentota; class Hydrogenedentia; order Hydrogenedentales; family SLHB01; genus SKRY01. The sequence goes on from JBKHFO010000047.1 coordinate 3,509, forward strand.
GGAAGGCCTTGCGATCCTCCGTGCGATCGATATTCGCGGGGGATGTGCCGATGATGGGTACGCCAGCCGCTTCCAGGCCGCTGGCGAGGTTGAGCGGCGTTTGGCCGCCAAACTGGATGATGACCCCCGAGGGCTGTTCTTGATCGTAGATGTTGAGGACATCTTCGATGGTGACCGGCTCGAAGTAGAGGCGATCGGATGTGTCGTAGTCGGTTGAGACGGTCTCGGGGTTGCTGTTGACCATGATGGTTTCATACCCGTCCGCCTTGAGGGCGAACGAGGCGTGCACGCAGCAGTAATCGAATTCGATGCCCTGCCCAATCCGGTTCGGGCCGCCCCCGACAATCATGATCTTTTCCGCCTTGGACGGGATCACCTCGCCTTCATCGGTATAGGTCGAGTAATAGTAGGGGGTGTAGGCTTCGAACTCGGCGGCGCAGGTGTCCACGAGCTTGTAGGATGGCAAGATGCCCAGTTTCTTACGGTGGGCGCGCACGGCCAGTGGACTCATGTTCCAGAGATGGCCCAATTGCTGATCGGAATAGCCCGCCCTCTTGGCCTGTACCATCGTCTCGGGATTGTCTGGATCGGCATTACGTATCTCGCGTTCTTCTTCGAGTAGATCACGGATATTGCGGAGGAACCAGGGGTCAATCCACGTCGCCTCTTGCACCTCTTCGACGGTCGCACCCGCTCGGAACGCCTGAGCAATACGCAGCAACCGGTCCTGCATGGGCTTGCGGATGTAGCGCAAGAGCGCTTCCTTCTCCGCGGGAGAGCCCACTTCGGCTTCCAGGGGCTTGTCCTTGCCGTCGGCCCCCAGGCCATAGCGCCCAATTTCAAGCGAACGCAAGCCCTTCTGTAAGGATTCCTTGAAGGTGCGGCCAATACTCATGGCCTCGCCCACGCTTTTCATCTGCACCGTGAGTTCTTGATTGGCTTCCGGGAATTTCTCGAAGGCCCACCGGGGGATCTTAGTGACCACGTAGTCGATCGTGGGCTCGAAGCACGCGGGCGTGAGTCTGGTGATGTCGTTGGGAATCTCGTCCAGGTGGTAGCCCGCGGCGAGTTTCGCGGCGATTTTTGCGATGGGGAAGCCGGTGGCCTTTGAAGCCAGGGCAGAACTGCGGGACACCCGCGGATTCATCTCGATGACCACCATGCGTCCCGTGTGGGGTTCCACGGCGAACTGGATGTTGGAGCCGCCCGTGTCCACCCCAATCTCGCGTATGACGGCAATGGCCGCGTCGCGCATTTCTTGGTACTCTTTGTCCGTGAGGGTTTGAGCGGGCGCGACCGTGATGCTGTCGCCTGTGTGGACTCCCATGGGATCGAAGTTTTCAATGGAGCAAATGACCACCACGTTGTCGTTGAAGTCCCGCATCAACTCCAGTTCGAACTCTTTCCAGCCCAGCACCGATTCCTCAACCAGCACTTCGTTGACCGGGCTTACGTCGAGCCCCCATTCGACGATGTGTTCGAATTCCTCCCTATTGAACGAAACCCCTGCGCCGGAGCCGCCCAATGTGTAGGCGGGGCGCACGATGGCGTTGTAGTTGAGCCGCGCGCCAAGCTCCTTGGCTTCGTCCAGGCTCCAGACCACGGCGCTCTCGGGCACCTCGAGTCCGATGGAGATCATGGCGTTCTTGAAGCGCCCGCGGTCCTCGGCCTTTTGAATCGCGTCCAGCCGCGCCCCGATGAGTTCGCAGCCATATTCCGCCAACACGCCGCTCTCGGCGAGATCCTTGCCCAGATTGAGCCCCGTCTGTCCCCCAACGGTGGGGAGGAGGGCGTCGGGCCGTTCCCGCTTAATGATCCGTTCGACGGTTTCCGGATTCAAGGGCTCCACATAGGTGCGATCGGCCATGTCGGGGTCGGTCATGATGGTGGCGGGATTGCTGTTGACCAGCACCACCTCGTAGCCTTCTTCCTTCAGGGCCTTGCAAGCCTGGGCGCCCGAATAATCGAATTCGCAGGCCTGGCCGATGACGATCGGTCCCGACCCGATGAGCAGAATCTTATGAATATCTGTTCGTTTTGGCATGGATCCTCGCTGAGGCTTGTGTTAGCTTGATGGTCAGGATGCGCCTGGGTCTGTCCGGCCGGCGGGGAGCCCTAGAAAAGGCGGGCAAAAACAGTCGCGCGGCGGAAGGCCTATGCTGTCTCCTGGAAATCACCCACTTCCCCACTGGGCGTCTGACGCGCCTTTGGTAATCGAACATGCAGCGCTGGAAGGGCGCACGGCGCGCCCGTCCCTAGCGGGAGATATCGAGAATTTTCAACTCCATGGCGCCGGCGGGAACCTCCGCTGTAACAGTTTCCCCGGCGCTCTTACCCAATAGCGCCTGTCCCACGGGGGATCGCACGGAGATCTTTCCATTGGTGATGTCGGCTTCCACGGGGCTCACCAACACGTATTCAAATTCCTTTTGCGTCTTCTTGTTAAGCACGCGCACCGTGGCCCCCACATAGGCCTTGCTGGCATCCACGTCCCTGTCATCCAGGAGCACCGCTCGCGACACCTTGTCCTCCAAGTCGCGGATGCGAGCTTGAAGCATGGCCTGCTGTTCCTTCGCGGCATGAAACTCCGCGTTTTCCTTGAGATCCCCAAAACTGCGGGCGTGCTCAATCGCTTCAGCGACCTTTTGGGTTTGCTGCCGGTGTTCCTGCAGTTCGGCCTTCAGCTTGTCTAGCCCTTCTTGGGTTACGTACAGTTGCTCCATGGTATGCGTGTCATCTCTTGGTTGCAATTCAGATCTTCAGAATCCGCAATGGCGCACGGCACCCGGACGGCGGTTGCTTTGAACGTGTGCGGATCTTAGGGAAAGCGTCCCAATTATAGCAAACGCCGCCCCACCCGCCAAATGAGGGTTGATTCCGCGTAGGCTCTGCCGTAGAGTGAAAACATCTCCTGGCCCTCCGCTAGCGGGATGAGCCGAAACCAAGGAACAGCGATTTCAATCGCGAGCAACAGGGAGGAATCTGTCATGTACGCGCTGTCCTGCCGCCACGCCATTGTGTGCGCCGCCGCTTTGTGGTTGGGCGCATCCCACGCGGCCGCCGAGGATTACGAGGCGCGCCTCGATGAAAACCGCGCCGCCCTGGAGGCGTACTTCAAGGCTCACATGGAGACCCTGACCGAGGAGTCCCGCCTAGCCATCGCCAACCCTGACGAATGGCCGGAACGCCGTGAGCAATACCGGGACGAACTGGCTTACATGCTCGGGCTGGATCCCATGCCGGAAGACGCTCCCCTGAATGCCGAAATCACGGGAACGATTGAGCACGAAGAGTTCACGGTGGAGAAGGTGCATTTTCAGAGTTTGCCGGGCCTGTACGTCACGGGCAATCTCTACATTCCCAACAATCTGGACGAACCGGCGCCCACGATCCTTTACCTGTGCGGTCACGCCCGCCGGGTGGAGGATGGTGTAAGCTTGGGCAACAAGGCGGCGTACCAGCATCACCCCGCGTGGTTCGCGCGGCATGGCTACGTAAGCCTGGTGGTGGACACCATTCAGCTCGGAGAAATCGAGGGCCTGCACCACGGCACGCACCGCGAAGGCATGTGGTGGTGGAACAGCCGGGGCTACACGCCGGCGGGCGTCGAAGCGTTCAACGCCATGCGGGCGCTCGACTATTTGGAGACGCGCGAGGAAGTGGATGCGGAACGCTTCGGCGTCACCGGCCGTTCCGGCGGCGGCATCGGCACGCTGTTCCTTTCGGCCTTGGACGAACGTGTCGCCGTGGCGGCGCCTGTCGCGGGGATCACCAGCATCCAGAGCCACTTCGAGGATGACCTCCCCCCGCATCACTGTGACTGCAACTATTTCCCCAACCTTTACCGGTTCGACTACCCCCGCATTGTTTCCCTGATCGCTCCACGGCCACTGCTTATCGCCAACAGCGATCGCGACGCCATCTTCCCGCTGGACGGTGTTCAGCGGGTTCACAAGCAAGTGCGGGACGTGTACGAGGCGCTCGGCGCTGAAGAGGAGCTGGGCTTGGTTATTACGGTGGGGGAGCACGCCGATACGCAGCAACTGCGCGTCCCGGTGTTTTCGTGGTTCAACCGTCACTTGAAGGGTGAGGACCCGCTGATTGATCAGCCGGCGGAGCCCCTTCTGGACGAAGCGGACCTCCGGGTGTTCGACGAGATTCCAGAGGACGAAATCGTCACCACCATCCACGACACATTTGTCCCTACTGCTGATGTCGAGACGCCGGAGGACGCCTCGGCATGGGAGGCCCAGCGGGACGAGTTCATGGAACAACTCAAGAGCAACACGTTCGGAAACTGGCCAGAGGCGTATCCCGCCTTCGAGCCGGCCCAGGTGTTTTCGGCCGAGCGCGAAGGCGTGCATCTCGAGGCTTGGGATTTCACCGTGGAGCCGCATGTCGAGCTGCGCCTGTACCTCGCCCGCGCCACCGCCGTCGAGGAGCCGGACAACGTGTTGTTGCTCGTCCTGGACGAGGAAGGCTGGCGGGATGGGATGGCCAGCATGGCCGCCGAATTCGGCGGCGTCCTTCCCGAATATCCCGGCGTGGAGCCTGACCCCGAACAGTTTCAGCAAAGCGTTCAATTGCTTGAAGCAAGCAACGCCGTTTGGGCCGTTTTGACGCCGCGCGGTGTGGGACCCGCGGCCTGGGCGGAGCCGGATTCAAGCGACGCCGTTCATCCGCGGCGGTCGTTCCCCATCCTCGGTCAAACGCTCCATGGCCAACAAGTGTTGGACATCCTCCGGACATTGGAATTCTTGCGTGAACATGGAATCGCCGCGGATCGCCCGATTAACGTGTTCGCGCGCGAGGAGAAGGCGGCCCTCGCGCTCTACGCCGCCGCCCTGGACGGCAACGTGGACAGCCTCCGGCTTGAGAATCTCCCCGCATCCCACCACGAAGGGGCGGAGCTGCTCAATGTCATGCGCTTCATGGATATGCCCCAAGCGCTCGCCCTTGCGCTGGAGCATAGCGAGATCCATGCCGATACGGCGGAGCCGGCGGCCTGGAGCTACGCCCAAGACATCGCCGCCCTGCTCGGACGCGAGGAGGCCTTGAATCTGGAGTAACCCTGCTTGGCAAAGCCGTGTTCTTCTTTCACAACGGTTTTTGGGACGGTCCATTGCGCTGGCGCCATGGGCCGTCCGCTTTTTTCACCTACCGCTTCAAGCACTACGTATATGGTGAACCTTACATCCATCCCAAATAATCGGAGTATTCATTGATTCTGCCCTGGAAGCTGTCTTATTATAACGCTACTCCGCCATGTGTGGCGTATCCAGACCAAGAGCCTGGTTTGGTGTGCAGTTATGATTTCGCGTTCGACGCGAGGGAGTATGGCGCTTATGGAAATCGTACTGGGTTTGGGCAAACGGGACAGCCTGTTGAAACTATTGCATCTTTCGGAGGAGACGTTATTCAAGACGCAAGGCATTCCACGTACCGTGATATTGCGGGCGCGCTCGGTGGAGATTATCGGCGAGCGTCCCGATTACGACAGCGATTTCTACGAGGTGAAGTTCCGTTGCGGCAAGGTGAGCAACGCCACCTCCACGGCTATCGACGAAGTGGTCTCGGAATACAGCGACGTGTGCAAACGCACCGAGGAAGACGGGGCGATAGTCCTTTCGTTTGCCATGCCCGAAGGGGGCCAAGGCAACGGGCGGCTGGAGGAGGCCTCGACGGCATTCGCCAAGCGGATTACGTTGCCAGAGGTTTGGCGGGTGGCGGGCGAGCACTACCGCGCCGACCACATCAGCACCGAGAAACTGTTCAAGGCCCTCGTCAACTACAAGGCCAGCGACGTCCATTTGGCGCCAGGCGAGAAGCCCGTCTTTCGCGTGGACAACGAAACACAGCGCTCGGATCTGTACCCCCCGCTATCAGCCGCCCAAATTAACGCGTTGATCCACGAGGTGGCCGGGGAACGATATTGGAAGGAGTTCAAGGAGGATCAACAGACCAGTTTCAACTTCCATCAAGTTGGACTAGGCTACGCCCGCGTTTCGGCCTTCATAAAATCCGGCGCCCCGCACGTGACGTTCCGGTATTTGCCTGAGGAGATTCCGTCCTTCGAGGACCTGAGCATACCCTCTGAAAGCATGCATAAGCTGGGAAGCCTCCACCATGGCTTGGTGCTCGTGACCGGCATGACGGGGAGCGGGAAATCCACTACGGTGGCGGCCTTGGTGGACTGGATCAATTCAAACCGCACCTGCCACATCCTTACCATCGAGAACCCCATCGAATACGTGCAAACCAACAAGAAAGCCCTCGTGTCGCAACGCGGCACCGGCGTGGACGTCGCCACCTTCAACTTGGCTGTAACCGGGGCCTTGCGCCACGACCCCGACGTGATCGTCATCGGCGAGATGCGCGACCCCGACACCATCCGGTCCGCCATCAACGCGGCGGCCACGGGTCACTTGGTGATCAGCACCCTCCACTCTAACACGGCCTACGAAGTGGTCAACCGGATTGTCAGCTTCTTTGATCCCGTCGAGCGCGACCTGGTCCGGCTGCAATTGCGGGACTCCCTCTCGTGCGTCATCTGCCAGCGCCTGTTGCCCAAGAAGGGGGGCGGGCGCCTCCCGGCCCTCGAGTTCATGTTCAATGATGTCAAGGCGATTAACGATTCCATCATTGAAGGGCACACCGACGGCATTCGCATCGGCATGCAGCAGACGGTCTCTCATTCCTTTATCTTTGAAACGTACCTCCTTCGGCTCTACAAAGAGGGCAAGATCGACCTTGAAATGGCGCGGCGCCACGCAACCGACCCCAGCATCCTCGACCAAATGGTGATGGGCACGTATTCGGTCCCGCGTCTTGATAGCCTGAAAGGCCTTAAGGATGAACACTAATCCGAGCTGATCTCCCATGATCCTCGTAGGCAAGTCCCGCCGGGCAAGCAGGCCGCTCAACGGCCGCGTTTCCCGGCGGTTTCGCAAGCGAGTAAGCGCGTTTTCCCCAAGCGGGGAAGGGGTTTTGTTGGTTAACGCAAGCAAACGATACAACAAGCCCAGTTTACGAAGATATACCCCTTATCGAATGATAAAAGCGTGCTTTTCATGGTTTTAAACGCGGCTTTTGAGGGGGATGCGAAGGAGGAACACCCTGTCTCGCATTTTATGGAGGGAGGCGGGGAATAGGGAAATCCACAAGTTATCCACAAGTTTTCCACAACCCTCGCCAAAGGCCGTCCGGTCCTAATGCGAGTGGCTGCATGCGCCCAAGAAGGCCTGTTTAAGCGGCCGCTACGATGTAGTCATGCAGATACCACGTAGCGATGCTAAAGTAGATGAGTACGCCGACGATATCGCACAAAGACGTGACAAGAGGGACGCTTGCCGAGGCGGGATCCAGGCGGAACAAGGTGAACACAAACGGCAAAAGCATGCCGATCAGGCTTCCCACCAGCACGACGGCGACCATGGTCACGGCCACGACAAGGGCCACCTCCGAGCCGGCGCCGCGGATATACATGCCAACCAGCCACACGGCGACCGCCATGGACACGCCGATGGTCAGGGCCACGAACACCTCTTTACCCAGCAGTCGAAGCCAGTCGCGCATCTGAACATCCCCCACCGCCAGGGCGCGCACCGCCAAAGTCGCCGACTGAGCGCCCGCGTTACCGCCGCTGCCAATGAGCAGGGGAAGAAAGAACACCAAGGCGACGACGGCGTCGATGGTGGCTTCGTAACGTGAGATGAAGTAGCCGCTGAAGATGTTCACGAACACCAGAATGAGCAACCACGGGATCCGTTTGCGGTAGAGAAGTCCCAGGCTGGCGTCGCGAATGTTGGACATGACCGCGCCCGAGGCGCCCATGCGATGAAAGTCCGTGGTGGCCTCGGCCTCGGTCACATCCAACACGTCATCGAACGTTACGATTCCCACGAGCACGCCATCCGCGTTCACCACGGGTACGGCCAGCAAGTCGTACAAGGAGAGCTTGCGCGCGACCTCCTCCTGATCCTCGTCGGTTTGGGCCACCACCAGGTCGCGGGCCATGAGATCCTCGACGCGGGTGTAGGACCTCGCCACGATGAGATCTTTGAGGGAGACGAGGCCCTGGGGGCGCCGTTGCTCATCCACCACGTAGGCGTAGTAGATGGTCTCCGCGTTGGGCGCTTGGGTCCGGAGTTGGTCGATGGCTTCGCGCGCGGTCAGATCCGGGGTGAGGATGGCGTATTCCGAGGTCATGATGGCCCCCGCCGTGCCCTCTTTGTACGCGACCAGGCGCAGGATATCCTCGCGCTCGGTCTTCGCCACCTTGCGCAGCACTTCCTCGCGGCGATCCTCGGGCAAAAGTTTAAGCAAGTCCACCCGTTCGTCGGACGGCATGATGGTGACCATGCGCGCCAGATCGTTGTCGGGCATTAAATCAACCGTTTCGACTTGGGTGGCCGGTTCGAGATGGCCCACGAGTTCCGCCCGGAAAGCCGGCGTCACGAGCGACAGGATTTCAACCCGTTCCTCGGGTTCGAGTGCGTCGAAATGTTCGGCCAGCGCGGCGGGGTGGAAACTATGACAGAATTCCTTGAGGGCTTCGGACCTGCCTTCCCGAAGGTATTCTTGTAGAACGCGTGGAGTTTCGGTGGCTTCCATCGCTATCCGTACCTTCCGATGTCCGGCCCGCGGGGCCATCGTTTCGTGACGAGGTTCTACTCTTGTTGCGGCGCCGGCTCGCCACCCATCCCGAGGGTATTGAACCCACTGTCTACATGCAGCACCTCACCCGTCACGGCCGTGCTGAGGTGCGACACAAGGTAAAGCGCCGCATTGGCTATGTCTTCTTGGGTCACGTTGCGGCGCAGCGGCGCGTTCTTCTCCGTCAGTTCAAGCATCCGGCGCATGCCCGATATGGCGCTGGCCGAGAGCGTGGGAAGAGGTCCCGCGCTGATGCAGTTCACCCGGATGCCGCGCGGTCCCAGGTCATGGGCGAGATAGCGCGCGCTTGCCTCCAAGGCGGCCTTGGCCACGCCCATCACGTTATAATTGGGGATAACCTTCTCCGAACCGTAGTAGGTCATGGCGGCGATGCTGCCGCCTTCCCCCATGAGCGCCGCCGCCTCTCGCGCCACGGCGACCAAACTATACGCCGATATGTCCAGCGCGCGTTGAAAATTGCGCCTTGGCGTTTCCACAAAGGGATTCTTAAGGTCTTCGCGTTCGGCGTAGGCCACGGAGTGAATCACAAAGTCAAGCTTCCCGTGGTCTTGGCGCACGCGCTCAAAAAACTCGCGGATTTGACCGTCATCCGTCACGTCACAGGAATACGCGCTGGCGTCCTCGAGCGTTTCCGCCAATTTGCGCACGCGTTTTTCGAAGGTGGGGGCGGGGTAGTTGAACGTCAACCGGGCGCCGGCGTTGGCGCACGCCTGGGCGCAACCCCAAGCGATGGACTTTTCGTTCGCCACCCCCAGCACAGCGCCATGTTTCCCTTCGAGTAGTCCTTGCGGCATGTAAACCATTCTCCTCCTGATAGGTAAGCTGGACACGTGTGTCCCCGAGGAAAGGCATGCGGAAGCTCGTGAAGAAAAATCCCCGGAAAGAGGCCCTATTCATAGCACATTGGGTATAAGCGGCACAAGTTTCTTGCGCGCCCTCGAGCCGGTTGCACTGCAGCGCAACCAGCTCGGCCTGCGGCGTGCGGGTTTTACATGACGCTTGGCAGCCGCTAGAATAGGGCTTCCACGACGCTAGATCACACAAATCATGGAAAGGGATGCGGGGCGAGACGCCCCGTTTCAAGGGATATATGACCGAGAACAGCGAACACACCGAAGCACCCCCCGTGAATAATACGCCCGCGCGCAATCCGCTCACGCACGAGGACATCACGACGGGCTATGTCCTTTTTGGTTTCTTCACCGTGCTGGCCTTCTTGGCGCTGTTGGGGGGGATCGTGGCCTACGCGCGAGTGGCGCCGGATTTCCTTGAAGGACTCGATGAGACCATCGGGGAAAACGTCGCGTTGCGCGCGCGGACCCTGGCCGACGCTGGTTACACGGAGGAAGCCATCGCGAAGTATCGCGAAGCCCTGGATACGCCGTTCGAGGATCCCCGCCAAAAGGCGTGGGCGCAGCGGCGTTTCGGCGTCCTGTTGCAAGAGCAAAATGAATTGGACGAGGCGGCGGAGATCCTGCGGGCTTCGCTGGAGACCTATCCGGACGACCTCGTAACCCATGGCAGGCTCACCGTGACGTTGCGCCAGGCCGAGCGCTTTGAAGAAGGCGCGGAAGCGGCCCGGGACTGGGCGGAGACCGCCGAGGCCCAAAACGAGGTCGAAAACGAAGCCCATGCCTGGACCAACCTGGGCTTATGCCTTCAGGAACTCGGGCGCGAAGACGAAGCGCTGGAGGCCTTTGAGACGGGGCATCAGTTAGTCCCCGGCAGCGCGAATTCGTTCCACGCCGCCCAAATCCTTGAACGCCGCGGCCATGTTGGCGATGCCCGTGACCATTACGAAGCCTATCTGGAAGAGGGCGAGGGCTGGCGTTTGGAGAAGGCGCAAGAGCGAGTGGACGCGTTGTCCGGCGACACCAACGATGCGGATTCATAGGGGCCGGGGCGCTCCGTGATTCAAGGCGCTATGATCGCATATCGGCTGGGGGCGTGCGCGCTGGCCGCGATAATGGCGCAGGCGCTGGCGGACGCGAATATCCGTCCGGCCCCAGGGGATGATCCGCCCGCCTACGAGCGCTCGGCGCCTTCCCTGTATCATTTCTGGCACAGTCCGAATGGGCCTCTGGAACTGCTCGGAGCGAATCTGACAGACGGGGACCGGCCCCTTACCGGCGGCCAGCCGGCGATACAGGAAGGAAACACGCTGTCGGCGGAGCTTTTCCTGCGCCGCATGGGCGTTCTCCCCGCCGAAGCCAAGCTGCAACTCCACATTCAAGGGACGGGTCCCGCCTATACCGGGGAGACCGCGATTGACTGGGGCGCCATGGAGCCGGGCGGAGTCTACACATGGGAGATGGAGCTTCGGCTTCCCCGGCTGCGGTATAGCGGGCAGGCGGCGCTTAAGGTCCAAGTCTTGGAAACAGAGGATGACCCCGCGCCCGCCACGCTGTTTAGCCTTCCCTTGATGATTGAGCCCGATCTGGTGGATTCGGATGTTGACGCGGCCAAGCTTCGAGAGGCGTTCGGCGAGACGGCGCAACGCTTGAATTACGCCGTCCGTCTGGGGCCGGGAGCGGAGACGGTGTTCCCCCTTCCTGCCGAACAGCAAGGCGAACCTTGGGGCGGGATAGGCCTCGTGTCCCGGCTGGAGTTCTCGCCGCACTTCGAGCGCGGCCAACGCGCCGCCACCCTGCGGCTCTACCGGGATGGCGCGGTCATCGAGACCATGCCGGTCCTCGCCAACACGCACACGGCCTTCGGCAACCGGGATTACCACACCGGGCTGGCGAAGCGGCCGCCCGGCGCGCCGGTGTTTGATTCCTGGGATTCGGACGGCCTGAACGAGGCGGGCGAACCGTTTGAGCTACACCTTTTCGCGGGGACCTTCGCCTTGCCCGAGCCGCTGGAGTTTGACGGCATCGGCTTGGAGTACGAGGCGGACATCGGCCTTCTGGAAGTGCGGGACGTGGTCCTGCTGCCGGAGGCGAATGCAGCGGGAGATTCGCCGTGACACGCGCGCGCCGGGACGCCATCCTGGACAACATCCTGCCGTGGGTGGTGACGCTGGGCGTGTTCACCTTCGCCCTGGCCATGCCGTGGGAAGTGTATCAACGCACGCCGTTCCTGGGCCTGACGCTGACCAAGCTCAGCGCGGGCGCCATCATCGCCGCCGCCGTGTGCGTGCTGCGCGGCGGCTTGCGGCCCTGGCCGCGCCACGCGTTGGAAGGTCCGATCCTGCTGTTCGCGGCGGCCTTCGCTATGTCCACCGCCCTATCCGAGAATCCCGCCCAAAGCGCCCGGCATGCAGCCCAATACGCGGTCTATCTCGTCTTTTTTTACGGCCTTCTTCTCACGTTGCGCGATTCCGGCGGGGTGCGCGCCAGTCTTCATCTCTTCGGCTATTCGGCCCTCGCCGTGGCGGCGCTGGCGCTGGCTTGCGCGGCGGGCCTCGCCACGCCCGTCTTCGTGGAGGCGATTCATCCGCTCGGCCACTATGTCAGCAGCGAGATGCGCTCAGGCGCGGCGCTCCGCATGGCGGCCACAACTCCCGATTTCAACCAAGGCGTGCTCCCCATGGTGCTGGCGTTTCCGGTGGTCCTTGTGGCCATGAGCCGCCGCGTCTGGACCAGTTATCTTTTCCGCGCGGCATGCGCCGGTCTGCTCACGGCGGGCATTGTCGTGTCCTTCTCCCGGAGCAGCCTGCTCGTCGTAGCGTTGATGCTCGGTGTAATCGCATACAGCGTCTGGGGGCGCGAGGCGCGCACGGGCTGGCTGACGGGCATCGCCGTGCTGGCGGCGCTCCTGATCGGGGCTGTCCTTGCCGGGGCCTACGGGGACGCGCTGCTGGACCGCGCGCGCCAGGGCTTCGTGACGCGCGACCCCTCCCTCGAAGGGCGCTGGTACGTGTTCGAGGTGGCGGGCCGCGTCCTGCCGCGATACGCGCTCTTCGGGACCGGTCCCGGCATGTCGGACGCCGTGCTGGAGGAAGCCGCGGACCCGGCGCGCTGGCACGGCATTACCCTGCACAGCGTGCCCGGAAAACTGCTCCTGGAGACGGGCATCCTTGGCCTGCTGGCCTACCTCTGGTTCTGGGAGCGGCTGTTGCGCGCCACATGGCGGGGCTGGAGCGCCAACCGCCTCACCCCCCAGGGACGGCTGTACGGCGCCCTGCTGCTGGCCTTCAGCGCCTGCTTCTTGATCCTGCTCATCCAGCCCTTCATGACCTTGAGCCTGTTCCCATTCCTGGCGGCTCTGCCCTTCTGTTTGCAGCGAGAAGGAGGCGCCCCGGCGGATTCCACCCAGCGGCGCCGGTGGGGAGTTGGTCTCGCGGCCGCCGCCGTGATTGTCACCGTTGCGCCGAACATGGTCCGCTACCACGAGACGGCGGCCCGGATGGATGAAGGGGCGGACGCCCTGTACGCGGGGATCAACGCGGAACGCGATGGCGCGCTGCATGCGGCCGGGACGGCATACGCGGAAGGGCGGGACATCCTGCGCGGGGTATACGAGCAGGCCGAACAGGGCGGCCCATGGTACGCCCCTCCCGCCTACCTGGAAGAGGCCTCGCAGGCGCCTGATTTCGGCTATCTGCGGGAACACATCGGCGCGGGGTATCACGGTTTGGCGCCGCCCGCGCTGGCGGCCTTTGCGCTGGGCCGCGTGCGCCATGACCAAGGCCGTTTGGACGACGCGCTGGCCCCGCTGGAGGAGGCGCTGGACCGGGTCCCCGGCTTTGCCCATGGTCAATTCGCCTTGGCCGAGACCCAGTGGAAGCGGGGCGAATTCACGGCGGCGTTGGAAGCCTATGCAAACGCCCGGGAAAGCGCGGCCGCCGATTACCGCAACAACGCCTTCCGCGAAAAGCTGGACACGCTGCGGGAGCGGGTGGACGAGCTATCCCGCATGGACACCATCGCCTCGCGGTTGGAGCAAGCCCACGCCCGCCGGCGCCTCGGACAATGGGACGAGGCCATGGAACAGGTCAACGCGCTGACCTCACACGAGACCCCTCCCGCCGGGGCGCTGTATTTGCAGGGCATTGACGCGGAACTCCGCGAAAAGCCCGCCGAAGCGTGCTCCCTCTACCGTCAAACCCTCGAACAGACACCGAACCATTGGCAAGCCCGCCAACGCCTGGACCTCCTGGAGAACCGCTAAGTCTTAGGTCCCCTGGGGCGCCCGTTCGAACCGTAGTCGCGCGGGGTAATCCCGCTCCCAAGGTCCTCCCCCCCCCATCGTCATCCCCGCATTCCCGCGCACGCGGGAATCCAGGGGCGCGGCGGAAAGCGATGTGGTCTGGATCCCCGCTTGCGCGGGGATGACGGGGAGAGAGCGAAGATGACGGGGAGAGAGCGAAGATGACGGGGAGAGAGCGGTAATCCCGCGCACGCGGGAATCCAGGGGCGTGGCGCAAAGCCTGTTACGTGGGGGTGCGCCACGCCCCTACGTGTTAGGGCGCGGGTTCGGCCGGGGCGCCGGGAATTAGCTCCATCACCCACGCGACAGCCTCGCTCAGATAGGGGATGTCGAAGCCCAAGAGGTGCAGCGTGAAGCCTATCACCAGTAGCGCAAGCGCCAGCAGGATCAGCCGGCTGATAAATGCCTTGAATCGCACCGACCAACGCCCCGGCGGCGGCGCGTTCCGGTCCATCTGGTCCATGCGTTCGGTGAAGGCCTTGTTCTGATCCCGGCACGCCTCGCTGCAGAAAACCCCGGCCGGACTGATCACCTTGCATAGGTCGCAGATGGGTTTGGCGCACTGCTTGCATCGGGCGGTGGCGTCGTGGCTGGGGTGGTTGTAGCATTTGCTGTAGAGGGATTGTGGCATAACATCTCTCCCGTTCATTGTAGGGCGGCTAGGCGCGGTGTTTGGAGTCAACGCCAGTATACCGCACCGCTGGGGCGAATGAGAACACAAAAGCGCCCTTGTTCTCCGTCCCCAAAGGCCTCTTTTCGCCACCCCAAAGAGCATCCTCCAGCGTGAGCTTAGTTGAAGTAGAATGCTGAGCTGAGCAGTTTTTCGTTTTCATTATCTAAAACATACTATATATTATGTTGGAGTATATATTCGTTAACTAATAATAAGAGGATGGCTAGTTGTGACCTTACAGGGTTGACAAAAGGTTGCGCTATGGTGTAGCTTACCCTTCAACCTTTAGAGAAGGATAGGTTCCAGGCGAGTGTGCCGCTTTCGGATGCGATGAAGCGCATGGAAGAAGAGAGGCGCCGGTCGAGGTGGCTCTTACGTCAAAACGCGTTGCGAGGCGCTCCTGGCGGGCGGCCTGGAAAACTCAAATGGAAAGTGACGTACG
>JBKHFO010000048.1:0-18442 GCA_046540175.1 Candidatus Hydrogenedentota bacterium
GCATCGCCAACTCGACGTTGACTGCGATCATGGGCCGCATGTCCGCCTATACCGGTAAGCGCATCCTGTGGGAAGAGGCTATGGAGTCCGACCTTTCCATTGTACCCGACGAGTTGGATTTCGAACAGGATTACCCTCTCGGCTCCCTAGCCGTGCCAGGCGAGGCCTAACCGTCGTTAAGCCGGCGCACTGCCCGACATAAATGACACACCGCCCGCCAGTCTTCGCGCTGCGCGGGCGGTGTTGTTGCTCTATGCGCTGCTGCCCATACGGTAACCGGCCAAGTCCAGCGTGACGAAGCGATATCCAGCCGCCTTCACCCCTTCCACGATACTCTGACGCATCTTGGGGTCCAGCAGCTTGAGGATGTCGGCGGGGTCCACCTCGATGCGGCAAAGATCGCCATGATGGCGGGCGCGGTATTGACGGAAATCGTGGGCTCGGAGCACATCCTCTGCCTGCTCCACCTTCGCAATGTCCTCCCGCGACACCCGTGTGCCGGTGGGGAAGCGCGACGCCAGACAGGCGAAGGACGGTTTGCTAGACGTTGGCAGGCCGCGCCGGGCGCTAAGGGGGCGGATCTCGTCCTTGCTAAGACCGGCCTCTTGTAATGGGGCCACGACGGCGTATTCCCGCGCGGCCGTAGCGCCCCAACGCGTGGGATCGGCGAGATCGTCCACAATGGCGCCGTACGCCAGCACCTTTACTCCATTCTCCTCGGCAAACTGGCGCATGCGCGCAAAGAGGGCCGTCTTGCAGAAATAGCATCGTTTTCCGTCGTTGCGCAGGTAGCCCTCGTCGTCGAACTCGTGCGTCTCCACAATGTGCAGATTCCAGCCCCGCTGTTCGGCGAGTTCCGTGGCTTCGCGCACCTCCGCCCGGGGTATACTGGGGCTGTCGGCCAATACCAGCGTAGCCGCCTCGCCCAACACTTCATGCGCGATTTCCGCAAGATACGATGAATCTACCCCGCCGGAATAGGCGATGGCGATGGAACCGTACCCGCGCAGATCGTCTCGCAGACGGTCTTCCTTTTCCAAAAGCTCGTCAGATGGCGCTAGCGTATCGGTTTTCATGGATGCTCCCTGTCACATAGTCTTCACGGGCCTCTTCCAGCCGCACAGGCACGATAGCGTTTCGATAACCTCCCTTGAAACGCACGGCGGTCCACAGATAATTTCCGGTGTAACCATACCATACGCCCTCATTCTCATACTCCAAGAGAACCGATTGAACCGAACCGAGTTGGTTCTCGCGGAAGGCTTGGCGCTTTTCCTTGCTAATTCCCCGGGCGACGGCGCCGCGGCGGTTAATGGTTTCCGTGTTCACCTTATCCGCATAGCGGGACGACGCCGTCCCAGGCCGGTCGCTATAGGTGAACACGTGGGCGTAAGCGATGGGGCTATTGCGAAGCAGATCGCACGTCGCTTCGAAATCGGCCTCCGTCTCGCCCGGCATTCCCACAAGCACGTCGGCGCCCAGGCACAAGTCCGGAACCTCCCGCGCCGCGCGCTCCACGAAAGCAAGGTACTCCGCTCGTGTGTAATGCCGTTTCATCAGGGTGAGCACGCGGTCGGAGCCGGATTGGACGGGGATATGAAGGTATGGCAGGAGCCCGTGAGCAGGGTCGGCCATCCGCTCGAGCATAGCCTCGGGAATGGTGCTTGGTTCCAGCGAGCTGACGCGCAGCCGGTCAATGCCCGGAATGGTGTTCAGCGCATCCAACACCGCCGTGATGTCCCGGTCCTCATGGCCGTACATGCCCACGTTTACTCCCGTAAGCACGATCTCCCGCGCGCCGTTCTCGGCCAGCCGCTCCGCCTCGGCCATGAGATTGTCAAACGAGCGGCTCCGCGCGCGTCCCCGTGCGAACGAGACAATGCAGAAGGAGCACATGAAATCGCACCCCTCTTGAATCTTCAGGTTGGGCCGGGTCACGGGCGATTCGCCGGCGCTCACGCCGATGGTGAAATCCTTGCGTTCGATGCGATCGCGCACGAGACGCGGCTCGGGGTTCTTTTCCTCGCCCACGTAGGCCAACACGTTGAGTTTCTCTTGGTTGCCCACAATCAGGTCGAGCCCCTCGATTTCCATCAACGCCTTGTGGCCCATCTGCGAATAACAGCCGATGACCGCCGTGAACGCATGCGGATTCTTGCGGATGAACGAGCGCACCATGTGGCGCGACTTCGCGTCCGCCCGTGCCGTGACCGTGCACGTGTTGACGATACCAAGGTCCGCGGGTTGCCCAAAGGGGACGATCTCGTAGCCCGCGTTCCGCAGCGCATTCACCAGCAGATTCGACTCCGACTGGTTCAACGAACACCCCAATGTGTAAATCGAGGCGCGCTTCCGACGCCCCGGCTGGTCCATGTCATGCATGTTCTCTGTCATCTCCATGACGCCTATGATTCCACAAAACGCCCGCCCAAGTCGAGAGCGCTTGGTTCATGTGAATCGTTCATCCGATTTTACTTCTTCCGCACGGCGAGACGTTCCTTCGAGCCATCCAATCCTCGGACTCTCGACGGCGTCGAAATCCGGCACATAGGGTTTTATGTCCAACAGAGGGGTCCCGTTGAGCATATCCACATTCCGAATGTGCAGCACAGCGCCTTCCACCTTGTCTAGCTGAACCACGGAAACGCCGATGGGGTTCGGACGGCGCGGCGCACGGGTGGCGAACAGACCGCGCTCTTGCTCATCCAGGAAAGGGATCACGTTGAGGGAGTAGGTCCGGCTCAAATGAAACCAGTAAATGAGGATAAGATGAGAGAATCCTTCAAGATCCCGCAATCCCTCCACATAGTCTTCCTTGATATGCACCGTTCCCTCTAGCCCCACGGCGCCCCGAGGCTGAATGGGCATATCGTTTAGCTGCGCAAACGGAGAGTATATCGCGCCGATAGGTTCCAGATACATACGCCGGTTCTCCCACTTGTCAAACTGCTCTGGTCAACACGTGTCCCTTGCTCATGATACCAAACTAAGCGCCTGTGATATGCGCGGCTAAGACGCCGCCTAGCGATGGAGGGGCCATTTGCAGTTCAACTCGTTAATTAATACATAGTTTACAAAATATTCGTTATGTGTCTTACAGGATCTAGGCGTGAGGCAAAAAGTAGTTGAAACTTAACGTTGATTTGGGTATACTCCCGCCTGATTTGCATGCAAATCAAATGCATGCATCGGTATGCGAAACTTTACCGGATAAGGAGACTGTTATGCGAGGCAAAGGTTTTACCCTGATTGAGTTGTTGGTGGTCATCGCCATCATAGGCATATTGGCGGCCATTTTGTTGCCTGCCCTGGCGCGGGCCCGGGAAGCGGCGCGGCGGGCGAGCTGCGCCAATAATTTGCGGCAAGTTGGGCTGATGCTCAAGATGTATGCCGATGAAAGCCAGGGCGGGCTATATCCGCCCATGAAGACCGAGGGCTGCGATGGTTCGATCCGGGCCATGGAACAGATATTCAACCCAGAATCAGTGTATCCGGAGTATTTGACGGACCTCGACACCCTCATCTGTCCAAGCGCGCAAGGCGCTTCGGACGCTGCCGGCCGTTGGGACGAAGGGGATACGACAAGTCCTTTCTGGCAGCCATGGGAAGGCACGGACAACGGTATTGTCGAACCCTGTGAGGTGGGGGATTATCCGTACACCTACCCTAGTTATGTAATCACCAGCGAAATGACCCGCACGCCCGATCAGATTGACGCCCTGGAAACGAATTTCATGGAGCCCGAATATGGCTTGGGTGACCGCATCCTGAGCGATCCGCAAGTGGCCGATCGGGACTTCCCCGTGGTCCAGCCGGGCTCCGGCACGGGTGGCGGGGATACGATTGCGCGGCTGCGGGAAGGCATCGAGCGATTCTTGATTACCGATATCAACAATCCCGCCAGCGGCGCCACAGCGCAATCAGGCATTCCCATCATGTGGGATATCGTGTGCGACGACCCTACGCATTTCAATCATGTTCCAGGCGGGGCGAACGTCCTCTACATGGACGGTCACGTTGAGTTCTTGCGCTGGCCGGCGGGTGGAGCCGGTCCCGGGGGAACGTGGACCTTCAAGGATATGGACTTCCCGGTGGGTGGGGAGTACCCGATGAATGCGGGCGGATTCGTCATGCATGAAGCCGGGCATGTCTTCGCGGAGAGCTTGCCGTAATCTTACGGCCTCGTGAACTCTCGATGATAGGCCATCCGAGTCCGTGAAACTGATTACCCCTTATGCTCCGCCGCATCCGCGCCGAGGGCGTCGTGGATGTGGCGGAGCCCGTCGCGTTCGAGGATGGCGAGCAGGCCTTGATTGATGCGCCGCACCACGCCGGGGCCTTGGTAGACCAGGCCCGTCCACAATTGCACCAGCGACGCCCCGAGCCGGATCTTGCGGTAGGCGTCCTCCGCGTTGAACACGCCCCCCGCGGCGATGAGGCGGTAACGCTGCTTGTCCATGCGGCGATAAAGCGCCGCCGTGCGCTCGTCGATGATGCCTTGGATGGGCTTACCCGCTACCGCGCCGGGCATTGCCTCCAGGCGTTCTGGCGGAAGGGACAATGCGACCGGTTTGCCGGGAGGCAGGTTGAACATGAAGCCGCTGACCCACGGGAAGGGATCGGCCTCCTCAAGCAAGCGATCCAGAGCCTCGCCGCCCCCCATGGGGGATACCTTGAGAAACACGGGCGTCTGGAGTTCCAGCCCGTCGAGCCGCCGCAAGAGTTCAGCGATTTGGCCGGGTTCCCCGAAGAAATCGCGGCCGGATTCGGTATTGGGGCAACTCAAGTTGATCATGAGGTAATCGCAGACATCCTTCACCCCGCGCACGCCCGCTTCGTAATCGCTGAACACGGCCTCGTCGGGTTCGCTCCGGAGCCGGTTGGTCTTGACGACGTTGACGCCCAGGGGGACGGGCAATTGCACATCGCGCAACCGTTGCGCCACGGCCTCCGCGCCCTCGTTGGGCAAGCCGTAATTCACGATGATGGCCTCGTCCTCCGGCGAACGCCACAACCGCGGACGGGGATTGCCATCCGAGGGATCGGCGGACACCGAACCCACCTCAATCGAACCAAAGCCTAGGGCCGCCAGTGCGGCGACCGAGTACCCGCTCTTGTCGTATCCCGCCGCCAACCCAATGGGATTTGGACACTCAAGCCCCGCCACGGTGCAGTGTAAGCGCGGATCCTCCACGCTATAGCGGCGCCTCAGCCATTGCGTCAGCCAAGGACACGCGCCAACGCGGCTGCCCATGCGCACGGCGCGGTCGTGCATGGCTTCGGCGTCGCTCTGAAACGCCAACGGCCTTATGACGTGATGATAGATACCCATGGTGAGTAGGTTCCCTTGTAAATCCTGTCTATTCCCCCTGCCGTAGAAGCCGCAATCCGTTAGCAATCACAAGCAGCGAGGCGCCCATGTCGGCGGCGATGGCCATCCAAAGGGTGGCCAAGCCAAACAGGGCGAGCACGATAAACAAGGCTTTAAGGCCCAGGGCGAAGACAATGTTCTGCTGAATGACGCGTAGGGTGCGCCGCGCATGGCGCACGAGCCACGCGAGTTTTCCCAGGTCGTCGGACATCAGCGCCACGTCCGCTGTCTCGATGGCGGCGTCGGTCCCGGCCGCGCCCATGGCGACCCCAAAGCTCGCCACGGCCATGGCGGGGGCATCGTTGACGCCATCGCCCACCATGGCGGCGTTTCCATGGCGCTCGACAAGCCGTTCGACGGCGCGGACCTTGTCCTCGGGCAACAGCTCGGCTTCGTAACGGTCGATGCCCGCCGCCTCCGCGACAGCCCGCGCGGTCCCTTCGTTGTCTCCCGTGAGCATGACAATCTCGACGACACCGGCGTCTTTCAAAGCGGCGATGGCTTTGGGCGCTTCGGGCCGGATGCTGTCCGCCACGCTGATGAGGCCGCAGACGTGTTCGTCGTTGCCTACAAGCACCACGGAATGGCCCGCGTCCTCGAGGTCAAAGGCCTTGGCGTGGGCCTCTTTCTCTTCGGGGGCTTGGCTTAGAGCGAAGCGGTGATTGCCAATCCAAAACCGCCGGCCCTCGATCCAGGCTTCCGCGCCTTGCCCCGTAATCGCGTGAAAATCCGCGGCTTTCAGAGGCGTTATGGCCAACTGATCGGCCTCCCGCACCACGGCGCGGGCGATGGGATGCTCGCTCATCGACTCCATGGCGGCGGCCCGCGCAAGCAATTCCTCGCGCGTGTGCCCGTTCAAGGGCGACACCGTTTGCACGGCCGGCCGGCCCCGGGTGAGCGTGCCGGTCTTATCCATCGCCAAGGCCTTGAGGCGCGCGGGCGCTTCAAGAAAAACGCCGCCCTTCACCAACACGCCCGCCTTGGCCGAAGCCGTGAGCCCCGCCACGATGCTTATGGGGGTGGAGATGACCAGCGCGCAGGGGCAGGCGATCACCAGCAGCACCAAGCCGTTGTAGACGGCCTCGCTCCATGGCGTTCCCACGGCGAAGGGCGGGATCAGCGCCACGGCGAGGGCCAGGGCCATCATCGCGGGCGTGTAATAACGGGCAAACGTTTCCACCCATTGGTCAATGGGCGCCCGGCGCGATTGCGCTTCCTCCACCATGCGGATGATGCGTGCGAGTGTGGTATCGGAAGCGGCCTTGGTGACGCGCAACTCAAAGGCCCCTTCGTTGTTGATGCTGCCCGCGAACACCTCGTTGCCCGGCTCCTTGGTCACGGGGACGGATTCGCCCGTAATCGGCGCCTGATTCACCGAGGTGCTCCCGTTGGTCACCACGCCGTCCAGCGGGATCCGTTCGCCCGGCCGCACGGCAACCACGGCGTCCGGAGACACGTCCTCCACCGCCTTCTCTTCCATGCAGCCGTCATGGGGACACACTACCCGCGCCCGCGTGGGGCTCAGCGCCATGAGCGCCTGGATGGCGTTGCGCGCCCTGGAGACGCTCCACGATTCAAGCAAAAGCGCCAAGGCGAACAAAAACGTCACCGTGGCCGCCTCGAACCATTCCCCAATGGCCGCCGCGCCCAGCGCCGCCACGGTCATGAGGAGGTTCATGTCGGGCCGGAGCCGGCGGGCGGCGAGGATGGCCTTGGGGAAAATGTACCAGATGCCCGTGACGATGGCGGCCGCGTAAAGGATTTGGACGGCAAGGGGATGGCCCGCTTCGCCTCCGCCCGTCAAGGCGGGCGTCCATCCCACGCGCGCGGCGTGATAGGCCAACGCGCCCAGCAACAGTACACCGCTGACCGCGCAGAGAATCGCCCGGCCGTGATTGCGCCAAAACGCGCCCGGCCCTTCTTCCGGCGCCGCGCCCGGCGTCCAGGGTTCCGCATACATGCCCGTACGCCGCACGGCCTCGAAGATCGCTTCGGGAGAAGGGACCGGCGCCTCCTCCGAGATGGTCATGCGGCCGTTGATGAGATCGAAGGCGAGGTGCTCCGCGCCGCCCACGACGGGACCCACCTCGCGCTTCAGCAGGGCGATCTCCTCGGCGCAATCCATGCCACGAATTTTGTATACACGATGCGGCATTCACATACTCCGGCGGGAACTATAGTTTCTTACACACCCCTAAGGTAAACATCCATTGTAGCGCATCTATTCGTCAAAGCGGAAAGAGACGCCTCATTCCTCAATCGCCGGGTAACTCAGCCCAAGCCTCTGGAACTCCGTGTTGTCCGCCTTTGAAACAGAAGGTCACTCTCACCCAATGGGTGAGACCGTACCGCCGGCATCTTGCCGGCATTCGCGCCCTGTCTAAAGGGCCGCACTATGGCACAACGAATCTCTTATCCGGCGATTGGGGCTCATTCCCGCAACGTCCGTCTTCCGCGAATTTGCCCGCCGCCGGGCGCATTGCTATACTGGCGCGCGAAACGCCCCTCCCTTCCGAAACTCCACAAAACTGGTTTACAACTCGGAAAGTCTATTCTTTATGGACCATGATAGCGTGCTGAACGAATTGATTGAATTGTCGAGATATTTGGGCGATCCCAACCGGGATTACGCCATTTTAGGGGAGGGCAACACCTCGGCGCGTGTGGACGATGACACCTTCTATGTAAAGGCCAGTGGAACCACCTTGGCCACCATTGAGCGTGAGGGCTTCGTGGCGGTCTCCGCTTCTAAGGTCTTGCGTATCCTCGACGACGAAAACGCCGGGGACGATGAGGTCAGCGAGGTTCTCAAGGAGTCGCTGGCGGATCCCAACGAGACCCGCCGGCCGTCCGTGGAGACGATGTTGCACGCCATCTTGTTGAGCGTGCCCGAGTACCGGTTCGTGGGCCACACCCACCCCGTGCACACCAACATGCTGTTGTGTTCCAAAGTGGCCGAGGAGGCCATGATGGGCCGCCTGTTCCCCGACCAGATCGTCTCCATGGGACCCAAGCCAGTCTTCGTGCCCTACGTGGATCCGGGCCTCCCCCTTGCACGCGAAGTCAAATGGCGTTTCGAGGCCTTTGTGGAGGCCGAGGGCATGCTGCCGAAAGCCATCGTCATGCAGAACCACGGTCTGATCACCATGGGCGAAACGCCCAAGGCCGTCACCAGCGCCACGGACATGTGCGAGAAGGCGAGCCGCATCACCGTTGGGGCCTACGCCGTGGGCGGTCCCCATTTCCTGGCGGACCGCGAGGTCGAGCGCATCGCCAACCGCCCGGACGAGCATTACCGGCTTAAATCCATCGCGGGCTAAACGGACTACTACTTGATCTCCCCTAAATTAGTGGATGTCCCGTAACGCCGGCATCTTGCGGGCTTCCAAGCACAATTCTCCCTTCGAAGGGGGATCAAGGGGGATGTTCTCCCCCGGAGCAGCTCCCTCATCCGGTGATCAGGGGTAATGGACGGGATTTCCAAGATGAAGCCGCGCTACCCACAACTGTGGAATGGGTCAAACCCGCGCCAGAGGCGCGATAGCGAGTAGCCGAGTACTTGTTCTATTCTAGAATTGTGGGTAATCCCGCCCTCCTCGTCATCCTCGCGAAAGCGGGGCTCCACAGGGCGTGTGCTGCTCTCGGGATTTGGATCCCCGCTTTCGCGAGGATGACGGTAAGATGCGCGGGATGGCGACTATCAGGAATGCTCATGTGGTCCAATTGGCCTCACAGAAAGGTCCAGGGGGTATCGATCCTCCATTTCAGCCGGTATGATCCATAATTTCGAATAGAAAGAGTACTAGGGCAAGCGAAGCGCAGCCCTAGGGGTGATGGGCCTCCCCCCGCATGTCCGTCCTGAAGGGACGGAACAAAGGCGCGGCGCTTGCCCCGGTCCCTTCAGGACCGATTTCAGAGGTGGCCTGTGACCTGGGGCAGCGCTTGGCTTGCCCCAGGCTAGTCCCGATATGGCGCCTTCGGCGCCTTACACGACACAGCAAGGCGTGGGATATCCCTCCCTTCTCAACACGCGGCTATCGAAAGGAACAAGCAATGACCACTATCAACGAATACCAAGCAGCAGCCGGACCGTTGCCCGATACGTACAAGGGGTGGCAAATCCATGGCGCGGGTTTTGAGAACTTCGGCGTTGGAGATCAGCCTGAAGCCCTCCAATTGCGCGACCCCAAGGACAACGAGATTGTGCTCCGCTCCGACGCGGTGGGGCTGTGTCAGTCCGACATCAAGATTATCGCCCAAGGCAATAGCCACGCGCGGTTGCGGGGCCGGGACCTGAAGAGCGAACCCACGGTGCTTGGCCATGAGTGCGCGGTCACGGTTGTCAAGGTGGGCGCGAACTACAAAGACCGGTTCAAACCGGGCGACCGCTTCATCGTGCAGGCCGACATCTACTACAAGGGCTTCAACTACGCCTTCGGCTATCTCATCCCGGGCGGTCTCCAGCAGTACACATACCTCGACGAACGCGCCTTGGACGGGGACGAGGGCTGTTACCTTCTGCCCGTCAAGGATGAGACCGGCTACAGCCAATCGGCCCTGTCGGAACCCTGGGCCTGCGTGGAAATGTCCTACAACGTCCAACAACGTCTCGAACCCACGGGCGAGAGCCAGCTCATCGTGGCGGATGATCCCACGCCCTACCAGAAGCTGGTCCCGAAGGCGAAGGCTGTTCCACGCTCGCTGGAAGGCCTTTCGGACGAGGAGCGGTTCGATGACATCTTTTTGCCTCAGCCCACGCCGGCGCTTGTAAGCGCCCTGGGAACGCGCCTCAACAACCACGGCATCGTCTTCCTGTTGGGGGAAGCCGCGGAGGACGGACCCACCACGCTGGACATCGGCCGCATCCATTACCAGGGCGTGCGGTTCTACGGGGGCGGCGCGGATGTGGACGCCATTAAGCGCGCCAACGAACGCTACGACCTCCTCCCCGGCGGCGATGCCCTGTTCATCGGCTCGGGCGGTCCGATGGGACAAATGCACGTGCAACGGGCCATCGAAGTGGACAACCGGCCCAAGCGCGTCGTGGTGACGGACCTCGACCGGGCCCGGCTCGACCACATCGTGGACAGCTTCGGCGATTTAGCCAAGCGCCAGGGCGTTGAACTGTACACCTTCGCGCCTAGCGAATTCCCGGATCAGGCCGCCATGGACGCGAAGATCAAATCCATCGCGCCGGGAGGCTACAGTGACATCATCGTCATGGCGCCCGTGGCCGGACTGGTGACGGATAGCCTTCAGTTTGCGGCCGGCCAAGCGTTGGTGAACATCTTCGCCGGGGTGGGCGTCGGCAACACCGCCGAGGCGCCGCTACACGCCCTTTGCCGCGGCGTTAAGCTCTACGGCACCAGCGGTTCGCGCATCAGCGACATGCGAAAGGTCCTCGACATGGTGGAGGCGGCGCAGCTCAACACGAACATGAGCGTGGCCGCCATCGGCGGGCTCAGCGCCGCCAAGGAAGGCCTTAAGGGAGTGAAGGAAGGCTGGTTCCCCGGCAAGATCGTGATCTATCCTCAGGTCCTCGAACTGCCTCTTACACCGATTGGGGAGATTCCTCAGCAAATCCCTGAACTTAAGGACAAGCTCGGTCCGAACAACATCTGGACAAACGAGGCCGAGCAAGCCCTATTGGAGATGTACGCATAATGGCCCGATTGGAAGGAAGTAAAGCGGTAGTGACCGGCGGCGCTCAAGGGCTGGGCGCCGCCATCGTGGAACACCTCGCGGAAGAAGGCTGCGACGTCGTGGGGTGGGACGTGAACCTCGAAACCATGCAGGCCACCGCCAAGGACGTGGCCGCGAAGACGGGGCGATCCGTGCACGCCCGCACCGTGGATGTGACGGACGCCCAGGCCGTGCATGACGCCATGGACGAGGCGGCTCAAACCCTGGGCGGACTCGACATCTGCGTGGCCAACGCGGGCATCCTCATCGCGGGAGACTCCATTGAGTTCGATGCGGAGAAATGGCGCAAGGTCATCGATGTGAACCTCGTGGGGTACTTCGTTACCGCGCGGGAAGCCGCCCGCGTGATGCTCGAACATGGCGGCGGAAGCATTGTGCAGATCAACTCAAAATCCGGCAAGAAAGGCAGCTTCAAGAACAGCGCCTACGCCTCCAGCAAGTTTGGCGGCATTGGCGTTACCCAGAGCCTGGCGCTTGAATTCGCGGATCGCGGCGTGCGCGTGAATTCCGTGTGCCCAGGCAACCTGCTCAACTCGCCCCTGTGGGTGAACAGCCTTTTCAAACAGTACGCTCAGACGCAGGGCATCCCGGAAGAAGAAGTGCGCCAAAAATACATCAATCAAGTGCCCATGAAGCGATCCTGCGAATACCGCGACGTCACCAACGTGGTGGTGTTCCTCGCCTCAAGCGACGCCGGCTACATGACCGGCCAGGCCATCAATATCACAGGCGGCCAGGAGATGCGCTGACTCTTTTCTCGCAGGGAAAAGCCACGCTCACGCGCCAGCGCATAAGCCGTCAAGCTCCCGCGGCGTCACGGATTCACCCTTGACTTCGCTCCGGATGTAGCCACGGCGTATCACGAGAATGCGGTGACACAACGCGGCGAGTGCGTCCAGTTCACTCGAAACCCAGAGTACGCCCACGCCTTCGTTGCTCAATTCCGCGATCCGCCGCCAGATGAGCCGCCGGGTATGTGTGTCCACGCCCCGGGCGGGTTCGTCCAACAGCAAGACGCGCGCCTCGCCATGGAACCATTCGTCAGCCACGGATGCGACTTGGCCCACTGGACGCCTTGCCGCCCCCGTCGCGTAGACCAGGCCGAGGCGCTTCATTTGCCTGGGCCTGGGCCGGGTAATACGCTGGCCGCCCACGATGACCGCGCCCGCGTCGATGGGGCCGGCGCCGATGATCGCGCGGAGCAGTTCGGTCTGGCCCGCCCCGCGAAGTCCCGCAATGGCGACGATCTCCCCGGCGCGCACAGACAGGTCCACGCCGTAAAACGCCCCGCGGCGGCTCAAGCCCTCGGCCTTCAGCACGGGATGCCGCTGCTGCCACAGAGGCGGCCGCTCAAGATGCTCGACAGCGTTGCCGGCCATCAATTCCGGCACGCGCTGGGGCGTGGCTTCCTCGACAGGCAGGGTAGCCGCGAGGACGCCGTCGCGCAATACGCTGACCCGGTGCGCGACAGCGCGCAGTTCATCCAGGCGAGACGCCAGATACACCACCGCGGTGTCCTGCTTTACGAGCCGCCGGATGAGGCGGAACAGGATCTCCCGCTCTTCTTGACTCAACGCTGACGCCGGATCATCGAGCACCAGCAGCGCCGGCGCGCGGGCCACGGCCTTGGCGATCTCGAGCATCTGCCGCTCCGCCGTTCCAAGGCGGCTGACCTTGCGCCGCGCTTCCAGCGGAATGCCAAAGTCTTCGAGTACCCGCCGCGCGCGTAGATAGAGCGTGGGCCTATCCACCGCCAAGCCGGCCCATTTCCGGGGCATGTGGCCTAGAAACATATTCTGGCCCACCGTCTTTCCGGGGATCGGGCTGAACGCTTGGTGAACCGTCGCGATGCCATGACGAAACGCGCTCGCGGGCGTATTCAACACAACGCGCCGGCCTCCTACTTCGACATACCCCCTCGTGGGCTGAATCGCGCCCGCAAGTATGCCCGCCAGCACGCTCTTGCCCGCCCCGCTCTCGCCAATCACGCCATGCGCCTCGCCGGGACGAAAGGCCAGGGAAACGTTATCTAACGCCACGGTGTTTGCATACACCTTGCGGAGATTGACGACTTCCACCCCGCCATCCGTGGTCATGCGCGTCCACCCATGATTGCTCTTTCCTCAACGCTTACCGGGAAACATCTAGCCCAGCATACCAGAACTGTTTTCCCACCGCTCAGCGGCGCGTAATGGTGAACAGGCATGAGTTCGGGCCAACTTGAAGCGGGTAAACATTTAAATGACCCCGCTGGGGCCGCAGCAGCCGTTTGCACGGAGGTTCCGCGACCCTTCCCGGGGTCGATATGTGGAGCATCTGTTTCCTAGGGGTAGCCCGCACGGTATCGCCCGGGGCTCAACCCCAGGCTAACATCTCTCATCCCTAAGCGATGAGGATTTATTTGTGACAGCATTTCAGTCCACGCCAGACTCAATGGGGGCATCCACGGATTTAGGGCGGACTGAGCACTAGGTTTAAGTCACGGATTCCCATTGCCCCGACTCGCTGGAGTTGTACGCCGCCTCCATTACGCGGACCGCTTCCATAGAGGCTTCGAGATCGGCGTCGAGTTCTTCTTGGGGGATCTCATCCTTCAAAACCGCGATCAGCCGATCCACCCGGTCGGGCACGCTGTCAATACCCTCCAGCACTTCTTCGGAGTGGCCCGGGCCATCGTGGTAATAGCGGGAACCATCAAACCATAACGTTCGCTCCGAACCCGTAATCTCCAGACCGCTTATGCCCGCCGTTTGCGTCCACCCCGCCTCGACCGTGGCCAGGATGCCGTTGTCAAGCTTCATTTGCGCCACGCCGAAATCGTCGACCTCCGTGTAATTGCCGGATTCGTTGCGGATGGAAGCGACGATTTCCTCAGCGCTTCCGAAGAAGCTCAGCATCAGATGGATGGCGTGGGTGCCCAAGTCCAGGAATCCGCCGCCGCCCGCCAGTTCAGGGTCGGTGAACCAAGCCAAGTCGGGATCGTCGAACCAGCCTTCATAGGCCGCGGGATGCGCTTCGCGATAGCGGACCCGTGTGATGTCGCCGAAGGCGCCCTCGTCGACGAGTTCTTTCGCTGCTTGCATTCGGCCCGAGAACGGCAAGAAATACCCCGCGAACAGCGTGGTCCCATATTCTTCCAGGAGTTCCTCGACCACGTCGAGGTCTTGCGTGTTCGTCACCAGCGGCTTTTCGCAAAACACCGGTTTGCCCGTGGGCAAGGTCTTTTCCAGCAACTGGAGATGGCGGGCAGTCTCCGAACAAATGACGAACCCGTCCACATCGGGATTCTCCACGACCGCATCCAGGTCCGCCTCGAATTGGGAGTCGAACTGATTGGCGTACCGTTGGCCTCGCTCTTCGTTGTCGTCCCACACGGAAATCGCGCGGCGATCCTGTTGCTGCGCCAGATTGATCATGAAACTCTGCGTGTGGATGTGGGCCGTGGACAACATAGCGATGTTGAACACCTCATCATCCGCCGCGGCCCCTTGAGCCCCGTGTAACACGAACGGCGATGACGCCGCTGCGACTGAAGCCGCGCGCAGGAAATTGCGCCGGCTTACGTCATGCTCTTTCTTCATTGGCTTATTCCTTTCGATTCGGTCTCTACTTCTCTCTGTGATCAAGGGCCGACTGCAGGCAAGCTATCACGCTGAGCGGCGGCTTGCCTTTGTTTCCCTTCGCGTCATTATATGAAGTACCATAAAGCACGCCAAATACGTAATCAAGCGTGGGGCATTTTGGGAAATAGTTTCAGCACATAACAGAGAAAGGCCGGCGTCATGAGCATATTCAGTCAGTGTGCGCGCGTAGCAACAGGTGTTGCGCTTGTATCGGGGGCCTTGGTTCCCACGGCCGCCGTGAGCGAAGAGCCAGAGAGTCCTCTGGAAGCGGTGCGAACCTTCGCGGACACCGTCCTCGAGAAGGGCGAGGATCGGTGGAGCGGGGAGGAGACCCCCTTGTTGCCCGACGGCGTCAATGTGGACACGGGTGAACCCGTGGAATGGATCTACGACGGAGACCACTTCATCATCCACAATCTCGCCAGTCAGCAGAATCTGTTTCGCACGCTGGCGGGGTTGACGAATCTTACGGGCGAGGAACGCTATCGCGCCGCCGCCGAGGAGGCCATTGAGTATCACTTTGATGAACTTCGCAGCGAACGCGGCCTGTTGCGGTGGGGCGGACATCAGATTATTGACCTCGCCACGCTTGAGCCGGTGGGGCATTTCGACGCGGATTGCCACGAGTTCAAAAACCACTTCCCCTACTATGAGCTGATGGCCGATGTGGATAGTGAGGCCACGGTGGAGTTTCTCCGCGCCTTTTGGAACGCCCACATCATGGACTGGGAACGCCTTGATATGAACCGGCACGGCCCCTACGGTAAGGAAATGGGCGATCTCTGGGACAACGAGTTTGAGCAACCCGAACCTTTCTTCGAGGGGCGGGGCCTCACCTTCATCAACTGCGGCTCGGACCTTATCTACGCGGGCGGCATGCTTTATCTCCTCAATGACGAGGAAGGCGCATTGACATGGGGCAAACGCCTCGCCGAACAGTATGTCCGCGCCCGCCACCCGGAGACGGGCCTCGGCGTCTATCAGTACAGCAAGCCCGAGCAACGCGAAGAACCGCCCGAAACGGGTCCGCTCGAAGGCCGGCTGACGTATTCCACCTATGGCGACCGCGCCATGAATCAGTTCGGCGATGAGTTCGGCGATGTGGCGCGGGAAGGCTGGGTGTTATGGGGCTACCAGCCCCGCGGCATTTATGTCAGCAACGCCTTGATACAGCTCGAATTGGCCGAACGGCTGGGCGAGCAGGGCGAGGAACTATTGGAGTGGACCACGGATGGCATGAAGGCTTACATCGAACACGCGTACGAACCCGGGGAGAATCAGTTCCGTCCGATGTGGGCCGATGGCACGGACCTCACCGGCCACGTCATCCAACGCACCGGCTATCATGGCAGCGAAGGGACCGAGATCACGCCGCGCGCGGCGGACGGCGGCTTCTTGTTCTCCTATTCGCGCGCGTATCGCTTGACCGGAGACCCTGTGTTGTGGGAGGCGGTGCGGTCCATGGCGCAAGGTTTGGACCTGGGTGATTTCGGGAGCGCGCCTGGGGAGGACGTGGACGTGAACCTCGACACCAGCCGCAGTGATCCCAACGCCCTCTTCGCCATCCTCGAGATAAGCCAAACCGCCGATGAGCCTGCTTATCTTGAGCTGGCGGAAGCCATTGGGGATAACATCATCGGCGAGCGCTATCACGACGGTTTCTTCTTGCCGAGTTCAAACCACATCAACGCAAAGTTCGACGCCGTGGAGCCGCTGGCTTTACTGAGCCTCGAAGCCGCGCTGCGGGGCGACCCCGGCGCCGTGCCTGTCTACAGCGGGGGCAGCGGCTACCTTCATGCCCGTTTCGACGGCATGGGCCGCACCCGCGACGGCAACGCCATCTGGAGCCAAACCCGGGATTGAACTCAGGCTTAGCGAAAAGGGGCCTCACACACGGTTACGCGACCCCCCTCAACCCGCCGTGGTGCCCCCTATGGTGAGTTCGCGGATGCGCAAGGTGGGCTGGGCGTCGCTCACGGGCGCGCCCTGGCCGGCCTTGCCGCAGGTCCCGATCGCGAAACCGAGGTCATTGCCGATCATCTCCACGGCTTGGAGCGTGTCTGGCCCATTGCCGATGAGGTTGGCCCCGCGCACGGGCGTTTCCGCCTTGCCGTTGCGGATGAGGTAGCCCTCGCTGACGTCGAAGACGTAGTCGCCGTTGAGCGGATTCACTTGGCCGCCGCCCATTTTGCGGACAAACAGGCCGGACTCCGTCGAGGCGAGGATGTCGGCGGGGTGATCGGTTCCGCGTTCGACGAACGTGTTGGTCATGCGGGGAATGGGTTTGTGCTGATAGGATTGCCGCCGTCCATTGCCCGTGGGCTCGGCGTTCATCCGGCGCGCCGTGCGCGCGTCGTTCATGAATCCCACGAGCACGCCCTCGTCGATGAGCACGGTGCGGCTCCCCGCTACGCCTTCGTCATCCACCGAAAGCGTACCCCGCTTTCGCGGCAAGGTGGCGTCGTCCACCACCGTCACGCCCGGCACGGCGATGGTCTCGCCGAGTTTCCCGCAATACTTGGACAATCCCTTGTCGATGTGGTCGGCCTCCAGCCCGTGGCCCACGGCTTCATGAATCATGGTCCCGCCCGCCTCGCTGCTGAGCACGACCGGCATGCGGCCCGTGGGCGCGGGGTCCGCCTCAAGCATCAGCACGGCCCGCCGCGCCGCGTCGGCCGCTAACGTTTCGGGATTCACTTCGTCGAACAGCTCAAAGCCCATCGCGCCGCCCGCGGGCTCGTAGCCCGTCTGGATGAGGCCGTTGTCCACGGCGACGGCTTGGACCATGAACATGATCTGCGGCCGAAGGTCTTCCACGAAACGCCCCTCCGAATTCACGATGATCACCCGCCGCAAGGCGTCCGCATACGTGACCGCGACTTGCCGGATGCGCGGATCGACAGCCCGCGCCGCGCCGTTGGCCGCCCGCACCAGTTCGAGTTTGCGCGGCGTCTCCACCGTATTTGGCGCGATTCTCACCGGCATTTCGTGACGCTCCGGCGTGAAGCCGAAGTCATAGGCTTCCTTCTCCGCCGACACCCCGCCCGCCACGGTGTCCGCCGCCTTGAGCAGGCCCTCCAGCGAGACATCGTTGGAATGCGCGTACAACGTGCGGTCCCCCGCCAGCACGCGGATGCCTGCCCCAATATCCGTCCCCTGCGTGATGCGTTCGGCCTTGTTGTCCTCGAACCCGGCCATGGTCATGGTCTTCTCTTCGTAATAGATCTCGCCGAGGCCGCCGCCATTGGCCAACGCGCGGGACAGAATTGCTTCGGCATGTTGCTGCAAGAAATCGATCATGGATTCGGAGCCTCTCCATTCAAAGCTTGGGTTCATTGCCTATTGATGCGGGAAGCATACCCTTGCGCACACACTGGACGCAACGCGGCCCCAGCCTCCTGAATTCAAGGCGCAAGTGCACCACGTGCTTGCTGTGGCAGTTCGGTGGGGGTTCGTGCGTCTTGCCGGGATGCATGGCTTCATCCCAAACAAAAGCCGCCAAGGCGCAAGAAAGAAGCGCGGAATTCCACAGGGCCTATCAGCCCGCCATCATGTCCGTAACAACACGCTGGACCCCTTTGACATTTGCGCAAGTTCCTATCCCGCAATGTCGTATGACCGTGCTGACTGTTCCTGGATAGCCTGTTCTTTTCGTTTGACATACCGCTTCACATCCGATAGGCTAAACACATGGCGTTGTGGTTAAGGCTTGGCGCGGCGCCGTGGCTTCGGCAAGGGAGAGCCG
>JBKHFO010000049.1:0-18385 GCA_046540175.1 Candidatus Hydrogenedentota bacterium
CTTCCGCCTCACGGTAGTCCCGGATGGCGTCCCGGGCGCCGGTAAAGGTGGCGAGGGGCGCGTCCTCCGCGCCGTCCGCGCTGTCGTCCCCGTCTGGGGCGACGTACAGCGTGAGGCCGGGTTCAGGGCGGTCTGGCATCGGGGTCCGCGTCCGGTCCGGGCTCCAGGGCTCTTGCCCCTCGGCTTGGCGCGCGGCCGATTCCCGTTGCTCCCTGGCCAACGCCTCGAAATGGCGGTGCGCTCCGCCGGGCATATCCGCGTCCGAAGCCTCTTCGGCCAGGGCGTCATAGGTTTCGATGGCTGCCTCGTAGCTGCCTTCGAGCACGTGCGTTCGGGCGATCCGGCTCAGCGCATTCGCGCGGTACTGGAAAGGAACACCCTCCACGCCCGCCAGTTGGCGGTAGGTCTCGCGGGCCTGCTCATAGGCAGCCTCTTGCCAATAGGTATGCCCCCTTCGCAAACGCGCATCGTACCGTTCATCCGCCTCCGCTTCGGGATGTTCCAGGATCTCTTCATACACAGCCCGCGCTTCGCCGGTCTCGCCGGCGGCTTGCAGGCGCTGGCCCAAGCTGAACAACGTGTCCAGGCCGGCGCCTTCACCTGCTCTGTCAATTGCGGCGCGCGCCCGCAGGCTTTCGGCGGCAATCCCTGGCGAGGCCCAATCGGCGAGCGGAGCCACTTGCAGCAGGGCCATTTCCCGGTAATGCCCGTCCAGCCCCTCTTCAGCCAACAACGTCTCGTATGCCGCCACGGCATCCGCCCCGTCTTGCGCGTGCGCTTCTTGCATGCGGGCCGCGATTTCCGGCGCCCGGGGCGCATGGAAATGGGCGTGATGAAAGATGGTTTCCGGCGCCAACGCTTCGTCAAACACCGCCAGTTCCGCCACGTCCAGGACGACCGAGCCCACGCCATAACCGGCGTACCCCACGCGGAAATCCTGTCCATCCGGCGCGGTGTAGGGCCCGTCGTAGGCCCTCTCGGCTGTCTTCAATCCGTTGATATACATGCGTACCGTTTCGCCGTCCCAGGTCACCGCGAGATGATTCCACAACCCGTCGCGGATGGGGCCGCCGTCGAGGCCGAAGGGTCCGTCTTCCCCGCCGATCTCCAGCCGCACGGCCTGATGGGGATAGGTAATGATGACCCGCCAGCCGTTGGTGTACCCAACGCCGTTGGCGAGGATCGCGCCGTTGGTGGCGCCGTCGTTGCCGCGATGCTGCCCCATGCCTTGCGTACGAAACCACAGGGACGCCGTGAAGGCGCGGTCCTCGACAGGAATCACGTCCCCGCTGAAGCGTCCGCCATCAAGCCGGAAGGCCTCCCGGTCCGGCCAGCGTCCCTCGGCGCGCTGGGGCGCGCTGTCGCCTCCTTCTGTATATGTGAGCGGTTCTCCAGCGCCTGCGCGATCGGACACGGCGTCCCCCGCGGCGCCTTCAAAGACGTAGTGACGTTGAAGCCCGGGCTCCTCCAGAAGATCTTCGGCGTAGGCTTCCCAATCCGCCACCTCGCCAAAGGCGTCCGGGCGAAAGATAGGCGCCCCATCCGCCGCCGCGGTCAACCATCCCAGCAGAACTGCCGCCAAAATGGGCGTATACCGGCTGAGCCGGGTGTGCATTGCAGGTCTCCTCCTATTTCGTCCCCACCACGGTTTAAGGTTCAGTTCGAGTCATGTATAATGACGATTGGTTTAGGGCGGGATCAAGTTAAACAACCGGACAAGGGAGCCGGTTGCGATAGGGCGTTGGAGCAGCCTGGACCGGCGGACGGACATCCCCGGACAAAGGCCGGGTTGCTTGGCCCCGCTGAACAAGGGGCGCCGATGGGCGCGCCGGAACTCGAGTAGGAGGTGCAAAACGGATTATGTTTGACTGGCTGTACCAACCATGGCCTTGGTATGTGGCGGGGCCCCTCATCGGACTTTTTGTTCCGCTGCTGTTCATCTTTGGGAACAAGCAGTTTGGGATTTCATCCAGCCTGCGGCACGTATGCGCGAGCTGCGCTCCAGCCTCCATTTCTTACTTCAATTATGATTGGAAGAAAGAGGGCATGTGGCATCTTTTATTCGCGGGTGGGGTTTTGCTGGGCGGTTTTCTCGGTGGATGGGTGTTTGCCAATCCCGAGCCTATCGCCATATCCAGCTCCACGATCAGTGACGTGACCGCCCTGGGAGTACAGGATTTCGACGGGTTCCTTCCGGACGATATCTTCAACTGGAGTAACCTGCTCACGTGGCAAGGGTTGCTTATCATGTTTGGGGGCGGATTCATGGTAGGTTTCGGCGCGCGGTATGCAGGAGGATGCACCTCGGGACACGCCATTAGCGGCCTCTCCGACCTGCAACTAGGCTCACTGATAGCGGTTATCGGGTTCTTCGCCGGTGGCCTCATCGTAACCCACCTGATCTACCCGTTTTTAATCTAGCAAGGACAATCAATCATGGCTTATCTTAAGTATCTGATCTTCGGAGTGCTTTTTGGGTTCGTGCTTACCAAAGCCGAAGTGATCTCATGGTTTCGCATTCAGGAGATGTTCCGGTTCCAAGACTTCCATATGTACGGAGTCATTGGGATGGCGGTTGTGGTGGGTATGATTTCCGTGCAAATCATTAAGCGCTTCAACGTAAAGGATATACATGGGGACCCCATCACCATTCCTCCGAAAGACTCCACGCAACTGTATCGCTACAGTATCGGCGGAACCATTTTTGGCTTCGGTTGGGCGCTTACTGGAGCCTGCCCGGGACCGCTGTTCGCGCTGTTGGGGAGCGGACTCGGCATAATGATCGTCCCCATCGCGGGGGCGTTGCTCGGCACGTTTGTCTACGGCGCGCTTAAGGACGCGCTTCCACATTGACTTTACTGCGGTTAGGTATCCCATAAGGAAAACGTCATGTTCTTCAAACAAGTCTTTGATCCTAAACTGGCGCAATACGCGTACCTCATTGGCTGTGAAGCCACGGGCGAGGCTATCGTGATTGATCCCATGCGGGACATCGATCAATATGAGCGGATGGCTCAGGCGGAAGGGCTCCGCATCACGGCCGCCGCGGACACCCACGTCCATGCCGACTTTATTTCGGGGCTGCGTGAGTTTGCGGAACGAAACATAAAGGTTTACGCCTCGGATGAGGGGGATGAGGACTGGAAGTATGAATGGCTTATCAATAGCAATGGGTACGACTACCAGTTGCTCAAAGATGGCGATACGTTCTCTGTCGGACGTATCGAGATCAAAGCGATTCATACACCGGGACATACCCCCGAACACTTGATGTATGCCGTGACCGACAAGGGCGGCGGCGCCACCGAACCCCTTGGCGCCGTCACGGGTGATTTCATCTTCGTGGGAGACTTGGGCCGTCCGGATCTCCTCGAATCGGCCGCTGGTCAGGCGGGCATCATGGAGCCCTCGGCGCGAAGACTGTACAAGACGGTCAAGTCCATCGATGGCT
This sequence comes from Candidatus Hydrogenedentota bacterium, assembly GCA_046540175.1. Lineage (GTDB taxonomy): Bacteria > Hydrogenedentota > Hydrogenedentia > Hydrogenedentales > SLHB01 > SKRY01. The sequence goes on from JBKHFO010000049.1 coordinate 3,452, forward strand.
TAGCGGACTACATGCAGGTGTGGCCGGGACATGGCGCCGGGAGCGCGTGCGGGAAAAGCCTTGGCGCCGTGCCGCAGACGACGGTGGGGTATGAACGGAAATTCAATCCAGCTCTACAGGCGGCCACCAGTGAAGACGGCTTTGTTGGCTTTATCCTGCAAGGCCAGCCGGAACCGCCGATGTACTTCGCCCGGATGAAACGCGACAATAAACAGGGGCCGGCCGTATTGAAAGGGGCGTATCCAAAACCTGAGAACACCACCCCGGAAACGCTTGCGCAAAAGGCTAGTCAGAAGGGTGTGGCCGTGGTCGACGCCCGCACGAGGGATAAGTACGCCGAGGCCCATCTCCCCGGATCGTTGCTTTCGCCCCTGAACAAGGCGTTCAACACGATTATCGGTTCGTTCGTCGATGAAGACGAGGATATCTATCTGATTATCGATGAGAATAAGCTTGATGAAGCGATTCGCGACCTGATTCGCATTGGGCTGGATCGGATCAAAGGGTATAGTACCCCAGATCAATTTGAGGAATATCGCCGGAATGGGGGAAAAGTCGAGTCCATGCCTGTGAAAACGTTCGCGGAGGCCAAGGCCGAATTCAGCAGCCCCGAGGTGGCTGTGGTTGACGTGCGGAAATACGCGGACTATAAGCCAGAACACATTCCGGGAGCCGTGAACGCGGCGGATTCCCGTCTGCCGGAGTACCTCGATAACATTCCTAAAGACAAGACCCTGTACGTTCATTGCGTGGTGGGCGGGCGGTCCGCGGTGTCGGCGGCCTACCTCAAGCGCGCTGGGTACAATGCCGTGTTGATCGATGACAAGTTCGACAACTGGAAGCAACTCGGCGGGGATGTTGTTTCTGAGTGACTATGTTCGAAGAAACCACTACGAAAACCGCCGGATGTCCATGCCACAGACGGCGGTTTTCTTTATGGCGTGTTAGTGTTGGGTATAATGACCCCGCACTCTACATCTCGCGGACAATAGGAACGCCAAGCTAGTGCCAAATCCTTTGCAATACCTGCGCAATCTTCTTCCCCTACGGTCACCGATAGGGCAGTACAGGATGGCGTGGCTCAGGGACGACCTTGTCGCCGGGCTTACGGTTGGGGTCATGCTCATCCCACAGGGGATGGCGTATGCGCTTATCGCGGGCTTGCCGCCAGAATATGGGTTATACGCCTCGGTAGTACCTCTTCTCATCTACGCGATGTTGGGAACCTCGCCGCACCTGGCGGTGGGGCCCGTGGCCTTGATGGCGTTACTCGTCGCCTCGGCCGCGTCCACGCTTTCCAACTCGCCGGAGGAGCATATCGCGATCAGTATTCTGTTGGCGTTAATGGCTGGGGTAACACAGCTTGCACTCGGCCTGTTGCGCATGGGGTTTCTAGTGAGTCTCCTGTCCCGGCCGGTGCTGTCGGGTTTCGTGTCGGCCGCCGCGATTGTAATTGGTTTAAGCCAGCTTCACCATCTCTTGGGAGTGGAGGCGGTTTCTGGTGGATTGCATGAGATTGTTCTTGGCGTCGCCATACAGATCTCGGAGATCAACCCGTGGACGCTTGCCATTGGCGCAGCCGGCATTGTTCTAATACAGACGCTGAAGAAGAGAGCGCCCCACGTTCCGGGATCGCTTATGGCGGCCGCCGCCGGCATCGTATTGGTGGCATGGACCGGCCTTCATGAGGCCGGCGTTGGAATTGTTGGTGAAATACCGGAAGGGTTGCCCAGCCTCTCGATGCCCGCGCTTGACTGGAGCGCCATACAGATGCTCTTTCCGATGGCTGCGGCGATTGCGCTGGTAGGCTATATGGAATCGATAGCGGTCGCCAAAGCGATTCAGGAGAAGTCGGGAGATTATGAGGTAGATCCCAACAGGGAACTGATCGCCTTGGGGGCGGCCAATGTCGGAGGGTCGCTCTTTCAATCGTTTCCCGTTACGGGCGGATTTTCCCGCACCGCTGTCAACTACGACGCCGGCGCACGCACTAGACTCGCCTCGATTTTTAGCGCCGCCATTGTGGCGCTTACACTCCTCTTTCTTACTCCGCTTTTCTATTATCTTCCTAAGGCCGTATTGGCCGCCATTATACTGGGCGCGGTATACGGGCTGATTGAGGTTGACGAGTTCCGAAGACTATGGCGGTTGGCGCATTACGATCGTTACTTGTTTTTGGCTACCTTTGCAGGCACCCTCTTTGCCGGTATCAAGGAAGGGATTGTGCTCGGTGTGGCTTTGTCGGTGATCATGCTGGTGTACCGCTCGGCTCGCCCCAATTACACCCTCCTGGGCCGCGTCCCTGGGACGTCCGTCTACCGCAACATTCAACGGTATGAAACGGAACAGGAAGAGGGGGTGCTTGTATTGCGGCTGGGTGGTCCATTGCATTTCGCCAATGCAAAGCACTTCCGGGAGAATGTATGTGAGAGGATTAGGAATACAACGCATATCCGCCGGCTTGTCTTGGACTTTTCCGGAGTGAATGACATGGATTCCACCGGTCTCGACGAACTCTTCGCCTTGACGGATCACCTCAAGGAACGTGGTATTGAGATAAGATTGGCTGAAGTCAGGGGCCCAATCCGCGACTTCATATACAAGGGCGCCGGCAACGAGCGGGAGATCTCAGTGCATATGACGATAGAGGATGCGGTTAAGGATTGAGGGGAACCATGGACGTGCCTCCGGCGATTAAACTCCGCTAATCTTGCCGCGGGTGGAACAGCCTTACCATTTCGATCCATCCCGTATGGGCGCTGCGGGACCTCGCGTTCTGGGTGGGGCCGCCGAAGAGGACATCCAATATGACCGCTACGTTGACTCAACCCCTGTTCGAGATTCGCCACCTGCGTAAGGAGTACCGGATGGGGGAGGTCACGGTGCTCGCCTTACGCGATGTGAGTCTCAGTCTGCCGGAGGGAGAGTTCGTGGTCGTCCTCGGCGAGAGCGGGTCGGGCAAGAGCACCTTGCTCAACATCATCGGGGGCATCGACACGGCTACCTCGGGCTCGGTCCTCTTTCGTGACCAGTCCGTCAGCGCCATGAGCGAGGCGCAATTGACCCATTTCCGGCGCAACCACATCGGCTTCGTGTTCCAGTTCTACAACCTCATGCCCAATCTCACGGCGGAGGAGAACGTGGAGATGGCCACGGAGATCTCCACCCATCCCATGCCCGCCCGCGAGAGCCTCCAGTTGGTCGATTTGGACGATCGGCGCCAACACTTCCCTTCCCAACTCTCCGGCGGCCAGCAACAGCGCGTCGCCATCGCCCGCGCCGTGGCCAAGCGGCCCGAGGTGCTGATGTGCGACGAGCCTACCGGCGCCTTGGACGTGGCCACCGGCAAACTGGTGCTCCGGGTTCTCAACGATGTCAATGAACGCCTGGGCGCGACGGTGTTGGTCATAACCCACAACGCCGCCATTGGCGCCATGGCGCACCGCGTCATCACGATGGTGGACGGAGGAATCCGCGACATCGTGGTGAACGAGACGCGCGCGTCCGCCGAGGCGATTGAATGGTAACCGGGCGTAGGCGCCAGAGCGGGGCGTCATGGGGGTTCTGAACCGGAAACTGTACCGCACCATGCTGCGGAATTGGGGGCAGGCTCTCGCTGTAACCACGGTTATGCTCTGTGGCGTCGCGATGTATATCAGCATGGGGAGCGCTTTTGAGAATCTCCGGGTGACGCAGGAAAGCTATTACGCGGAGTACCGCTTCTCCGATTTCTTTGTTTCGGCGGAGCGGGTTTCATTGACCGCGGTGAGACGGCTGGAGACCATCCCCGGCGTTCGCGAGGTGCGCGGCCGGGTGGTCCAGGATGTCAATCTCACCATGGAAGATTCCGATCAACCGCGAACGGGCCGCTTGATATCCATGCCGGACCGGCGGGACCCTGTCCTTAACGATGTCCATCTGGTGAGGGGGCGCTACTTCGATGAAGGTTCGCCCAATCAAACCATCTTGAGCAAGCAGTTCGCGGAGGCCAACGATATCGAGGTTGGCGACACGGTCTCCGTGCTCGTGGAAAACCGGCGGCATAACATCCATGTCGTGGGCGTGGGTATGTCGCCGGAATACGTGTACATGATTCCGGGGCTGCAAAGTCTTTATCCCATACCCGAACGCTTCGGCGTGCTGTGGGTCCCGGAATCCTTCACTGACATGGCCATGGACATGCGGGGCGCGTCGAACGACATCGTTGGAACGGTGGACGAGCCACGGGAACTTGGCCGCATCTTGGATCGCATTGACGCCATGCTGGATGGATACGGGGTCCACGCCATGACCAAGGCGGAGGACCAGATGTCCAACATGATCGTCAGCCAGGAAATCAAGCAATTGCGGGTTATGGCCCGCGTCATTCCAACGCTGTTCATGGGCATCGCCTCGGCCATCTTGCTCGTGCTTCTCAACCGCATGGTCCGCCAGGAGCGCACCGAGATCGGGCTTCTGAAGGCCTTCGGATACAGCAATTGGACGGTCAGCGGGTATTACGTGCGGTACGCCCTTCTCCTGGCCGCCGCGGGATGCGCCGGCGGCGTGGCGGTGGGCCAGTGGCTCGCGCGGGGACTGGGCGAGGTCTATGTCGAGTTCTTCCAATTCCCCGATCTGGTGATGCAGCTTCACCCAAATCTGTTGATCAGCGCCATACTGATCAGCGCCGTTGCCGCTTTGCTTGGAGCTGTGTCCGCCGCGCGGCAAGCGGCCGCGATTCATCCCGCCGAGGCCATGCGGCCCGAGGCGCCCCGTCACGGGCGCCGCATGTGGCTGGAGCGGTTCGCCGGCCTGTGGCGCAGCCTCTCCTTCACATGGAAGATGATCATCCGCAATGTGGGGCGCAACCAATTTCGCGCCGCCATCAACATCGGCGGGGTGATGATGGCGACGGGCCTGCTGCTCATTGGGCTCGTGTTTATCGATTCCGTTTACCATATGGTGGATTTCCAATTCCGGGAGGTGCAGCGGGAGGACATGCGCATCACGTTCGCCACCGAGCTTCCGGAGTCCGCCCTGCGCGAAATGGCCCGCTTTGAGGGGGTCCGGAAGGCCGAACCCATGCTACAGTATCCCTTCCAGCTGCGTTCCGGCTGGCGCACGCATGACACCGCCATCCAGGGCTTTGTTCCGGATGGCCAACTCCGGCGGTTGTTGGACGTGGAAGGGCAACCCGTGCGCATCGAGGGCAAGGGCGTGATTCTGAGTGAAGCGCTCGCCCGCGAGTTGCAAGTGAGCGCGGGCGACACCATCGAAATCGAGCCCCTGATGGGCCGGGTCACGCGGAAACATGATGTTGTGGTGCGCCGGGTGGTGCAAGAGTACCTGGGCATGAGCGCCTATATGGGATTGGAGACGCTTAGCCGGCTGCTTGAGACCCCGTACGCCATGAACGCCGTCCTGCTCCGCGTGGAAGAGGGGGCGGCGCCCCGCCTGAGCCGGGCCATGAACGACGTGCCCGCCATGGCGACTGTCGAGGATGCGGAACAAAACCGGGCTGACTTCGAGGAAACCATGGCCGAGAATATCGTGTTTACGAGCACGTTCCTGGTGGGATTCGCCGGCGTCATCGCCTTTTCCATCATTTACAACAGCACGATCGTGTCGTTGCTGGAGCGGCAGCGGGAATTGGCCTCGCTTCGCGTGCTCGGATTCACGAAGCAAGAAGTCGGCGCGATCATGTATCAAGAGAATTTCCTTCTCGGCGGCATTGGGATCTTGCTCGGGATACCCTTCGGCGTTTTTCTCGGGCAGAGTTTTCTCCGCACGCTGGACACGGAATTGTACCGCATTCCGTATTACGCGGAGACGAGCAGCTTTGTGTTTACCGCCGTTCTTATCGCGGGTTTCATCGTGTTGGCGAACCTTGCCGTGCGGCGGCGAATTCAACGGCTTGACATGGTTGAGGTCCTGAAATCGCGGGAGTGATCGTATGAAGAAGAAACGGCTCATGCAAGGCGTGGCCGTTGGGGTGGCAGTCCTAGCGCTCTTTGCGTGGCTCCGGCCCACGCCCTTGGAGGTCAGCGTCGAGACAGCCGACCGCCGAACGGTGCGCGAATACATCACCGAAGACGCCAAGACACTCCTTGACCGCGCCTATCTCGCCACCATGCCCGTCAGCGCCAGGGTCACGGAATTCCCGTGGCAAATCGGGGATCGCGTCGAGGCGGGGGCTCGGCTGGTGTACGTGGACACGCATCCACACGAACAAGAGATCCGCCAGCTTGAGTCGGCCATCGCCCAGACACGCGCGCGCATCACCGGCGTGGACGTGGCCAAGCCAAAACCCGAGGAGATCGAGAGCGCCCGTTTACGCGGCGAAGAGATGGCGGACGCGTTGGCCATGGCCCAGCGGGAAGCAAATGTGGCGCGGGTGGATCTCGAGGATGCCCAGCGCGAATATCAGCGCGTGGCGCGGTTGTACGAAGAGGAGGTCGTCAGCGAATCCGCCTACGACGATGCCCGGCGCGCCTTGGACTCCGCCGGGCAGATGCATGAGCGGGCGGAACTCGCCGTGGACTCCGCCGAAAAGGCGAGGCGCGCGGCGGAACTCGCCTACGAACAGCTTCGCGGCTCCACCGGTGACAACGAGTATCTCCGCGAAGCCTATCAGTACGAGATCGACTCCCTTGAAGCTCAGCTCACCGTGCTCAACCGGGATCGCGAACGCCTTGACATGCGCGCGCCGTTCGAGGGATACATTCTCGAGGAGTACATCGACGAGGACCGCCCCATGGCGGCGGGGGAGCCCGTGGTGAGGTTGGGCGACTTGCAGAGCATTGAAATCGAGGCGGAGATCCTGTCCGAGGAGATTGGCCAAGTCGAAGAGGGAGCGGAAGCCGTGCTCAGCGGCCAGGCGCTTCCAGGCCGGGAAGCACGGGGTGAAGTGAAGCGCATTTATCCTCATGGTTTCACGACTACCTCCGCGCTTGGCATCGAAGAGCAACGCTTCATTGTGCGCATCGCCTTCGACAACACCGAGTTGAGCCTGCGCCCCGGCACGAGTCTCGACGTGGACATCGTCGCCGCCGAGGCGGACAACGTCATCGCCGTGCCCGAACGCGCCATCTTCCGCCGGGACGGCGCATGGCATCTGTTCAGAGTCGAGAACGCCCGCGCCGTCCTTACGCCTGTCACCGTGGGCCTGCGCAGCATGGAATGGGCCGAAATCCAGGACGGCGTCGAAGAAGGCGATACCATAATTGCCGACCCCGTCAACGACCTCGAGGACCGCATGGCCGTGCGGCCGGAGTAGAGGGTGTGTGGGGGGAGTACGCCCCACCGTCATTCCCGCAAGGGGATTCGCCACCGAACAAACACGGCTTTGAGGGAGCGCTGCCTTCAGCGGCTATTGGAGAATGCAGAAGACTGGCTCTGAATCCCCGCAAGCGGGACTCCAAAACCCTTCGCTTTCCGATTAGGGTTGGGGGGTGGGTCCCCGCTTTCGCGGGGATGGCGGTTGGGGGCGCGCGGGGATGATGCATCGTAAGGCCCTGCTCACCGGCGGCGGGCGAGGATGAAGAAACAGTCGCTCAGGCGGGGGTTCAGAGCGGTCGCAGTGGAGCGGAGGAGGGCCTTGAGGGGGTTGACGGGCGGGTTGTGCATGGCGTAGCGGCGCGCCACGAGTTCGAAGTGGTCCGCGAGGAGGCTCTCGGCTTCCCCGGCGGTGTAAAACACGCTGCAATACTCCATGGGCGCCTTGTCGCGCAGGGCGTTGTATTCGTTGAACCAGCGGAAGGGGTTGCGTCCCGCCAGGGCGTCAAGGCGCCGGCCGAGCGATACGGCGTTGGGCGCTTCCAGCACGAGCCATCCCCCGGGGCGCAGGACGCGCTCGATCTCGTTGAGGGCGAAGCGGGGATTATAGAGATGTTCAATGACGGAGGCGAACAGGACCAGGTCGAAGAACTCGCTGGCGAACGGGAGCGGTTCGCGATCAATGTCGCAGGCCTCCGTTTGAACGCCGCGCGCCCGGCCCGCCTCGACGTCCTCCCCCTGGTCGACGGCGTACAAACGCGTGACAAAGCTCTCTTGCAAGGGCCTTCCCAGACCCGCCACGTCGCCGCCGCCGCCCACGTCAAGCCCCCGCTCCAGCACATGGGAGACATGCTCCCGCAGCAACGCGATCATGGTCCCGCGGCGGGTGGCGTGAAAGCGCTGATAGTCCTCCCGCGAGGCGTGCATCCCCATGAATCCTGTCCCCCTTGAGATAATTTACGCCTGGTCGTCCGCCTGACCGGGCGCGTGGGTGGCCAACGCCGTTGCTAGTACATCCACCGCCGCCGCGCCCGCCTTGTTCAGCATCCGGGCGCATTCCCGCACCGTGCCTCCCGTGGTGACGACATCGTCGATGAGCAGGACGGTCCGGCCTTTTACCTCCCCGCTGACCGCGAAGGCCCCGCGCACATTGTTCCGCCGTTGTTCAGGCGTCTGCAGGCGGCTTTGGACCTTGGTGGGCTTCTGCCGGGCCAGGACATGCTCCACGCGGGCTGTGGCAAAGACGGGTTCCAGTTCGCCGCCCAACAAGGCCGCCTGGTTGAAGCCGCGTTCGCGTTGACGGACGGGATGCAGCGGCACCGGAACCAGCATGTCGTAACACGCCGTATCCAGTTCGCGTTCCGCCATGTCCGCCATGAGTTCCGCCAGAGGCGCAGCGAGCCGTTGGCGGCCGCGAAACTTGAGCCAGCGAATGGCCTCGCCCACGGCCTCATCGTAATAGGCCGCGCCCACGATTTGCCGGGTGTGCCGGCTGCGGGGGTTCATGGCGCGGCACGTGGCGCATGGGAAGTTCTGAATAGTCCCGAAGCCCACCGTTCCCTTGTGGGGACGGCCGCACAGCGAACAGAAGGGCCGGGTGATCCGCGGGCTTCCCTCCCAGCATGTCGGGCAAAAGTAGCCGTTCTCTTCCGTGAGCAACCGCCTATCGCATTGCTTACAGAAGATGGGGAGAAGCAGATTCTTGAACGTCAGCCCCCAAGACACCCGGTGTCTCCCGGCCGGTTATTCGCCAGCGTAGTCCGCCCAGAGCCCTGCGATATCCGCCTCCTCATGGTCTCCCGCGAAGACCACGACGCGGTAGCGCAACGTGCGTGATTCACCCTCCGGCAGCTCCGCGTATCCTTCTTCTAACCAGTAGACAGGCGTGGGGGAAAAGAAACCGTAGTCCCGCGTGAACCAAGGGGCGGGATAGTCCGGATTGTCGGGATGCTGAAGAATGGCCAGGCCCTCCGTAACGCCATCCCTTGTTCCGTAGTAGGCGGCCCAGGAAGCCTGTTCGCCAAAGGTCTCCTCCTCGCCGCGATTGCCTTCGGCGTCAATGAGTGTGCCGCCTTCCTCCACGGTGAGCGCGGGCGTCATGCGGGCCGAGAACAAGGAATGGTTGTTCTGTTCCACTCGAACATCTTCCAGCGCTGTAAGGGTGATTTCCCAATCAATGAAACGCTGGTTTTCAGCCGGCGCCGTAACGGTTATGCGCCGCTCGTCCTGGATCATGGGTTCGTCGCCCGGAACGACCCACAAGGCCTCGTCCGTGAACACCACGCGGTCTTCCGGAGCTTCCACAATCGCTGCGCCCTGGGAGCGTATTTGGCCCGTCTCAAGATTGTCGAAGGGTTGCCAGAAATTGGCGTTGTTTACGCGATCGCACGCGAAATACAGGGAGGAATGGTGGGGAAAAGGCTCCGTATCCCATGTGGTAACCGATTCTCCCGACGCCGGTCCATTCACGGGATACATGAACGGATACTTCTGATCCCCGGCGAACCGGTATGCCGCGAACTCCTCGCCGTCCACCGTGACAACCAGTTGATCCGCTTCAATGTGGGCCTCCACGGGCAATCCCTCGCCGCCCGCAACCGATCCTACGGCCAATGCGGCGGCGATAAGGATAGTCCCTACGATGCCGCGCGCAATTGCTGTGGTTCTGTTCATGATCAAGCCTCCTTAGTAGTGAAGCCACACCCGCCAGCGGGATGGCTGTTTGCGTGGTCGTCAGAGCTTAGCATGGCGTATTCTGTTTAGGCAAAACGGGGGCCGTCTTCCAGTTCCATTTACTCCGCCTCGAGAGCTTGGGCCAAGTCGCGTAAGTGCTCCCATGAATAGATGCCGGTGGTGTGGCCGTCACTCCACGCGATGGAGACGGCATAGTTGCCGAGGGGCGCCACGGACTCCGCTTGAATGTCCTCCGGGATCTGGTCAACGCCCACAATGCGCTGGCCGCTGTTCTCATCTACGCACAGGGCGCAGCGGCAATTGCCCCGCACGTGGCGATTGGGCAACTGGCTCTCGCTTCCGTCGGGCCACAGGATATGGATGTGGCCGGGTTGCGCCGAGGCTTGGGGGCGAGGCAATGCGTCCGCCCGGCGCGTGCCCACCGCGCGGTGCAGGTTGTCCGCCAAATCGTGGAACACCGGCAGGCGGTTTTCCGGCTTGGTGAGATCCGAGACGCCCGGCGTGATCGGCAGTTCCGCCAGGTTGGTCAATCCAAAGCGCGATTGAAGGCTTTGCGCGCTGGAGCCGAAGGGGTAATGCCGCGCGCCGCATTCGGTGCAATCGAAGTAGCTCATGTTTTCCACCACCCCGAGGACGGGGACATTGACCTTCTCGAACATGAGGATGCCGCGGCTCACGTCCACCAGCGAGAGGGCCTGGGGGGTCGTCACGATGATGGCGCCATCGAGCGCCACCTGCTGCACCACGGTGAGTTGAATGTCGCCCGTACCGGGAGGGAGGTCGATGATCAGGTAATCGAGTTCGCCCCAGTTGGTCTGATGCAGGACCTGCCGGATGTAGTTCGAGACAATGGGGCCCCGCAGCACCGCCGGCGACTCGCCCAGCAGGAAGCCCAGCGACATGATCTTGAGACCGTCCAGCTCGACGGGCAAAAGATTGGTCCCGTCGGAGTATAGCTGGGGATTATGTAAGTCGAACAGGGTCGGCACGGAGGGGCCGTAAACGTCCGCGTCGAGGAGCCCTACGGCCAGGCCTTCATCTTGCATCCGCCGCGCCAATTGCGCCGCCACAGTGGACTTGCCCACGCCGCCCTTGCACGCGGACACCGCGACAACGGCGTCGATGCCGGGGAGGATGGTGGAGGGCTGTTCGGTCTTTTGACGGGGTTTCATGCTCGAAAGTTCGACTTCGACGGCCTCGACGCCTTCAAGCGCCTCGACGGCTTCCTTGCACTTGTGGCGAAACTCCTCTTTGACCGGACAGGCCGGGGTGGTAAGTTCGACCGTGAAACGGACGCGTCCGCCTTCAATGGTGATGTTTTTTATAAAACCCAGCGACACAATATCCTTCCCGAGATCGGGATCGATGATGTGCCGCATGCTATCAAGCACTTGTTCCTCGGTAACCATGGGAAATCCTTACGAGTTTGTCGGTTGGCGGCTACACGGCGTCGCCGGCGGGGACCCGATCCGGAAGTTCGACGGCCTCGTCGCCGATGATCTGGGACAACCATAATAACACTTGTTGGACGGCTTGAGGGGACGTCTCGAGCAGGTCGGTTCCATGGGCCGTGCCCCGGTATTCCCGGATCTCGGCCTGACCCGGCGCGGCCCGTTTGAGTTGCTGGGCGGACGTGGCCGAGTAAGAATCGCCGCGGGACGTCACGAAGAGGGAGGGCCGATTCCCATACTCCACAAGGGCTTCCTCCGCTTCAATGCCTTGATAGTCGAGTCCCGGCGACACCATCACGAGGGCGTGGAAGTCCCAGTCCTCCACCGCGTAACGCAGGGCCAGCGTCCCGCCCAGGGAAGCCCCCACTAGGCCAAGATTGTCCGGGGCCGAGCCATGCTCAATCAACGTTTCCTTCGCCGCTTGAATATCTTTGGTCACGCGCAGCCAGTCCTCCCGGCCGAAGTCTTGCCGCCGGCTTGGTTGGTCCTCGCCGGCGGTGCTATCCCCATGGGCCCGCATGTCGATGGCGAGGGATTGGAACCCCGCGTCTTGAGCGCGCCGCGCGAACACATCGCACTGGCTTCGTTGTCCTCCAAGGCCGTGGATAAGGATGAGGCCGGGGGGTTGCGTTGAAGATTCATCGGGGGCGCCCGCCGGATAGAGGGTCGCCGCGATTTCCGCCCCGTCCTCCGTCTCAAACTTCAAATCCCTGGGCGTGCGCCTTTCCATGGGCGAATCGCCGCACCCTGCCACGGCCGCCGCCAGCGCTAGAGCGACAAGCAAAAGCGTTCGTATAGGGGCTAAATGGGTCATAACGAGGGATATGCCTAGGCGTGGGACCCGGAACGAAACCCATTCCTCCCCCGCATAGAGAGAAAGGGCACAGCGAATCACGGCACGTTCGTCTATTCTTGTTTTATCCGCCAATGAGGGATTGCAGTTTCATGGCCAGCGTCATATCGCCCTCCACCTCGAGTTTGCCGCTCAAGAAGGCCTGCTCGCCGCTGAGTTCGCCTGAAACGATCCTATTCCAATCCTCGGCCGAGGCCCGCAACGTAACGCTGGGCGCATTCGCGATCCCCTCCGCCACTTCGGGTTGGCCGTCCGTCAACTGGATATACCAATCGCCTCCGCCGTCGCCGCTGAGGTGAAACTGGTATGTGGCGGTAAGTCCTTTTACATCGCTGGGATCAATGCGCTCTTGCAACGCTGTGAAAAACTCGTTGCCGTTGGTCATAAGTGTACTCCTTTTTTCTAGGGTTTTCAGGGCGAACAGCCGCCGTGGAATCCTAGATTCCCGGCGGCCGTCACCGGTCGCTTTCGGTAGGTCATCGGGGCGATGTCACAGCATCAAAGGCGAGGCATATCGTCCTCCTCATCTTCGCTCTCCGTGTCACTGAGTCCTGTCAACTCTTCATAGACCTCAGGTGGTTGAAATACGGGCGAGAATCGGATGGACCTTTCTTGGCGCAGGGCTTTGTGAAAACTTATCGCCATGAGGACCAAGAGAGCGGCGAGCGGCAGTCCCGTGGTGATGGCGCCTGTTTGCAGGGCGGTTAAGCCTCCGACCCACAGGAGAATCGCCGCCACGACGCCTTCCATAAGGCACCAGTATATCCGTTGAGGCCTAGGCGGATGGGGATGGCCGCCAGCGGTAATGATGCTGTCGACCATGGAGCCGGAATCGGAAGAACTCACGAAAAAGCCGAGGATAAGCACCACCGCGACGATCCAAGTGACTTGATGAAAAGGAAAATGCTCTAGCAGAGCGAACATCGCCACATCCACATCTTCCACCACCTCGGCCGCCAAACCCGCGTCCGGAGCTTGAAACATTTCTACGAACATCGCGCTTCCACCAAAAATGCTCATCCACGCGAAGGTGGCCAGCGTGGGCGCCAGTATGGTGCCCACGATAAACTCGCGCAATGTGCGGCCTCGCGAGATGCGCGCGATGAAAAGCCCCACGAAAGGTGACCAGGAAATCCACCATGCCCAATAGAAGACGGTCCAGTCCGCCAACCATTCAGAACCTTCAAAGGTGGCTGTCCATGTGGTTGTCTCGATAAGATGCTGCACATAGTAGCCCAGGTTCTGAACGAATATGTTAAAGATGAAGACCGTGGGGCCCATGATCAGCATGACGACACATGCTATCCCAGCTAAGCTGATGTTCGCTATGCTCACTCGCCGAATACCGGCATCAAGCCCGAGATATTCGGAAGTCGTGGCCATAGCCGTGATGATAGCGATAAGCGCAAATTGTACATAGGGATGAATCACTACCCCAAATGCGTATTCCAGACCCCGGTTGATCTGGATTGCGGCCAAACCTAGCGAAGTAGCCACACCGAAGAGCGTACCCACCGTTCCGAATATATCAAGAACACTACCGTAGGCTCCATGGACGCGCTCGCCCAAAAGCGGATAAAAGGCGGTGCGGTAGGTAAGGGGCTGCCCCCGCCGGAAGCCCACATAGGCCACTGTTCCACCAAACAAGCTGTATATAGCCCAGGGGTGAACTCCCCAATGAAAATACGTCAGGTGGAAAGCGCGTTGCGCCCCTTCTCCGTCGAGACGCCCAGCCCCTGTTGGCGGGTCCGTGAAATGCGTGAGTGGCTCCGCCACGCTATAGAACAGCAGGCCAATCCCCATACCGGCGGCGAACAACATGGTGAACCATGAAAAGTAACTGTAGTCGGGTTTGCTGTCGTTGGGCCCCAAAGGGATGTTGCCATACCGGCTACATGCGACCCAGATGATGAAGCCAAGGATCCCCGTGACGACTATCATGTAGAACCAGCCGAAGTAGTGCGCGATAAAGGCCTGCGTGGCCTCAAAAATCGTTTCCATCGTATCGGGTATTGCGACCCCGAGCGCAATGAAAATAAAGATGACAATAGATGATCCGATAAAAACAGTGGGGTGAATGATGAGACCGAACCGGTTTGGACGAGGTATTGAGTCGTGCGATTCCGGACTGAAGTCGTAATTCTCGTGCGCCATCAGTGAGTTCCCTCCGCTAAGTTTTTAAAGGGACCGCGCGGCTGGCTGCCTGACAGGCCTTGAAAAACACAACGCCCCCGCCATGGCGCGGCCCTTCCCCGCTATGTTTTGCGGACCATCTTCATTACGCTATGTTATCTCTCGCCCATAAAATTGCCAGAAACTAGCTAAGCAAAAGAAGACCGTCCCGCCTTTGGGGCGACGGGACGGTCCACTCTAACATATTCGGGCCGTCATTTTCAGGCTCATGCCCGTAGGTTACATCATACCGGGCATGCCGCCCATACCACCCATTCCGCCCATGCCGCCGCCGGGCATACCACCACCGCCCATGGCGCCATCGCCGGAATCTTCCTCCTCGGGGGCGTCGGTCACCAGACATTCGGTGATAAGGAACATACCCGCCACACTCACGGCGTTCTGGGTGGCGCTGCGCAACACTTTGGCCGGGTCGATAATGCCCGCCTTCACCATATCTTCGATTTCGCCGGTGTCGGCGTTCAGGCCATGGCCTTGCTTGGCGTTCCG
>JBKHFO010000050.1:0-17808 GCA_046540175.1 Candidatus Hydrogenedentota bacterium
ATCCGCGCGTGTTACTTGAGGTTGTAGAACGCCTTCATGCCGGGAAACACCGCCATGGAGCCCAGTTCTTCCTCGATGCGAAGCAATTGGTTGTACTTGGCGATCCGATCGCTGCGGGAAGCCGAGCCGGTCTTGATCTGGCCCGCGTTCGTAGCCACAACGAGGTCGGCGATGGTCGCATCCTCGGTTTCGCCGCTTCGGTGGGAGATGACGGCCGTGTAGCCGGCCCGCTGCGCCATTTGCACGGCGTCGAGGGTCTCCGTCAACGTGCCGATCTGGTTTACTTTCACGAGAATCGAGTTGCCGATACCCCGCTCAATGCCCTTGGAAAGGAACTCGGTGTTCGTCACGAACAGGTCGTCGCCCACCAACTGGAGCTTCGTGCCCACCTTTTCGGTGAGAATCCGCCACCCTTCCCAGTCGTTTTCGGCCATGCCATCTTCAATGGAAATAATGGGGTACTTTTCGCACCAATTCTTCCAGAATTCGGCCAGTTGCTCCGCCGAATGCTCCGGATTCTTCTCGGCGCCAAGGATATATTTGCCATCCTTGTAAAATTCGCTCGACGCCGGATCCAAGGCCAGCATGATCTCCTTGCCCGCCTCGTAGCCCGCATTCTTGATGGCTTCCAGGATGACCTCAATGGCCTCCACATTCGAGCCCAGGTTAGGCGCGAACCCGCCCTCGTCGCCAACAGCGGTATTCATGCCCTTGCCCTTGAGCACGCTCTTGAGCGAGTGGAAGATTTCCGCGCCCATCCGCAGGGCCTCCCGGAAGGTCTTCGCTCCCACCGGCATGACCATGAACTCTTGCACATCCACGTTGTTATCGGCATGCTCGCCGCCGTTGAGGATGTTCATCATGGGCACGGGCAACATGTGCGCGTTCACGCCGCCGAGATACTTGTACAGCGGCAGCTCCAGCGTCGTGGCCACGGCCTTCGCCGCCGCCAGCGACACGCCCAGGATGGCGTTCGCGCCGAGTTTGCTCTTGTTCTTCGTGCCGTCAAGCGCGATGAGGGTTTGGTCAACTTCCCGCTGGTCCACGGCGTCCATCCCCAGCAACTCCTGGGCAATGGTGTCGTTCACATTCTCGACGGCCTGCGTCACGCCCTTGCCGAGATACCGCTTCTTGTCGCCGTCCCGCAGTTCCACGGCCTCATTCTCGCCCGTGGACGCGCCCGACGGAACGGCCGCCCGGCCGGTGAACCCGCTGGAAAGCTGGACTTCCACCTCGACGGTGGGATTGCCCCGGGAGTCAAGAATCTCCAGCGCTTTGATTCCGGTAATCTTGGTCATGATATTCGTTCTCCTTACGCATCGTGCTGTGGTTTAGAAATGGTCCTTGGACGCCGGTAAGAGACGGCGGAATAGGGCGCGATACGCGCAACTCGCCCCACTCGATACGCCGTTATTTGACCGTATGAAGCCCGGACAAAGAACCGTCCCCCTCTTCGCCCGCGCTTTGTAGAGGCCATATTGTATCATAGACGGCAAATCCATGATAACGTCCCCTCACCCGAATCGCCGGGCAGGTTGGTGTGCAGGGTGTTTACATCCCCCGGCCCTTCGGGCCATCCCCTTGAAAGGGGGAATGGGTCCGCTCACCTCTCGGGAAAAATGGTTCACCCGATGTAGCCACCGCACAGAGCAGAATTCCATCTTCGAAAGCGGACCAAGGGGGATGTATCTCTCTGGCGCAGCGTTCTTACCCGGCGATCGGGGGACCGATCCCTCGTTCGCGCCGGCGTAAGGCTTCGTGGTAACATGATTGCCTCAACCCTCTCGAGGAGCTTCACATGCATCACCATTGGGCAATTCAACCACTCATTAGCCAAGCCCTCCAAGAAGACATCGGCCCCTGTGATTGCACCACCGACGCCACCGTTCCGCCGCAGGCCCGGTGCGCGGTCACGTTGCGGGCGAAACAGGCGGGGGTGCTCAGCGGCATCGAGGTCTTTCGGGGGGTGTTTGAGCATCTCGGGGCTATTGCGGGCGGCTGGAAAGCACACTCCGATGGGAGCGCGTTTGCCGACGGCGATGTTGTAGCGTCTTTCAAAGGCCACACGGCGGCGGTTTTGTCCGGCGAACGCGTGGCGCTCAATTTCATCCAGCGGTTGTCGGGCGTCGCCACGCTGACGGCGCGTTTCGCGGACGCCGTGGCGGACACGCGCGCGCGCATCTGCGACACCCGGAAAACCACGCCGCTCCTGCGCGGCCTGGAAAAGGCGGCCGTCGTGCATGGAGGGGGAAGGAATCACCGCTTTGCATTGTACGATGGAATCCTAATCAAGGAAAACCATATCACCGCCGCGGGCGGATTGGCCGAGGCCGTCCGCCGCGCCCGCGCCGCGGCCCCGCATCTAGCGCGGGTGGAAGTGGAAGTAACCACGCTCACCGAACTCGAAACCGCACTGGACTCTGGCGCGGAAGCCGTTCTGCTGGATAATATGGACCTCGACACGATGCGGGAAGCCTCAAACACGGCTCGCGCCGCCGGTGTGTTGGTGGAAGCCAGCGGCAACATCACCCTCGACCGGGTCCGGGCCGTGGCGGAGACTGGAGTGGACCTTATATCGGTGGGCGCGCTCACCCATTCGGCCCCCGCCGTTGATCTATCGCTTTTGATTCACGATGAGTGAGTATCCTCAATGGGCGGCGGGAGCGTTGCCCCCCGCGAAAACCCGAATCGTGGGCCGGAAAGTGCTGGTCTACGCGTCGGTGGATTCGACGAACACCACGGCCCTGCGCGTGGGAGGCGATGGAACGGTCGTCCTTGCCGGGGAGCAAACGGCGGGACGGGGCCGGCTTGGCCGGGCGTGGCACAGCGCGGCTGGCCGGGGCGTGTGGGTAAGCGTGGCCTTCGAGGGACCGAGCGCGGGCCTTCCCTTCGCCGGGGCGCTGGCCGTGCGCGACGCCTTGGCGCCGCTGCTAGCCACCCAGATGAAATGGCCCAACGACATCCTGGCCAATGGCCGCAAGGTCGCGGGGGTGCTGGTTGAACACCGGGGCCAGGTCTCCGCCGTGGGCATGGGGATCAACGTAACGCACCAAGACGCGGACTTTCCGCCAGAGCTTCGCGGCGCGGCCACATCGGTGGAAAGGGTCACGGGCCAGTCCTGCGATCGCGGAAAGGTGCTCGCGGACTTGCTGGAGCAGCTCGACCGCCGCGTCACGGCCCTGCGCAACGGCGGGTATGCCGCCATTCGCGAGGAATGGGCCGATGCTTGCGACATCGTGGGACGCCGCGTGCGGTACAGGGACACCGTGGCCACGGTACAGGCGATAGATGGCATTGGCGCATTGGTGCTTGCTACACCACAGGGAAGCGAACGGTTGATGGTAAGCGAATCCCGGGAGATTCAACCTTTGGGGGAAATCGGCGAATGCTCCTTGTAATCGACGCGGGCAACACCCATACGGTAATAGGCCTCTACGAGAACGAAGAACTGCGGGCCCATTGGCGCTTGTTCACCAATCACTACCGGACCAAGGACGAACTCGGCATTCTGCTGACGGCGCTCCTCCAGCAAGAAGGCGCGTCCCCCGCCGGGATTAAAGGTTGTTGCGTGTCGAGCGTGACGCCGCCCATCGACACCGCCCTGCTGGCGCTTAGCCGGGATGCGTTCGGCATTGAGCCTGTTGTGGTGGGTCCCGGCGTGAAGACCGGGCTGGTCTTCCAGATCGATAACCCCAAGGAACTCGGCGCCGACCGCATCGTCAACGCCGTGGGCGCCCGCGCTCAGTATGACGGCCCGCTTATCATTGTGGACTTCGGCACGGCCACGACGTTCGACGTTGTGTCGGAACACGGCGAGTATCAAGGCGGATGCATCGCGCCAGGTCTTCAGATCGCCGCCGACGCCCTCTTCGAGCGATGCGCGAAGCTGCCCCGGGTAGATATCGCCAAGCCGGCCTCCGTCATTGGCAAGGATACGATAAGCCACATCCAGGCGGGGCTCACCTACGGTTACGCCGAACTCGTCGACGGGCTCCTACGGCGCATGGCGGACGAGATGGGGATCACGCCCACCGTCGTTGCGGCGGGCGGCTATGCAGGGCTCATGGCCAATAGTGTGCAACGGATTGACCATGTGGATCCCCTGTTGACCTTGAAGGGACTCAAGAACATCCACGAACGCAACGCGCCGGCCAAGGACGGGGGGTAATCATGCCGCGCCGGCCAAATACAAATCATCCCTAAACAGCCCAGACACGAGAACCATGGTTTTGAATGTTTTTCATAAGCGCGTCTACTCAGCGGCTTGCGGAAGTCCCTTGGCCGAGGGGGAATCTTGCTCGGAATCGCTGTATAGTGCTCGAAATACTCGGTATTGTAACCGGTTGCGGCGGCAAGGCGGATCTCTTCTTCACTTCTGCAAGCCGCTCCACGACCTGCTTGTTCGGCAGCGCGCCCCCTTCGTTTCGTGGTCATTCGCCGCCATCAAAAGCGCGGCGGCGGCATTCGTAGCGCTTGCCTTTCTCGCGGTTGGCTGCTCCTCCCCGGAATCGCCGGAGGTCTCCGAGCCGGAAGAAGCCGTGGAAGGCCAGGATGCGCTGCCTCCGGATGAGGAAGGCGCCATGGCGGGCGACATGACGTTGCGGCTCTTTGACGAGCAGGGGGGGGCCGAAGGATCGCGGCATCCCCTCTTCACCATCACGTCCCCCGGATTCTTCGGCAACGGCGCGGGCCAATGGGGGTTCAACGAAGCCACGGCCCTTATCCGGGAACCCAACGGGGATACCATCGAGATGCGGGCTGGCGCGGGCGAGTTGAATCAACAAACGCGCCGGGCGGTGCTGCGCAATTCCGTCACCGTGACCGCGCGCGACCTGCGTTTAGAGCTGGAAGAGCTGGAGTGGCTCAACGACGAAGGGATCGCCCGCTCCGATAAACCCTTGGAGGTCGTTGCGGAGTACGGCAACGTCCAAGCCGAAGGTATGGAGCTTCATCCCGCCGACAATCGCCTTTACCTCAACAAGGTGCGGGGTTCCCTGCGCCTCGGGAGTCTTGAACAGCCATGAGATATCTTTTCTACTATCTGCTTGGCGCCCTGTTGCTCGCGCCCTTCCCCGCCCTTGGCCAAGGGGGAGGCGGATACGACCGCATCGAGGAATTCGAGGCGGACCGGTTCGAGGGGACCTTGGATGGGGCTATTGAGCGTCTCGTGGGCAACGTGGATTTGCGGCTGGCCTCGAGCGAGGAGGGTCGCCCCCCAATGCGGGTCCGGGCCGGCGAGGTGCGGTTCGATTACGGCGATGGAGACGCCGGAGGCGAACCGCAACGCGTCCACTTGATCGGCTCTGTGCGGATCGAGCACGAATTCGGCAATGTGCGCGCCAGCGAAGGCGTCATGGATTTGGCCCGCGGCGAGATCGTATTCACCGGCAACCCGGAGATGGAGTCCGAGTATGGGGCCATGCAAGGTTCCCAAATGACCTTGGACCTTGAGACAAACAGATTCCATGTCGAACAACCGCGCGCTCAAAATGTGGCCTTCGGCGCCCGGCGGGCGGAAGTCCGGGACGAGGGTCCTTTACTTACCGAGGCCGATGTCCGCGATTGGCCGGACCTCATTCGGCGCTTGCAAGACGAAGGCGGGGCGGAAGAGCCTTCCCCCGCCCGGCGGCTGATGACGCAACTCGACGGTGAAACCCGTGAGCTGTTGAGCGAAGTCGATCCGGACGCCTTAACCGGCGCTCACATCGGCGGGATGTTGGAACAGCTCAACGGATTGCTCGGGCAACGGGACCTGTATTCGGAAGAGGCGTGGGCCGGTATTTCGATACCCGATGCGGGCCAGGAGCTGCTCGCCCGGGATCGCGGCGAACTGGAAACCAGCGAGGTGGTCCGTCTCAACCGCATCCTCTTGCGGGCGGCCTATCCCCAACACTTCGCATCGGTGGAATAAGATGGCGGCGGACAACACGGCGCTCTTGCAAACGCGCGATTTGGTGAAGGATTTCAAGGGCCGCGTCGTGGTGCAAGACGTAAGCATCGGCCTGAAACCCGGCGAGATCGCGGGGTTGTTGGGCCCCAATGGCGCGGGCAAGACGACCACGTTCAACATGGCCGTGGGCCTGCTGCGCCCCACCTCGGGCCAGGTCTGGTTCAATGGCGCCGACGTCACCCGGCTACCCATGTACAAGCGGGCCCGCGCGGGCATGGCGTATCTGCCCCAGGAGGCCTCCGTGTTCCGCAAACTCACTGTACGGCAAAACCTCATGGCCGTTCTGGAATTCTTGCCCTTAACGTTGCAGGAACGCCGCGCCCGGACCGACCGCCTCTTGGACGAACTCGGCGTCAGCCACGTCGCCGACAACCCCGCCTACACCCTGTCCGGCGGGGAGCGCAGGCGCACCGAGATCTGCCGCGCCCTCGTCACGGAGCCAAAGGTGTTTTTGCTCGACGAACCCTTCGCGGGGATCGACCCCATTGCCGTTGCGGACCTCCAAGATACGGTGGCCACGCTCAAGCGCAAGGCCATCGGTGTGCTCATCACCGACCACAATGTCCGCGAAACCCTGGAAATAACCGACCGCGCCTACATCATCAGCGAAGGGCGCATCGCCGCGGCGGGCACGCCCCGTGAGATCGCGGAGAATCCGCTGGCGCGCAAGACCTACCTCGGCGAAAAGTTCCGCATGGACTTCGGGGAGGAGATCGCCTCTGCCGTGGAGGCGGACGAGCCCCCCGCTTATGATCCCGCTTTCCTTCGCGACGGAGACATCTTGGATTGGGACGGGCTCATCGCCGCCCTGCGTGAAGGGACGAAAAGCAACGAGAATACCCCGGCCAACCGCATCATCGAACGCATGGATCCCGCCGTGAGCGAGGCTTTGCTGGGTGGACAAGGCATGGCGGAACCACGCGCGCTCCGGCGCAACGCGTTGCAGGAACTGAACATCCTGCTCCGCCGGCCCGATCTCTACAACGCCAAGGGGTGGGCGTACGTCAAGCTGGACAAGGAGACAAAAAAACTCGCCAGCCGGGAACCCTCCAAGCTCCCCCCCCGCCAATTGACCCAGTTCAACCGGCGGCTCCTTGAACTCGCTTTCCCAAGCCTCATCAGGCCGCACGAGCCATCCTGAGAACCCGTATGGGGCGCGGTCCGCTTGCTTGGCCGCGCCCCGTATTTGCCTTGTTTCCTTACAATTGCGGCGCTTGCCGCTCCTTCAAGGCCTGAACTACCTTCCGGACATCCTGCGCGCGGTCCTTCGGCATGACCAGAACCGCGTCGCTGGTGGCGACCACGATGACATCGTCCATGCCCACCACGCCCACGGCCATCTCTTCAGACCCAGCGTCGTTGAAGACAATCGAATTGCGGGTATCCGCCAACACCGGATCCCCCGCCGTCACATTGCCCTGGCCGTCCTTGGGCTGGGTGCGGTCCAACGCCGTCCAGGCGCCAACGTCGTCCCACGGGAAATCGGCCCGCACCATGATCACCCGGCGGCCGTGCTCCATGAGGGCGTAGTCGATGGAGATATCCTCGAGCGCCTCGAAGGTTTGGCGAACCAAGGCGTCATCCCCCTTCGCCATCGCCCCCGCCATCGTCCGCGTGGCCTCCGCGAGATCCGGCCGCGCATGCTCCAATTCCGCCAGAAACGCGGAGACCTTCCAGAAGAACATCCCGCTATTCCAGTAATACGAGCCCGATTCCACGAATTGGCGGGCGCGTTCCTCGTCCGGTTTCTCCAAGAACTCCGCCACCTCATAGGCGGGGATGTCCGCCCCCTCATTCAACGGCGCCACGGCGCGAATGTAGCCATAGCCCGTCTCCGGCCGCGCGGGCACGACGCCCAAAGTGACAAGCGCGTCCCGCGTCTCCGCCTGCTCAAGCGCCGCCTCCACCGTGGCGCGGAACCGGTCCGGACTGCCGATGAGGTGATCCGCCGTGACGACGGCCATGGTGAGCCCCCCGCCGTCATCGTTGTAGTTCGCCATCGCATGGGCCGCGGCGTAGGCCAACGCGCCCGCCGTGTTCCGCTTGGCCGGTTCGGCGATGACATTACCGTCGGGTATCCCCACCCCCGCTTGGCGGATCGGCTCCACGAGGTGTTCTCCCGTAAC
This sequence comes from Candidatus Hydrogenedentota bacterium, assembly GCA_046540175.1. Lineage (GTDB taxonomy): Bacteria > Hydrogenedentota > Hydrogenedentia > Hydrogenedentales > SLHB01 > SKRY01. The sequence continues at coordinate 8,077 of JBKHFO010000050.1, forward strand.
CACATAGACGTGTTCCGGCGCGATGAGCGGCGCCAGCCGCGACACCGATTCCCCGAGCATCGTCTCATCCGGACTGGTCAACGTGAGCAGTTGTTTCGGCCGGTGCTTGCGGGAAACGGGCCAAAAGCGTTCGCCCGATCCCCCGGCCATGATGACGCCAATACGTTGCATGGAATAGCGCTCCCTGTCGTCTTTGTTGTATACGATGCTTAAGCTTAAGACAGAATGGAGCCTTCATGCTACTCAGCTCCTGTCCTTTGTGCAAGCCCGGCGCGGACCAAACGATGCACAACGCCGTCAGTGTTTATTCTGCGTATACTAATTTAAAGCGCGCTTGTCTGCTTTATTCTTCTATACTCAGTGGCGTATGATTTTGGATAAGCTTTCCCGGCGCCTCCCGTTGTGTGGAGGAACGCTGGGTGAATCGTGATCCGTTAAACCGTAAGGAGGATGTACGTTATGTGGCACAACGTAATGCGTATGGGAATGGCGGCCGCGGTAGCCGGGGTGTTTGGCGCGATGGAGGCAAGCGCCATTGACGTGTTGCTGCTGACCAAGTCATCGGGCTTCGAACACAGCGCTATCACCCGGGATAACGACGAACCTAGTCTGGTGGAGCGAGTCGCAGACGAGTTGTCCGAAGAACACGAAGACTACGTCTCGGTAACGGCCACGAAGGACGCCAGCCTTATTAATGCGGACAACCTCGCCAATTATGATGTGGCCGTCTTCTACACCAGCGGCAATCTGCTGGAAGAAGGCTCGGATGGCCATCCCCCAATGACGGAGGAAGGCAAGGAAGAGTTCCTGCAATGGATTGAGGACGGCGGCGGCTTCATCGGCATTCACAGCGCCACGGACACCTTCCGCGGCGGCGATCCGGATCCCTACATTGAAATGCTGGGCGGCGAGTTTATTACGCACGGGCCCCAGTTCGAGGGCACGGTCCATGTTACCGATGCCGGCCATCCGGCCATGGAGGCCATCCCAACAGAGTGGGATGTGTGGGATGAGTGGTATATACACACTCACCTCAACAGGGATAACATCCGGGTGCTGGCCGTCATGGAAGCTCCCGAGGATATCCAAGAGGACCATTCCGACTATGAGCAAGAAGTTCCGATTATGTGGTGCCGCTCCTACGGCGATGGCCGGGTCTTTTACAACGCCATGGGCCACGCCCATGATTTGTGGGAGGATGAGACCTTCCAACAGCAACTCGTGGACGCCGTGACGTGGGCCGCGGGTGAGGGGCCGCTACACGCCGAGCCGAATTTCCATGACGTGCTGCCGGATTATTGATGGCTGACCCTGCCTCATGGCATGAAGAAACAACCCTTAGTTCGAGGTAACCCCCCAAGCGTCCGGGCCGGTGGAAGCGAAACAAAACACCCTGGCCCGGGCGCTTTGTTTATTCGCTTCGCCGTTACACGCGGCGCGGAGGCGGCTGCCGACGGGGCTCGCGAGCCCTTCGGGCCGGCGCCGGCAACGTTGCGCACTGGTTTCCAATGTTGGTATAGTCCCGTCTGTTCTTGGTGTTCCCGCCTCACATTTCGCAGGGGAGCGATTCCGCGTCCCATGGCGAAGTTTCAGCGCGTTTTCATTTCCTGCCTGAACGGCGCTTACGGCGGGGCTTGGCATATCTAATTCAATCCGGAGGAGAAACGTGCAGATTACCCCCCACGGCGGGCGCTTGGTCAACCGGCTGTTGACCGGCGCCGCCCTCGAAGAAGCGCGGACCAAGGCCCAAAGCCTTCCGCGCATCCCCGTCGACGGCTACACGGCCTTCGATATCGACAACATCGCCAAGGGCATCTTTAGCCCCTTGACCGGTTTCATGAACGAAGAACAAACCCGGCGGGTGATCGACACGATGCACCTCGCCGACGGCGTGCCATGGACAATCCCCATTCACTTGGCCGTGGACGAAGACACGGCGGCGAAGCTCAAGCCGGGCGGCGAGGCGGCCATCGAGGATCCCGAGGGGGACGTGGCGGCGATTCTGCATGTGTCCGAGAAATTCACGTTCGACCATAAGCAAATCGCGGCGAAGGTCTATGGGACGTCGGACGAGGCCCATCCCGGCGTGGCCTATACGCTCTCGCTGGGACCGGTGTTTCTCGCGGGTGACATCGACGTGCTGAAGACCCGCACCATCGAGTTCGAGGACCACAACTTCACCCCCGAGCAAACCCGCGCCGCCTTCGAGGAGCGCGGCTGGAAGCGCATCGTGGCCTTTCAGACGCGCAATCCCATTCACCGGGCCCACGAATATCTCACGAAGTGCGCCCTTGAGATGTGCGACGGCCTGCTCATCCATCCGCTCATGGGCACGACCAAGAGCGATGACATCCCCGGCGACGTGCGGATGCGCTGCTACCGCGTGCTGTTGGACAACTACTATCCCGCCAAGCACGTCATGCTCTCGCTCATGCCGGTGAACATGCGCTACGCCGGGCCGAAAGAGGCCATCATGCACGCGATTATTCGGAAAAACTACGGCTGCACCCATTTCATCGTGGGCCGCGACCACGCCGGCGTGGGCAACTATTACGGGACCTACGACGCCCACAAGATTTTTGACGAATTCAACGCTGACGAAATCGGCATCGAGCCTTTGTTCTTCGACCACGCCTTCTACTCCAAGAAGACCAAGATGATGGCGTCCACCAAGACCTGCCCCGGCGGCCCGGAGGATCACGTCTTCCTCAGCGGCACCAAGGTCCGCGAATTGCTTCAGAAGGGCGAGATGCTCCCCGAAGAGTTCACCCGGCCCGAGGTGGCCAAGGTGCTCATCGAGTGGGCCCAGGGCCAGCGATAGGCGTTTGAATTTCATGGCATCCGCCGCACGTCTGCTTGTCATCGGGCTGGATTGCGCCGAACCCCGGTTCATCTTTGGGCCGGACGCCTTTGACCTGCCCAATCTCCGGGCGCTCATGGAGCGCGGCTGCTGGGGCCGCTTGCGCAGTTGCGATCCCCCCATCACGGTCCCGGCCTGGGCGTCCATGCTGTCGAGCAAGGACCCCGGAACCCTGGGGTTTTACGGATTCCGCAACCGCAAGGATTACTCCTACGGCGCCCTGTTCACGGCCAATAGCACGGCGGTGAAGGCCAAGCGCGTGTGGGACATCCTTTCGCGCCAGGGCAAGAAGGTGATTGTAGCGGGCGTGCCGCAGACCTATCCCGTCAAGCCGGTCAATGGCTGGCTCACGGCGGGATTTCTCGCGCCGGACACGAACGCGGACTTCACCTATCCCAAGGAACTCAAGGCGGAGTTGTTCGAGGCCGTGGGCGATTACGTGCTTGATGTCCGGGATTTCCGCACGGACGATAAGGAGCGCCTCCTCCGCGACATCCACGCCTTCATGCACAACCGGTTCGACATCGTGCGCCATCTCATGACCACGAAACCGTGGGACTTCTGCATGATGGTCGAGATGGCCATGGACCGGATCCACCACGGTTTCTGGAAGTTTTGCGACCCGGACCATCCCAAGTATGAGCCCGGCAATCGGTGGGCGCATGTCTTCCGCGAGTTCTACGAAGCCGTGGACCGGCGCATCGGCGAGTTGCTCGAGCTGACGGGAGAGGACACGGCCGTGATGGTCGTGTCGGACCACGGCGGCAAAGCGATGCACGGCGGATTCTGCATCAACCAGTGGCTCATCAACGAAGGGCTGCTTACGCTCAAGGAACCGCCCCAACCGCGTCAACGGATCGAGGACAGCCCCATCGATTGGGCGCGCACGAAAGTGTGGAGTTCCGGCGGATACTACGCCCGCGTGTTTCTCAACGTCGAGGGCCGCGAGCCGGAGGGAATCATCCCCGGCGCGCAGTACGAGGCCTTTCGCGATGAACTGGCCGCCCGGATCGCGGCGCTGCCCGATCCCGATGGCCAGCCCATGAACAACCGCGTGCTGAAACCGGAGGAGACCTATCGCGAGGTGAACGGCGTGGCGCCGGACCTTATCGTGTACTTCGGGGATCTGCATTGGCGATCCGTGGGGACAGTCGGATTCGACAGCGTGTACACGTTCGAGAACGACACCGGCCCGGACGACGCCAACCACGATTACGAGGGCATCTTCATCATGGAAGATGGGGAGACACGGGGCGGCCGGGAATTGACCGGCCTTCAGCTCATGGACGTGGCTCCCACCATCCTAAACCGTCTCGGCGTGGAGATTCCGGGTGACATGCAGGGAAACGTGATAACAGGCGGTACGGATCATTCCCCCTTTGAAGGGGGTGGCCCGTAAGGGCCGGGGGATGTTCACCCGTACCGCCGGCATCTCGCCGGCACAATTTGCAGAGGGAATCTTCGTCTCAAAAGGCCGAGGAGACATCCCCCCTGATCCCCTTAAAAGGGGGAATGAATGGCATACCCTCGCTTCCCTCGAAACCGGAACGTACCGAGGCAATTCCCCCTTTGAAGGGGGTGGCCCGTAAGGGCCGGGGGATGTTCACCCGTACCGCCGGCGTCTCGCCGGCAAACTCTGTCGCGGAAACCGATGTACCAAAGGGGTTAGAGACATCCCCCTGAATCCTTTCAAAAGGGGAACCGTATCGCCGCCTTCTAGGCGGCCTATGTGCCGGCAAGATGCCGGCGGTACGAATTGATCCCCCTTCCTAGGGAGAATAAAGGAATCAACAATGGACCAAGGCCTATCGATACGCCTGACCGGCCCCAATGCGGCGGAGACCGCCCGCGCATTGGGCAAACGCCTCGTGGAACAGGGCAAGGGCGTTGAAGAGTTCGACGGGAAACACGTGGAGCACTTGGGCGGTCCCGCCATCGCGGCGCACGTCTGCAAGCTCTTGTCGCGTAACGGCGTGATCGTGCTCGTCACCAACCCGGATCTCCAACCGGAAGGGGAGACACTGGACGCCGCCGTGGATCCCAACGACACGCCCGACTTCGCGGCGGACAGGATCCTTGAAACGTTGAGCGAAAAAGGCCTCCTCTCCTCCGGCGATGCAAGCTATACGGCCGAAGAAGAGGAGGAAATCCGCAAACGCCTCTCCGATTTGGGCTATATCGAGTAGCGCTCCCTCACTCGTTCATCGCCTTGAGCGCCTCGATGGCGCGGGCGATTTCGTGGCGGCGCGCTTCGATAGGGGCAGGATCCACGGTGAAATCCGTCATGCTGGCGGTGATATCCGCCGGGACCTCCAGCAGCGCTTCGTAGTGATCGCGCTCGCCCTCGTCGAGCATGGCGCCATGCTCCTCCAACAGCCGCTCAAGGATCGCCAGGTAGTCGTAATCCTCGATGCCGTCCCGCAGCATTTCCCAGCGAATGCTATCCACTGGCCCTTCGAGCACAGGTTCCTCCGGATCGCCATCGGCGGCGGCTCGCGGCGGATACAAGAAGCGTCCATCGCCGTTGCCCCAGGGCTGCCGCGTTCCAGGTTCAGTCCCATAGGAACTCTGCCACCCCATGGGATCTTCGTAGGGATTCTGTAAACTATCGGGATACGCCGCATCACTGGTCCAATACGTGGTTTCCCAGACAAGTACGCCATCGATCTCCCGCTGCCACGTTTGCCATAGCCAAGCGCGCAACGAAGTCCCGGGGTGGTCAATGAACAGCGTGGCGTAGGGCGCCTTCGGCACGGTGCAAACATACCACCAGAACCGTTCGCCATGTTCGCGCCGCGCCTCGGCGTCGTCCATGTCGAATTGGGGCGACACGGGGCACCAGATCTCCGGGCCGCCGAAGAGTTCCTCCGTTACGTGTTCGGTGAGCATGCGCTGAATGTCCGGGGCCGCCTCGCGGATGCGATCCCAGCCCTCCATCACGAACTCGTAGTCGTCCGAAGAAGGTTCGTCAAACCAATACAGATACGCCTTATCCAGCCAGCCCTTTTCCCGCAGTTTCGCCTCCACTTTTTGCCAGTAGGCCGTGAACAGGGCCTGATACTCGGGATCGTCCGCGCCAAACCCAAGCAACTCCGGGGCATATTGGGCGTGAAATGTGCCGCCGCCCATGCCGGTGGAGGGAAGACGGAACGTGTTGAAGCCGTGGTTCTCCAATGCGTGCTCCATGGCGGCCTCCCAATCGCTCCAATCAATGGAGATATCCAACGCCTCGGCGGCTTCATCCACGCCCACCTCTTCCACGAGTTCGGTCACCTCCCCCGCATCTGGCCATGTAACCTCGAAGGGATCGAGGGGCGCGGGTTCATAGGGCGACACGCGGTGACCGCTGAAGGATTCCAGATACTCTTCGAGCACGGCGCGCCGGTCTTCTTCCGCTTCGAGACCGTGGTACTCGAACACGCGGTTGGAGTTGAAGCCAAACGCCGTCTCGCACGTGCTGGTCTGGGGCAGCGTGAAATCGTAGACCTCCACCTCAAGGGGCACGGCCGCCGTGGCGTCATCCATCTCGATGGTCACTTCGCCGCGATAGATTCCGGCTACCGCATCCTCCGGCACGGACACCCGCACCCAGAAGGGTTGGTTCCGGTCCGCGGCGATATCAATAGGGCCGGTAAGCTTCGGCAGCGGATCGGGCCACGGCGCGGCCAGGCCCCGCTCGTCCGTGGGTTGTTGGACGGGGACATAGCCCACCTCCAACACGTCGATGACATCCGCCCCAAGCCGAGCGTCCCCCGGTCCGTCAAGCGCGCCGGGCGTCACCGTAACGTTGCGCAGCTCTTGTTCTGGCCGAAGGACAAACTGCGCGGCCTCGGCTTCGTTGCGGGCCGCCCGCAGCGTCATCACCTCGTCTTCCGCCTCGGGCGCGGGCCGCTCGCGGCTGATCTTCCAGCCGGTGGACGCCCACCATAGGCCCAGGTCCTCGCCGCCCGGCAAGCGCGCGCCGTAGCCGGTCTCGTACAGTTCCGCCACGTGAAGGATATGAGAGGCTTCGTAGCCTCCGTCGTCCAAGCTCCACCGCAGCTCGAATTCGCCCGCGCCGGGAACTTCGTACGGCAGCGTAATCCGTTGGGCGCCAGGCGCGATGGTTTTCTCAACGGACTGATGGCGCGCCTCGTCTCCCCCTCGCGCTTCCACGCTGATGTTGGCCGTCATGCTGGTTTCCTCGTCCAAGGGCGCCTCCACATCCAGCACGATGTGATTGTCCCCGCCGGGCACGCCATCACCCAGCGAAACGACAGCGGCCTGAAGCGGGCCATCCGCCCGTTCGGTGGCCACGTAGTCCGTGGAGCCCTCGGCGTCCGGCGGCTCGCCGGTCAGCGTCCCCTCGAAGCGGTAGCCGTGAACCTGGATGGCCCCTCCGTCTTCGTCTTCCTCGCCTACGAGCTGGATCTGAAGCTCATCGGCCGGGAACAGGTCGGCTGGCAACGCGAAGCGCTCCGTGCCCAGCCCGTCGACGCGCCCGATCGTTTGCCACGCGCCATCGCCCTTTCGGGCCTCGGCCCGGACGCGTCCGCCTTGACGGTAATTCACCGTAAGCGTCACCGCGCCATCGCCGAAGGCATGGCCGGGAATAGCGTGGCGGTAGCCCACGCTATCGCCCTCGGTCGAAAAGGCCCACCGGCTCGTATTGAAGGAGCACGCCGCAGTATCGAGCGGACGGCTGTGGTTTGTTAGCTTATGGGACATCGGCGCTTCAAAGTGGTAAACGCTGTCCCGGAGCGCCTCGCCCTCGCCAAGGGGGATATCGCCTTCGCGGTGATACACCGCCTCAGCCCGGCGCAAGGTGATATCCTTAAACGCCACGGTCCCATCGCTATGCCATTGACCAAAGCGGAGCCAAGCCTCACCGGACGCAAGGGGATCCGGCGCCATGAAGTACGAGGTCACGCGCCTCCACTCCTCGCCGGGCGTGGCGATGTCGCGATTGGAAAAGGCCGGCCCCGTCACGGCGCTGCCTGTAGTCACGTCTTCGCCGCGCACCAAGAACTCGAGTTGGTACAGCGCGCCGGGTTCGAGGTTCAAATCCGGCGTGCGCCAGAAGTTGAAGTTATCCCCTTCACCCCTCACGGAAAGAACCGGTTCGCCGTCCTCCACGAACGTCTCGCCTTCCCCATCGGACAGCCGCCATCCCTCCTCCGCGTTCACCTCATCCAAGGGGGGCAATGCGATTTCTTGCGCGAAAGCCGCCCCCCCAACCAGCACAAGCGCCCCCAAGCATCCCACGATACCCATTTTATCCCACATACTGGCCTCCTCTCGTATGGTAGCGTTCCTTCTATACAGTGACCCGCTATCAGCCTCTCGTTAGCCGAACACCGCTAACGCCTGCTATAATCGCATATGCACTAGGGGTGGGGTCAACGCTGCTGTTCCGGACACCCCTAATCCAGCGTCTCCGCTCAGTACCGGTAATCGGTTTTTGGCGGCAACGTGGATCTGTTCTTCATTTTCGCCAAGGCGCTCAGTTGTGTTAGATTCTTGTTAAAGCCGTCTTGCGAGGCTGTTAAAGGAGAGTGTGCTTCATGTCGACGGATAGGGTACAAAGGCGGCGGTTAGGGTTGAAGTACATCGTCCACGATAATAGCGCCATAAATGCCGGATATTCTTTATAAAATTATTTCAAATTGAATAACAATTATATCACACCAATTTGTTTTTATAATTTGCGTTTTACGCATATCCTAATTCCAGATACTCGGTAGTACGATAATCGGTTTAAGCGACAAGGCGGGCTTTTTATTCAAGTCGCGAAATCGCTCAGTTATGTTAGATTTGTGTTAGTATTCTATTGGGGCTATTAAAGGAGAGAATGCTTCATGCCAACGGATAAAGTACAAAGGCAGCGGTTTGAGTTGAAGTATGTCCTCCAAGATGATATCGCCGCAAAAATCCGGGATTTCTTACAGGCTTATCTCACCTTGGATGAGTATGGCGCGACCCAGCCGGATTTATCCTATCCCGTTCACAGTCTGTACCTTGACTCTGACGACCTCCGGCTTTACCGCTCCACTATCAACGGAGACAAAAACCGTTATAAAATGCGGTTGCGCTTTTACGAACGGGGCGAAACGGCCCCCGTCTACTTTGAGATTAAGCGGCGCAGCGATTGCGCCATATCGAAGCTGAGAGGCAAAGTGCTGCGTAAGTCCGTGGACACCTTGTTGGCCGGGCAAATGCCCGTGATGGAGGACTTGGCCGAACCCACGCCCGCGGGGCTGGCGGCTGTCCAAGAATTTTTCCGGCGGCTTAACGATCTTAACGCTTCCCCCAAGGCGCATGTCGCCTATAGACGGGAAGCTTGGGTAACTGATCATGATAACTCGCTTCGCATCACGTTTGATCGAGAAGTGCGAAGCGAACCTCAACATAATTCAGAACTTTCCTCGCGCATAACGGAACCCGTGTATGCCTTCGGGAATAATGTAATATTCGAAATAAAATTCACGGATCGCGTTCCCCGCTGGGTGCAAGAAATGGTTCGGGCTTTCGGTTTGCGGCAGCAGTCCGCGGGTAAGTATGTGGATGGCATCGCCAGCGCGCCGCTGGACCGGCTGAACACATGGCATGCGACCTATATATAATACCAGCACTGGTTCTATTTTAAAATTGGGGGTAATCCCGCCCGCCCCTCGTCATCCCCGCGAAAGCGGGGATCCACAGGGCGCGTGCTGCTCTCGGGATTTGGATCCCCGCTTTCGCGGGGATGACGGTGAGGTGAGCGGGGATGACGGCGAGGTGAGCGGGACGGTGATTGTCGGGAACTCTCATGTGGTCCAATTGGCCTCACAGAAAGGTCCCGGGGGGATGGAACCTCCGTTTTAGTCGGCATGATCCACAATTTTGGAACGAAA
>JBKHFO010000051.1:0-17784 GCA_046540175.1 Candidatus Hydrogenedentota bacterium
TCGCGATGTACGCCAACGAAAGCGAGGGCGAGATGTATCCGCCGCAACAACAATCCAATGTGACCACGGGCGCCAACGCGGGGTTCGCGGGGGAAGCCATCTATCCGGATTATTGGACCGATATCAACCTTAAGGTTTGTCCGTCCGACTCCCGGAGCTATTCGGCTGACCAAGTGGGATTTGACGAGGATTTGGAAGAGCAGTTCCAAGAAATGACGGAGTTTCAGCAAGCCCAGGGGATCGGAAACACCGTGGAGTGCCAGGATACGAACGCGGCATACCTGTCCACGCCCGTATCCTACGCCTACCTGGGGTACGCGACCAACACCATTTCTCAGCTCACCGACGTGATGCAGGTCATAGCGGGGTGGTACGACTACACGCGGTGGGATGAGACTCCAACCGATAACCGGTATCTGTGGGAAACCCCCCAGAACTGCGGCTCCCCCGAAGAATGGCAGCGGGTTGAGGTCTTCACGCACCGGGGCCAAGTGGACATTAGTATCCCGAATCGCTCCACGAATTGGTTCGAGAACTTCAGCGCCCAGATCCCAATCCCCGATTATCCGCTGGATGACGATGGATCGGAACTGCCCTCCACGTATCCGCGTGTTCGGGATGGCATCGAACGGTTCTTCATCACGGACATCAACAATCCGGCCGCGGGCGCCGAAGCCCAAAGCAGCATCGCCGTGATGTTTGACTCTTGGAGTCCGGGTGGTCATGAAGAAACGACCGCGTGGGCGAGGGATGAAGCCGGTATGCTGAATTTCAACCATACGCCGGGCGGCAGCAACGTCTTGTTCATGGACGGGCACGTGGAGTTCGTCCGCTACAATGAGAGCTACCCCATTGAGTGGCTTGATCCCGGCAATCCCGAGCACGAGGGCAAGATGGGCACGCAGGTCCATGAGATTATCCCCTTCATGGCGGGCATCGGATAAGGAGCCGGTCCGACAGTGAACGCTGGAATCACCCAGACCATGGTTATGCGCTCAGAAAGCGGATGAAAGAGAAGTACTCTGACCATCCCTTTCCATTAGCAGTCGAATAGCGGACACATCGTGGAAGGCGCGGCGGCTTTGATCACGCCCCCGCGCCTTCTACCTTTCTTCTCTAGTCTCACCACCGCGCGCCGGCGCCGTTTTGCCAGCTCACTCCTTCCTCGGCCGCCGCCTGGCGCAGTTTTGTGAGGCCGCGCTTTATCGCCCGGTGGACGGTCGCCAGGCCAAGGCCGGTGCGGACATGGATGGCCCGAAAGCTCCACCCTTGGAAATAGTGCAGGCGGATGCATTCCGCCTCGCGCACCGTGAGCCGGGTATCCATGCGCCGCTTCACCCACGCCAGTAACTCGGCTTTCCGCGCGCCGTCGCGCAGGCCTTGCGCCACCTCGCGCGGGCTTTCATGCCAGAATCCTTCCTGTACCGTGAGCCGCTCCATGACGGCGGGGGGAATGCGAAGCCCGTAGCGTTCGCCCTTGTTTCGCCGCGCCATATGCAATGCCTCCTAGGGTTGCGTGATGGACGCCCCATTGCGTCCACGGCGGGAGGCAATTTAGCTGGAAGACAGGGCGGAAAACGCTGTGCAACCGCTGCGTTTTGACGGCGTTTCTTCTTTGCCGCGCAAGACCGTGCCCTGTGGGATTCCGCGGGCCAATGGATCCCCTTGGCGGGAATGTGGTAGCGTACGAACGTTGTTTGACCTGTCATTCCGCCGTGCTAGCTGGCGGCGGAGCCTCGGGGATGGGCGATCCGCAGTTGTGGATATACCACGGGAGCGTTTTCTGGAATGCGATTAGAAGAGTTTCTCAACCGGCACGGGCTGCAAAGCGATCCATTCGCCACCGCGGAGGAGGCGCAAGGCGATGAAGTGTTACTGCGGCTGTGCAAGCACAGTCCTTCGCCTTACGGCCACCCCGAGTGGAGCAAGTTCTGCGGCTCGCCACCGGGGAATCAGAGTTCCATCGTGTTCGGCTTCAAGGGGAGCGGGAAGACGGCCATGCGCTTGGCGTTGGCCGAGGCCATCGCCCGGCACAACGAGACCAATCCGGACGATCGCACGCTGTTGGTCCCGTACGAAGAGTTCAACGCCTACCTCGAGAATTGGCGTCTGGCGATGGAGCGGATTCCGCCGCGCCGGCGGGGCGGGTTGAGCCCGGACAGCGGCGGGGCCTACCGGCAATACTGGGGGCTGGCCCATCACCTCGACGCCATCGTGGCCCAAGCGGTGCGCGAGTTGGTGGAGGAAGTTTGTAATGGGGGCGAACTCATCAACTGGCCGGAATACGTCCGCTACGATTTGCTGTTTCTGGCCGCCGTGTTCCTCACCGAGCATACGCTTGATTATCGCCGCACCATCACGGAACTGTATACCCGGCTTTGGGGCGGGTGGGGGCGCAGGAGCGAGAAGATGCGAAACGGGGCCTTGGCCGTGGGCACGCTGGGCCTGCGCCCCGCGATGCGCAGCGTCCAGGCGCGCGCCATCGCCCGCGGGCTCGGCAAAACGGTCCAGGTGATTGATCACGATCGCGCCAACTTGGTGTGGGCGCTTAAACGGATCCCCGCGCGCTATCTGGCCACGCAACCGCTGGTGTTGCGCAGTGTGGATCCCAGCAGCGAAAACGCGCGGTTTGAGACGTTGGACAAAGTCCTCCGCATTGCCCGCACCATGAACTACGCGCGGGTCGCTGTCGTTATCGACAAGGTGGACGAACCCACGTTGATTAACGGCGACTACACCCGCATGGGTGATTTCATTGTGCCGCTGTGGAACAACAAGGTGCTTCAGACCAGCGGAATCAACCTCAAGATGCTATTGCCCGCCCAGCTTTACGATCGCGTGCGCAAGGCGGACGCCCAGTTGTTGAACACCGCCCGCCTCGACAAGGCGAATATCATCTATCCCCTGACGTGGTCGGGCGAACATCTCTACGAAATGCTGGCCGAACGCGCCTCGGCGTGCCGCGTGGAGAATCCCGGCGAACCCTTTGACTTGCAGCAATTGTTCGCCCCCGAAGTGTCGCGCGAGACGGTGGTCAACGAATTGGCTAAGCTGAAATTGCCCCGCCACGCGGGCAAATTCATGCACCGCTGTCTGTGCGAGGGATGCACCAGTATCATGCCGGGCTCCGTGGGGCCCCAAGAGCTTCCCGTGATCCCGGAACACGTTTTTCACAAGATAAGCGAACGTTTCGAAGCGGAACTCCAGAATTACACGCGGGATTTACAAGAGTACTAGTACTCGGCCCCTTCCAAAATTGTGGGTAGCCTTGATTCGGTTTGTTTTGGCTGTGAGGTGGCACGGGCTTCCAGCCCGTGATTCATGGCCTAGAAGGCCATGCCACCTCCAAGCGAATTCACTGCGGCCCTCAAAACAAGGAGCGCTATCAGCAAGAGTTTAAGCTGGGCGCTCTACTAGGCTAAGGCGTTGGAATCTCCATTTAAGGCGGGGCCCGTTACAAACCGTGAGCCGGTGCGCTTTGAGCCGGGCGCGGGAAGTTCGCTTGCAGTGACCTATTCGAATGTGCGATGATAGCGCCGTTTGGATGGTACGTACACTGTAGGGTAATTGGAACTGTGTCAATTAGGGAGAAGGATCAATGAAAGTTTCTAAGTGCTTGTACATGATGGTGGGTCTCCTAGCCGCGGTGGCGTTTGTGCTCGGGGGATGCACAGATCCGACGGAGGATATTTATACCGGTGATCGCCCCAGCGCTGAGGAAGACCCCGGAGATTCTGAGGAAGACTCCGAAGATTCTGGGGACGAGTCCGAGGGGTCTGACGAAGAACCTGAAGATTCTGAGGAAGACTCCGGAGATTCTGAGGAAGACTCCGACGAGTCCGAGGAAGACGAGGAGGGGCGTATCCATTATGAGCTTAGCCCGGACTCCGTGATCGGTTTCGTGGGCTCGAGCCCCATTACCGGTTCGCAGCGAGGGAGCTTCGAGGAATTCGAGGGCTCCATCTCCATTGTGGAAGACGACTTGTCCACACTGGAAGCCGAAGCCGTTATTGAGGCGTCTTCGGTGACGGCCGGCAGTGACACCTTGGTCGAGGCGCTGAATGCAGATATCCTCGCCACGGAAGAGTATCCCGAAATCCGCTTCACGGCGACCGATGTGGAAGATGACAACGGCGAACATATCCTCGTGGGCGATCTTGAGCTTCACGGCGTGACCCGGGAAATCGGGTTTCCCATTGAGAACCCCTCGGTGGACGAAGATACGGTGAGCATGGAGTCTTATTTCTCCATCGACCGCGACAACTGGGATATCTATTTCGAGGGACATGGCTGGGATCCTCCGGGATGGGAAGGCGCGTTGGACGACGCCATTCGCCCCAACGTAGCCATCCAGCTTGATCTGGAAGCAGAGCGCGTCGAGGACTAAGATTCCGCGAACCATACAACCCTTCAACGTTCTGTAAAGAAAACGCCCCCGCGAGAGGGGGCGTTTTCTCTGTTTTTACTTCCAATATTCTACTACTCAGTCCATCCCAAAATTGTGGGGAGTCCCCCCCCCCACTACCACCGTCATCCCCTTTCGCGGGGATGACGGTGGCGGCGGACAGGATTACCCACAATTTTAGAATGGAACAAGTACTGTCTACCGGCCAGCCGGAAAGAAGTAGACTGATATCCATACGCGCAGATAGCTCAGGCGGCCGGCGATGCCGCGGAGGGTTTCCTCGCCTAACACATACAAAGGATTAGCCGGCAAGGCGGTGAGGAGGCCATCCCCCGTGGCGAGCCAGCACTGGGGCGCGCCGGACAGGGCGGCCAGGAGACGCAGTTGGGGACTGTCGAAGAGAACGGCGAAGGCATCGTATCGTTGAGCGCGCAGTCCCCGGACCAGCCGTCCGCAGGCGCGAACCTCACGAGGCGAATAGTGGGGCAACTCCGTTTCCCGTGCCGCGTCCGCCATTTCCCTCACAGCCTCAGGCAGCCGGTGTCCCTTCGGAGCCCACAGTGTAATTTCGGCGTGCGGCTCCACGTGACGTAAGGCGTCGAGCACGGGCCGGAGATCGTGCCCCGGGCTGTGAAACACGGCGAAACGGCGCGGTTGAGACGCATTGGTCATCGCGCGGCCTCCTCTGCACCCGCCAGCTTGTCAAGAATCGGGGGATAGTGCTTCGCGATGACCCGTTCCCAAGCGTACTCTTGCTCCACCCGGGCGCGTCCAGCCGAGCCCATGCGCCGCCGCGCGCCGCGGTCCGTGATAAGGCGCCTCAAGGCGTCCGCCAGGGCGTGGCTGTCCGCGGGAGGGACAAGGAAGCCCGTCTCGCCATCCAGCACGATCCGTTGCAGCCCCCCCACGCGCGTAGCCACCACCGGCAACCCCGCCGCCATGGCCTCGACGGCCACTCGGCCAAAGGGCTCCTCCCAAACCGAAGGAACCACGGCCACGTCAGCGCCTTCATACAAACGGTATAAACCGGCGGGATCATGCCAACCCACCGCGCGCACGGCATCCGGTGCATCCGGCGGCGCCTCCGGCTGCGTGGCCCAAATCTCGAAGTCATACCGTTCGCGCTCCAGGATGCGCGCCGCCTCCATCAAGACGCCAAACCCTTTCGTGGGATCATCGCTCCGCCCCGCCATGAGCACAACCGCCCGCGACCGTTCTGGCCGATCCGGGGGCGGCCGGAAATCCCGCAGGTCGACTTCGCCGGGGACTTCCACGATCTCGGGGCCGAGTCCCTTGAAATGCTCCGCCATGGCGGGATTCGACGCGATGATCACCCGCGCTTTTCCCAACGCCTCGACGGTTCGCCGGTAATACGCGGGGGTGTAGGCGCGTGTGTCGAGATACTCCTGGATGTATGGGATGGGGCGCGCGCCGGCGATCTCCCGGCCCCGGTAATGGAGGGTGCAGCGGCGGCACGTATCCGGCGTCTCAAGGTAGTTTTTGGGGCAGGGCTTACCTTCCTTGAACAGACGGAAATCGCGCGGGCACGCGGCTTCGTAGGCGTAGTAGCGCAAGGCGAGGGGATAATGCGCGAGGGCCTCCACCACGTAAGGCTTGAGAAAGAAGCCAAAACACACCATCACGGCATCTGGCGCCCATGCGTCCACGGCCTCCCGCATGCGTTTCGCCACGGCCGCTGGCTTGCGGGACTCCGAACCGGGGACAACCTCGACGGGAAACGGGATCTCGCTTGTCTCGATCGCGCCCCGCTCCCAAGACCCCTGGCGCCCCCGCACGAACAGCTTCACCTCATGCCCGAGCACGCTCCGTATGCCGTTGGCGCTGCGGAACACATTGATTTCCGCTCCCCCTTTCGGAGGCCACGAGAACTGAAGGTCAACAAAAGCCAAGCGCATGGGGGGTGGGAGTTACCGTTCTAGTATCAGGTGCTTGTGTTGAGCTGGCTCATGCCATCACCCGTTCCAACAAGGGCGGATAGTGTGTGTCGATGATTTGTTGCCAGTCGTACTCCGCCTCGGCGATTTCGCGGCCCCTCGCGCCCATGCGGGAGCGCAAGGCGGGATCGTCAAGGAGCCGGTCGAGCGCAAGGGCGAGCGCCGTGCTTGAGCCTGGCTCCACAAGGAACCCGGTCTCGCCGTGGCGCACGATGCCTTTCAATCCGCCCACAGCGCTTGCCACGACAGGCCGCCCCGCCGCCATCGCCTCGACGGCGACCAATCCATAGGGTTCTTCCCAAGTGCTTGGCGCGGCCACGATATCCGCCTCTTGGTATAGGCTCATAATACCTGCGTGGCTACGCCAGCCGCAAGCCTTGTACCAAGGTTTCTGGACCGGGTCCGCGTCGTCCGTCACCCAAATCTCGAAGCCGGAGCGGAACTGGGCCAATCCTTCGCCTGCCGCGATGAGCACGTCCCGGCCCTTCCATGGGCGGTCCGCCCGGCCCGTCATGAGAATGACCGCGCGTTTTCTGGGGGGGCGCTCGCTTAGGGGAACGTGCTCGTAATCGGCCACGGTCACCCCGCCCGGCACGATGCAGACGTGGGGGCAATACCCTTCGAGACGTTGACGGGCCAAGTCGTTGTTCACGATGGCAGCGCGGCAGTTAGCTAGCGCGTCCAGAAAAAGCTGGTAATACGCCGGATAAAAGGTACCGGCTTGCTCGATGTCCCGGGCGTACGGGGGGAAATCGGTGAATTTGACATGTTTCCCAAAATATTCGAGGGCGCACCGGCGGCAGACGTTGGGGGTGCGGAGAAAGTCGTTGAGGCAGAGCCGGTCGTACTTGTAAAGGGTAGCGTCACGGATGCACAGGTGTTCGTACATGTAGTAGCGCGAAATGACGGGGTACTCCGCGAAGGCGTGGATGACATGGGGTTTCGAGTGCCGCGCTAGCCCAATAAACACTAGGTTCGGCTTCCACGGCGCGGCTTCTGCGTGAAAACGCTCGGCCACGGCGCGCCCGGTCTCTTGGCGAGATGCCAACTCGACAGCGGTGGCCGGAAAAGGGAGTTGTTCCGGCTGAATGGCTGCCTGTCGCCACCGTCCGCTAAGCGCCGGCGCGAAAAGATGGACGTCGTGGCCGGCCCGTTGCAAACCGGCGATGGTGTGATAGAGATCGACCTGCGCCCCGCCGACAGGCGGCCAGCTAAACGTCAGGTCCACGAAGGCTATCCGCATACAGCCTCTCTTGTCCCGTCCACTGTGACAGGGGACGGAACTTCGTTAGCGGCGGGGAAGTTCCGGTCCCCGCTTGGCCATCTTGTCCACCTCCCCGGGCATGGGAACGCGCCGTAGATAGGTGACCATCCAACAGCGCAGATATCGGGCGCGGGCGGCGATCATGCGCCAGACCAGACTCGCGCCGGCGCTGACCAAGCCCGTGGGTATGGGGATGATTTCGTTCTCGTAGATCCAACATTCGCCCCGGCGGGCGCCGCTAAGGCCCGCGGTCAAACGGAGCCGGGGACTGGAATACATGACGATGAAAAGCTCAATCCGGGCATCCCGTAGCGCCCGGCTCAAATCGCGCAAGCGGCTTGGCGAACGAAGAGGGTAATGTTCGTGGGGTTGCTCGAGTACTTCATGGACGTACTCGGCCTCCTGTGTATCCAGTTGCTCGCCTTTGGGCAGCATAACCATGAGATGGGCCTGGGGGTAGATTTCGCGCAAGCGTTGCAGCCGGCTGACAAAGCCCCGGCCGGCGCTGCGAAACAGGCAAATGCGCAATTCGTCTTTCATGACACGGCGTGCTCCAGAAGAGGGATGTAATGGTCTTGAATGATCGCCTCCCAGTCGTACTCGACCGCTGCGACTTCCCGCCCTTGAAGGCCCATGCGCCGGCACGAGGCGGGATCGTCGAGCATCCGTTCAAGGTACAGCGCCAGCTCGGCGCTCGAACCCGGCTCGAATAAGTAGCCCGTCTCCCCGTGGCGCACGATGTGCTGCAAGCCGCCCGTCCGGCTGGCCACCACGGGGCGGCATGCGGCCATGCCCTCGACGGCGACGCGTCCGAAGGGTTCTTCCCACACGCTGGGGACCACGACGATGTCCGCCTCTTGATATAGCCGCCGGGTCGCCTCGGGGTCGCGCCAGCCCCGGGCCTTGAACCAGGGTTGCCGCACCGGGTCCTCGTCGTCGGTAACCCAAACCTCGAAATCGGAGCGAAACTGAGCAAGGCCGTGGCCGGCGTCGACCAACACGTCCACGCCTTTCAGGGGATGATACGCCCGGCCCGTCATCAGGATCACCTTGCGGTTCCGAGATGGCGCATCGGGCAAGGGCTCGGGGGAATACTCGGACACGTTGACCCCACTCGGTATCACGCACACATGCGAGCAATGGTCCAGGCACCGTTGTCGGGCCATTTCGTTGTTAACCACCACCCCCTTGCACTTGCCAAGGCTGTCGACAAAGACGGAATGATAGCTTGGGTGCAAGGTCTTCGCCGCCGTGAAATCGTAGGCGTGCGGTGGAAGATTGGGCATCTTGAGGCGGCCGCTCCACCCGGCTTCGGCGCACTGGCGGCATACGTTGGGGGTATGGAGAAAATCGTTTTGGCACGTACGGTAATCTTTATAAAGGCATCCGTCCAGTATACACAAATGTTCGTACATAAAATAGCGGGACACCACGGGATAATGGGCTAGGGCCTGGATGAGATAGGGCTTCAAATAGCGGCCGAAACCGATGAAGACGACATCCGGTTCCCAAGCATCCACGGCTTGGCGGAACACGCGGCGAATCCGGCTTGGCGTGGCCCGCATCCAATCCATGCGGATGGGCGCGGACGGGAACGGGAGGGCCTGTTGATCGAAGCCCGTCTGCCGCCATAAGTCGCCGTACACCGGCGCGAATAAGTGCGTTTCACACCCTGCCTTCTGGAGGCCCTCGATGGTATGAAACAAATTGGCCTGCGCGCCCCCTTGGGGAGGCCAGGCGAACATAAGATCTACAAAAGCGATGCGCATCAGTGGGCCCTGGTTACTTGTTCATGAGTTTAGGCGCCTACGTCTAAAACGGCTGTGAGCCAGAAGAAGTTTTCGCGGAAGCCTTTCTCCTGCTCACATGTGGCCTTGGGCGCCATACCACTGGCTGCCGCCATGGTCTAAATGCATGGCGGGACCCTCCAGCCAACTCACTGGTCCGAAATGTTCATTCATGGCGATGGCAAACTCCCAGTCCGCCCCCTCAAAATGGTCATACTCATTGTAGCGAATCGTCTCAAAACATTCGCGCCGCGCGCATTGACAGAATCCCACGGGCAGTGTGCCTTTGTCGCGGAATTCGCCCGGTCCCTCCATGATCTCTTGCCAGCATTCCCAAGGCCGAAGCCCGCCAAGAAGGATTTGCGCCGTCGCTTCCCGGGTAAGCATCTTTCGGCCCTCGGGAGCGGCGAATTTTTGGCCGGGCTCAAGGGCGAGGAGCCTTGCCACGATATCCGGCGGCAGCACGATGTCCGAGTCCAGTATCATGATCCATTCGCCCCTGGAGCGCTCTATGGACTCGTTAATAATGAGCCCTTTAGAATTGGCGTTCTGGGCGGGAAAGGCGGAGCGCACAATGCGTAGTTCCGGGTATGCCAGGCCGATCGAGTTGAGGAGATCGTCGGTGGCGTCCACGCCCGGGACATAGCCGACGACGACTTCCATATCCGCCAAATCAACGCCCTGCTGATGGGCAATCCCCAAGAGCACGGCTTGCAGGCGCCGGGTGAAACGCGTGCTGACGATTATGATCGAGAGTTTGGCCGGATGATCCGGGACAGCCGAGGGTTCGTCTGGGGCTTCCCAGATCTGGAGGTTTTGCGTGCAGACCGCCTCGTCGATGTTCCATAGGCTGAAACGCAATTGCGCCACGGTGGGAAGCCGTACCGGCACATAGAAGGCCCCTTGGAATTCGACGGGCTTCATAGGGACGCCATCGCGAAGGAGCACGTAACGTCCGTCCTCCATGACGTGAAGCACGATACGGTGGCTGAAGGCGTCCATGGGAACGACCACGCGGATAGCCCGGCCCACGGCGAACCCGGCGTAATCCGCGATGCCCCCGCCAAATGTGGCCGCCACCGTGAAGGGAGCATGACCCCAGTGAAAAATACCGCTGCGCACTTCGCCTGCGCATACTGAATACCATCGGATGGCCCCCGGCATGCGGATATAGTAGCTATTCTCGCGGTAGATCTCGTAACGTCCGAACACGCGGCTGGGGGGCGTATTGATGACCAGCCGGTTAGCTTCTTCGGCGAGTTCGGCCCCCGTGGTCTCTGCGTTAAGCCGGGTTTCATCAATGGCGTCGTAGTACTTGGGTTCTTCCGCCGTCAGCGTGAAGGGGGACGGGATGTCCTCGCCGCCCTCGGCGGAGATATCCAAGTTGGGCAGAATAGTGGAAAAGGTCTTGGTCTTATGATCGCAGATCCGGCGCCAGCCGCACGCCGAGCACACCGGCCCGAGGGAGGAAAGGCGGGCGCTCTCCGCTTTGGCGAGTTGGTTTTGGGGAGGCTCGTCCGTGGCCGGATCGTGGGCCTTGGGACCTCCGATGAACCCCCGCTCCCGTCCCGCGATTGTTTTACGTATGAACGCGGCCACGCGGTACAAAAACTGCCGTTTCTCAACAAGCCATTCCAAAAGCCAGTCATCCACGGGGTTGCGAAAATGAGTGTATCGCGCGAGGTAAGCCGTCACCATGGCGCGGCCCGGCGCCGGCGAGAACCCGTAAAGCTTTTGGGCGGTACTATAGGACGCTTTCACGTATTGCTGATGATCGCGGAAGAACAAGGCGCTATTGCCCGCCCGCCCGCGGTTTTCCTCGCTTACGTGACACAAGGGCAAGCCGTAGAGCGTGGACTCGATACCCGCTTCGGCAAACGCCTTGGCGAGGCGGTTCATCGCCGCCACCGTGGTTTGGGCGGATTCCCGATTCCGTATGGGCCGGGGCTTGGGCAGAAATGGGTCGGCCAAGATCACAACAGCCGCCACTGCGCCCGCCTGCGCCGCTTCCCGCGCAAACGCCTCAGGCTCGAAGTCTTCCGGAAACGGGGGTTGCACCTGCAATCGCACGGGCAGATCGGCTGCGCGGGCGGCCGCGAGCCACTCAGCGTAATGGGGCATGTCCACACCGGGCATGGCGAGGTGGACATCGCGGAGTCCCCGCTCCTTCAGACGGGTTAGATCGGGCGGGGGAGCGGCCGCGTCGGTCCGCACGGAAATGGCCAAATGGAGAGGCACGCTGATCCGGGTGTCATACACGTCGGCCGCGAAACGGACAATGTCCTCAAGGTGGGAGGGCGCCGGTCCGTGGAAGAGAACATCAATCTTCTCCGTTTTATACACCACCCGGTTGAGGCGTAACGCCCGGGCCACGCCGAGAAAGCTCAGCGGCTTCCCTTTTCGATTGTGCAGGGGAACCAATCCGCGGACGGGCGGTATGCGTTCATCGAGAGGTACAGTTTTCACGGGTAGCTGCCAAGACTCCTGGAAGGTTCACGCCGGGCCAAAACGGGTGCTGGAGAAGACGCCGCGGGATTGGACGAAGCGGGCGGCGCCAAGGCGTGACTATAGCCAGTCCTTCGCATGCCTGTCAAGATAGAAGTGTCTTGGTCATTCTTCCGCGCGTTCCCGCACCGGATCCTCCAATTCTTCCATCTTCGCCAGGATCCGTTCGTGGAGGGCTTGCCGGGCCACGCACACCTCGAACCGGCCGTCGTGGATGAGGTTCTCGCGTTCCTCCGGGTCATTGGCGAGATCGTAAAACTCGTCGCGCCACGGGTTGAGGAAATCGCGAACGAGTTTCCAGCGGCGCGTTCGCCAGGCCCGCATATGGGCCTGGATCCCGTGGTGGGGCGAGTATTCGGCGTAGAGATCGTTGTCCCAGTCCTCGCTTGCTTCGCCTTCAAGCAGCGGCAAGATGTTACGGCCGTGGTGGCCGATGCCTTCCGGCTGCTCCACGCCCGCCATGGCCAACAGGGTGGGGAACCAGTCCATGTTGGTGACCGTTTCCTCGATCACGGCTCCGGGCTCGATGACGCCCGGCCACCGGACGGCCGTGGGAACCCGCAGCACGGTGTCCGTCAGGTTGGGCCGCCGGCCGCCGGGGATGTTTTCGGTATCGGGCGGGGGGTCGCGCAAGACGGATACCGCATTGCCCTTGCCCCAGAACCCGTTATGGCCCATGCCGTTTCCTTCGTTGCCGGCAAACACGACGATGGTGTCATTACCCAAGTCCAACTCGTCGAGCGTATCTAGAATTCGCCCTAGATTGCGATCGATGCTGGTTACGCTGACCAAGTAGTCGCGCGTGAGGTTCCGCACGCGCTCGGTGTCCAGGCCGGGATAATCGGGAATCTCTATCTCGACTCCTTCGTAAGGCGCCCGGTCCTCTGCCCGGCCATCCCAGCTCCGATGGGGCGACCGGGTGCTCAGCATGACCATGAACGGCTCCGCGCGATGGCGCTCAATGAACTCGATCACGTGGTCGGACAAGATGTCGATGGTCAGTCCCCCGAACGTCTGTTCGCGGCCCTCTTTTTCCATTACGGGATCGGCGGGCGGACCATGCTGGAGGAAGCCCACGAACTCGTCAAAACCGAACTGCGTGGGATGATGGCGTTCGGCGCGGCCGAGGTGCCATTTGCCCATAAGGCCGGTCGCATAGCCCGCTTCGGCCAAGAGCTGGACCCACGTCGTGGAATCGGGCTCCAGGCCGGCGTCTTCCTCGGGATGAATCCAGTCATGGATGCCTACCTCGGTGGCGTAGCGGCCCGTAAAGAGGGCGGCGCGGGCGGGACTGCATACAGGGGTCGCCACGAACGCGTTGACGAGCCGCGCCCCCTCTTCCGCGAAAAGCCGGTCCATGCGGGGCGTGTGGGCTTGCGGATGCTCAAGCCCCAACGCCCAAGGGCCGTGGTCGTCTGTGTAGACGAAGACGATGTTCGGCGGCCGCGCATCCGAAGCGCGGGCAATGTGAGTTCCGAATGGAGCCGCCGCCGTGGCGGCCGACGCGGTCTTCAAAAAATGGCGCCGGGTGACGCCTGACGTCGTTCTCATGATACCGCTCCCCAAGTTGTCGTCAAATGGCGTTGGGTGGCGCTTTCAACATCCGCTCGGGCGGCCGTGCGCCATGCCTGCGCGTCCCCCTAACGCCGGCATCTTGCTGGCAGATAAGCCACCGAAAAGGCGCGCTGCGTTTCCGGGGGATGCCTTCAAAGTCGACCGTAGTATATCGCACGGCGCGGGGGGACGCGAAACAAGCGCCCCTTTACTGTTGCGGGGCGATGAGCCGCAGGAAATGGTCCGCGCTGGTGTAGGCGTAGAGGGGGGTGCGTCCCGGTTCCCGAGGCAAGGCGACAGGCGGACCGGCCGGGGGAAGGGCGGCGCGCCGTTCCCGCCAGAGCAATTCGCCGGTTTCGTCAAAGGCGGCCACCCCGTCGTCCGTCGCGGTCAGGATTCGCAGCATGTCACCCGCGTCGTCCAGCGCGGGCGCGGAAAGGGGTTGCGTTTCGCCGTTGCGCCAGAGCAGCTCGAAGTCCTCGTCGAAGCCTATCACCGCGCCGGGGGTTGCCGCAACGTACCGCAGCGCGCCTGAGGGATCCGCCAGGGCGACAAGGCCTTGGGCGCTGGCCAACTCCGCGATGTCATGCACGGCGAGGCGTTGTTGCTCGTCCACATCCCAGTGCTCCACCGTCCCATTCGCCGAAACCGTCACGAGTTCGTCCGAGCCCGCCTCGTTTTCCAGGAAAACGGGCGCCATGGCCGGCGGCCCCGCGAGCGGGGTGCTCCACTGGATTTCGCCGAGGCCGTCAAGTATGGTCAGCATCCCGTTTTGATGGCTGCTGGCCAGGGCAATGCGCGCGGGGCGGTCCGGCGTGGCGCCCTGCACGGCGGAGTAAAGGCGTCCGCCGGGATCGCGATGGCTCCACAAGGGCTCGCCGCCGGCGTGGAAGGCCTGAAGTCCCGCGCCAGGAGCGGTAATCACGAATTCCGTTCCGGGATAGCCGTGCAACTGCTGGGCGTGCGCGGCGTTGTTGGTCCCGCGTGCAAACGTGTTCGCGGCCCACCGGTGTTCTCCGTCGCTGCTGAAGGCGCGCAGGCGGCCCCGCTGATCGAGGAACGCCACGAGCGGATTGTCACGCGTATCGCGGCCCACCGCGCCCGCTCCCGTGAACGGCGCGCCAACCTCCCTGCGCCAAACGAGGGCGCCGGTCAAATCGCGGGCGGATACGCCCCCTGCCGTATCCGCCGTGACGATCACGCGCCCTTCTTCCTCCGCGCGGGACGCGATTAACGGCGGGCCCGCGGAGGGAGCGATGTCGTAGGCTTTCCACGCCAGAAAGGGACCCGGCGTGTACTCGAAAGACTGGCTTATCGCGCCTCCACCGTGTTGCACAAGCACCAGTTGAACCTCTACGGGCTCGTTGAGGCGCAGGGAACCGCGCAATGCCCCGCGGAAAGCGAGATCCTCACCGGCGGCCAATTCGAGGGGCATATTCGCCGGCCGGGCGGCGTAATGGGGCGAAGTAAGCATTTGGAGCGCGCCGCGAAAGCTGAGGCCGGTTCGGTTGGCGAATCCGTACCGCATATCAAGTTCCCATGTCGCGCGGGCGGTCATGCCCTCGAAATCCATCCACAAAGCGGCGGGCCATGCATAGTCCCGCGGGGGCAATCGATCCACAATAGCAGGGCCCTCAAAAGCGTCCACGGTGACCCGGCCGGTCTCGGGGGGGAAGACGGGATCTCCATCTTGTTTGGGGTAGTGGAATTCCGTGTTTCCTAGGGTGAGGTGATGCACCGCGATTGCGCGGGTCCGGTTTTCAAACACCACGGCTTCGGCCGATTCGTCCCACAGCAGCACCGCCGCGCCCTCCTCCGACCAAAACACGAGGGCCGGTTTTCCGGCGTATTCGCCTTGGCCGACGCGCTGGTGGGACTCCAATGGGGTGCGGAACGTGACATCGCGGGGCAACCGAACGGCGGCAGCGGACCCGTTCAAAACGATGGAGCCGGGCCCCAAGGGAAGGCTCGCGGGTTCCCATTCCCATGGCGGCGAATGGGCGATTACATAGCGATCGCTGGCCGCGCGGGCCGCGAACAAGGCCAAGTCTGTTTGGCGGTCCTCGTCTCCGATGGCGGGGCCGCCCGGATCACAAGCGACGCGAAATCCGATGTTCCCCTGGCGCCGCCATTTCCGCCAGAGGTCTTCGCCGAGCTGGAGTTGGAGGAAAGATTCGGCGCGTTCGCGCAGACGTTGCAAGGGAGCCCATGCCGCGCGATCGCGGCTAATGTTCAGCATAAGGTGAACACGCGGGCCGCCAGAAGGCGCGGCGGAGACGAGTCCCCGGAAAAACGGCCACCACAACGGCCCGGTCTCACCCGGGGGAAGCCCCAGTACGAGCCAGTCGCTCTCCGGCAGCGCGCTGGCGAGTTGACGGCCCATCTCTCGCCCCGCGGAGGCCGCTTTCCCGGCTACCTCGCGCCGTGTGTATTCCGTGTACGCGTAGCCGTCCCAGAGAAAATGATAGGCCAAGGCGTTGGCTTGCGTGTCCAGCACGATGCCGGAGGCGGCGGGGGAAAGACCGTCGAGAACTTCTTTTCCAATGAGTTCCTCATCCAGCGTATCGGGCGCGAAATGAGGGAGGTCCA
The DNA here is from genome assembly GCA_046540175.1 of Candidatus Hydrogenedentota bacterium. Taxonomy (GTDB): domain Bacteria; phylum Hydrogenedentota; class Hydrogenedentia; order Hydrogenedentales; family SLHB01; genus SKRY01. Next base: position 16,060 of record JBKHFO010000051.1, read on the forward strand.
TGTCAAGAGCCACCCGCGGGAACGCGTCGAGATAGCCCGTTTCCGGCGCCCAATTCTCGGGTGAGTGCTGGCTGGAAAGCGTCTCTGCCGAGGGGATATATCCCGTTGCCCCCGCTTCCCTGGCTGCTCGGATTCCATCAGCGGAAAGGCTGGCGTGGGGGGGAGGCTCAAGGAGCACATCCGGCAATTTGGCGGGGAGCGGGGCGGAATTCGCCGCAACCGCCAAGCCGAATAAGAAGATCACTACTATGTGGCGGGTAAGTTGCATCTAGGAATACTAACGCCATAGGTGGCGCGCGGGTTGGCGGCGCCGTGTGGCCGAAGTCTAGCAAGATGCTCCGGCGCGGCGCAATCGGAGCGTTGCTCTTTGCGTTGTCTGGGTATTTGACTCAAGCAGGACGTTATTGATAAACTATTCCCAGGTAAGCCTTGCGTTCGTCCCACAGGCCAGGGCGCAAAAAACTTCTGGACAGCGAAAATGACTCCTTTTAGGAAGGCTACACGGAGGCGCCGCTTTCTCCGCAGAAGGATCTTTACTGCAGGGGCGTGGCTTGCGTTAAGTCTTCTTTTCATCGGCGCGGTTCACGGCATCCTTCCGGTCCACGGCGATGACTGCAAGTGTTCTCACGTAGATGACGAGCGCCACGAACCTGACACCCCGTCGCCCAGGAGAAACGGGGCGTCTGATTGCGCCTTTTGTGAACTGATGTACTCGCCTGCTTTGGCGCTCGCCGTTAGCAGCTTGAGCGTTCCTCTTGCGGCTTCGGTTTCGTATGCCATGCCGGCATCTCCTGCCCTCCACCCCCTCCGTGATTGGCGGCCTGACTCCCCACGCGCCCCTCCCATTGACTCCTTCAAGTAAATCGCGACATCCATCACTATGTGTATCACATAACTATGAATGTGACAGCGCTTCGGTAAGAAGGCGGCGCTGTACATGCAACTTTTGCTGCGACTATGAAGAAGGAGTCAATTGTGATGAAAAATAAAGGGTTTACCCTAATTGAATTGCTGGTGGTAATCGCCATAATCGGCATTCTGGCGGCAATTCTGTTGCCTGCGCTCGCACGAGCCAGGGAAGCCGCCCGGCGGGCCTCTTGCGCAAATAACTTGAGGCAGTTCGGGCAGATCTTCAGTATGTATGCCAACGAACACAATGGCATGTTTCCGCAACACCACACGTGGAACTGTGAGGGACAGTACAATCCATGGAACCTGATGTTCGAGGCTGAACAGGTGTATCCGGACTACCTTACCGATCTGGATATTCTCATTTGCCCGTCATCTGGGGCGCCGGATGCGATCGAGCGCTACGATCGCATGAAGTATGGAGACTGGCACGTGGAATGGGAAGGCACGGACGATGGAAAGGTGCAGACGTGCGAGATTACGTCGGCCCCCTACCAGTATACAGCCTGGGCGTTTAATGAGAACATGAAGTTCACGCCGAGAGACGATAACGTGATGGGATTTTACGAGTTCCTTCTCCAGGATCCCAAGAATAAGAACGCGAGCCTGGAAATGCTGGATCCACACCCGGATTACGATGGACCCACCACCATTCCTCGAATCCGCGAAGGCATCGAACGGTTTTTCATCACCGACATCAACAATCCGGCCGCCGGGGCGCAAGCCGCCTCGCAAATCGCGGTAATGTGGGACGGTATGTGCGGCGGCAAGCCGGAGCATTTCCCGCATTGGCCTTATGGGGGCAATGTCCTCTAT
>JBKHFO010000052.1:0-17694 GCA_046540175.1 Candidatus Hydrogenedentota bacterium
CGCGTCCATCGCTTGCGTCAGTTCATCGTGCGGCGCGGCGAAATGGTCCATGCCAATGGCGCGGTAGCCCGCCTCCAACAGGCGGCGGCGCGCCAGGGCGAATAATTCGTATTTCGTCTCCCGGGGCGGCAAGTCATCCTCTACGATCCGCTGCTGATTGTGCAGTTTCGACGGCAAATGCGCGTAGCTATACACCGCCAGGCGCTCCGGCCTCAACTCCGCGATGGCCGCCAACGTGTAGTCCCACGCCTCCAAATTCTGCTTGGGCAGCCCATACACGAGGTCAATGTTGATGCCGCCAAACCCCTCCTCGCGCAGCCAGTCCATCAGCCGCCGCGTCTGCTCCTCCGTCTGATTCCGCCCGATCGCCTCCTGCACCGCGGGATCGAAATCCTGCACCCCGAGGCTCACCCGGTTGAACCCCAAGGCCCGCAATACCCGCACCTGCTCCCGTGTCGTCACACGGGGATCCGCCTCCAGCGCCAGCTCCGCCCCCGGTGCGAAGTCAAACCGGCCCGCCACCGCAGCGTGAAGCCGCTCCAGCCGCTCCACCGTCAGGAACGTCGGCGTACCCCCGCCCCAGTGAAGCTGGGCCACCGGCCGATGCCCCACGAATTCCGCGAGAAGCGCCAACTCCCGCTCCACATAGTCCAAATACCCGTCCTCGGCCCCCCGTTTCCGGTTGACGATCACGTTGCACCCGCAAAACGCGCACCGCTCACGGCAAAACGGGATATGCACATACAACGACAGCGGTCCCGTTTGCTCCGCCGCTTCCGCCAGCGCCTGGCGGTAACGCGCTTCTGGAAACGTCCCGTCCCAGACATTCGCCGGCGGATAACTGGTGTACCGCGGCCCTGGCCGGTCATGCCGCGCCAACACCTCCGCGTCAACCGTCAAATCCGTATGCTCGTTCACTACCGCGCCTCCACGTTGTGTCAGGTTCGTTCCACCTACCCCATCGTACGCCATACAGCGCGGCTCCTTCAACGGGCCAATCAAACTCTGATGGCCGGGTAAGGCCTCTGTTCCAGTGAGATACATCCCCCTTGATCCCCCTTCGAAGGGGGAATTTTGCTCCACGCAGCGTTCATCTCGGGTGAACCGTTTACACCCAAGAGGTGAGTAGGCCAATTCCCCCTTTTGAAGGGGGTGGCCCGCAGGGCCGGGGGATGTAAACATCCGCCAAACCAACCTACCCGGCGATTCGGGGCAAACGATACAGAATGCCATCGAAATTGGAATCCATTCGCGATTTGGAATGTTCCGGGAACCTCAGCGTATAGCAGCGCGGGGCGCCCCCAACGCCGGATAAGTATTCGTAAGAACCGTACCGCCGCCTTCCAGGCGGCTCACAAATGCCGGCGAGACGCCGGCGGTACGTTCTCACCCATTGGGTGAGGATGAGTTTCCTTTCGAGGTCAGCGACTTGCAGAAATCCCTTGGTCAAGGATGAGTCTTGCTTAGAATCGCTGTATATTGCTCGAAATACTCAGTATTGTAACCGGTCTTCGGTGACAAAGCAGAGCTCTTCTTTACTATCATCTACAAGTCGCTCAGGTGCGAGTAACAAGGACATCAAGATATCTTGGGCTGACTTATCCGGCGATTGCCGGGGCGGGCGTTGCGCGACAACTTGTTTGGCCGGTATACTGTATATGCGCTTTCTTGCGAGCTTCTCTCTAGCTTTCCCGCACCTCCCCGCCAGAACAATGCAACCAACGACAAGGTAGGCTAGCATGGCTTTTGATTTTGACATGATTCAACGCATCTACGCCGGATTTGGCCAACGCGTGGAGGCCGCCCGGCGCCTCGTGGGCCGGCCCCTCACGTTCTCCGAGAAAATCCTGTACGCTCACCTCTTTCACGGGCTGCCGGAGCGTCCTTTCAAGCGGGGCGAGGATTACGTGGACTTTGCGCCGGACCGCGTGGCCATGCAGGACGCCACGGCGCAGATGGCCCTGCTCCAGTTCATGCAGGCGGGCAAGCCGAAGACCGCCGTGCCCGCCACAGTGCATTGCGATCATCTGATCCTTGCGAAATCCGGCGCGCGGGAAGACCTCGCTCGCAGCATCGAAGCGAACATGGAAGTGTTCGACTTTCTCGCTAGCGTGTCGAACAAGTACGGCATCGGATTCTGGAAGCCGGGCGCGGGCATCATTCACCAGGTCGTGCTGGAGAATTACGCGTTCCCCGGCGGCATGATGATCGGCACGGATTCCCACACGCCGAACGCCGGCGGACTGGGCATGGCGGCCATTGGCGTGGGCGGAGCGGACGCCGTTGACGTGATGGCGGGCATGCCGTGGGAGCTGAAGTGGCCCAAGCTCATTGGCGTCAAGCTTACGGGAGCGCTTAGCGGCTGGACCTCGCCGAAGGACGTCATCCTAAAAGTCGCCGGGATCCTCACCGTGAAAGGCGGGACGGGCGCCATCGTGGAGTACTTCGGCGAGGGGGCCGAAAGCATGTCCTGCACGGGCAAGGGAACCATCTGCAACATGGGCGCGGAAATCGGCGCCACCACCTCGCTGTTCGCGTATGACGATTCGATGGCGCGCTATCTCAAGAGCACGGAGCGCGAGGATGTGGCCGAGGCGGCCGAGGCCGCGCGCGAACACATCCGGCCCGATCCCGAGGTGTACGCCAACCCTGGACAGTATTTCGACGAAGTGCTTGAGCTGAATCTGTCCGAGTTGGAGCCCCATGTTAACGGGCCCTTCACACCGGACCTGGCGTGGCCCATCTCCAAGTTAGGGGAAGCCGTGCGCGAACATGGCTGGCCCGTGGAGTTGTCCTCGGCGCTCATCGGCAGTTGCACGAACTCGTCTTATGAAGACATCGACCGGGCCGCCTCGATTGCGCGGCAGGCCAAGGCGAAGAACATCAAGGCCAGGAGCGAATTCACCATCACGCCGGGCTCGGAACAGGTTCGCTTCACCATCGAACGGGACGGCCTGTTGGAAGCCCTCACCGGCATCGGCGGTCTGGTGCTGGCGAACGCGTGTGGCTCCTGCATCGGCCAGTGGGCGCGGCAGGGCGTCCAACAAGGGGAAGCGAACTCGATCCTGACGTCGTTCAACCGTAACTTCGCCAAGCGCAACGATGGCAACCCCAACACCCACGCCTTCGTCGCGTCGCCCGAGACGGTGACGGCGATGGCCCTGGGCGGCCGGCTGGACTTCAACCCGATGACCGACACGCTCACCAATGAAGCGGGGGAAACCGTCAAGCTGGATCCCCCGGAGGGGCGCGAACTCCCGGTGCAAGGCTTCTCCGTGGACGATCCCGGCTACCAGCCGCCCGCGGAGGATGGCGGCCAAGTCGAGATCATCGTGCGCCCCGGCAGCGAACGGCTCCAATTGCTTGACCCGTTTCCCGCGTGGGAAGGGACGGACCTCGAAGGGCTGCGCTTGCTCATCAAGATTAAGGGCAAGTGCACGACCGACCACATCTCCATGGCCGGGCCGTGGCTCAAGTACCGGGGCCATCTCGACAACATCTCGGAGAACTGTTTCATCGGGGCCGTCAACGCCTTCAACGATGAAACCAACAAGGTGAAGAACCAGCTCACTGGCGAATACGGTCCCGTCCCTACCGTGCAAAGGGCCTACAAAGCCGAGGGCATCGGCGCGGTGGTGGTGGGCGAGGAGAACTATGGCGAGGGCTCCTCCCGCGAACACGCCGCCATGGAGCCGCGCCATCTCGGGGTGCGGGCGATCATCGTGAAGTCCTTCGCGCGCATCCACGAGACCAACCTCAAGAAGCAGGGCATGCTCGCCCTGACCTTCGCGAACAAGGACGATTACGATAACGTCCAAGAAGACGACGTCATCGACATCCTTGGCCTGACCGAGTTCGCCCCCGGCAAACCCCTCACGGTTGTGTTGCATCACGCCGGCGGAAGCCGCGACGAATTCCCCGTGAACCACTCCTACAACGAGACGCAGATCGAATGGTTCAAGGCCGGCAGCGCTCTCAATCTCATCCGCGAAAAAGCCGCGCGGGAGGGCGTGCGTTAGCTCAACCCCGCATGCGCGAAGACGCTGCGACGATCGGATAGGCAACGGGAAGCCGGGCAGAACGCCTGGCTTCCCGTTTTACACGGGAGTGGGATAGCGGAACAACGAATCACCAAGCCGTAGCACCCAGCATTTTGCAGGAATTCGCCTCGCTGAGGGCCGGGGGGATGTAAACAGCCGGCATACCGCCCCAACCGCCGCTTGGTGCGGAACGGCTTGATTGCGCCATGTCAACCCTAGTATGTTAGACTGAAGTTTCCAAAAGGCGGCGCCCCCGCCCAAGATGCGCTCTTGGGTGTGTGCAAAACTATCACAGCGGCTTATGTTATAGAAAGGTTGTCTATATGATTCTGACCAAATATATTAACACAGCGTGCATCTTGCCCGATATGAGTGCGAAAAATAAGGCGGATGCACTAAAGGAGCTTACCCACGCCCTGTTTGAGAAGAAGAAGATGCAGGACAGCATGGGGCCGGCCATGGACCAGATCATGGCGCGGGAAAGTACGGAGAGCACAGGCATTGGCCGCGGTATCGCCGTGCCGCATGCGCGCGTGCCGGGGATGAAGCAGATGGCGTGCGCCGTGGGGCGTATTCCTCATGGGCTGGACTTCATGGCCGTGGATCGCACGCCCGTTCATCTCATCTTCCTCATTTGTTATCCCCCTTCCGAACAGACGGCGTACCTTAACTTCATCGCCACCGTCTCGAAGCTGTTGAGCGACCAGAATCACCTCAACGAAATGCTCCGGGCCGAGGACGCCGAGACCATGTTTTCTGTTCTTGAACGCATATCCACCGCCTTCTCGCAGACCGAAGGCGAGGCCGCTGACGATAGCATCCCGGCGGAGCCTGGTATTGAAGAAACTCCCGACGCGCACGCGGACCTTATCTTGCTGGCCCGGCTCCAGCTGTGCCACGAAATGCTGGACAATGCAAAGACCGGTAAGGCGCAGATTCGCAAGCGGATGGAGGGTATCCGGTCAATGGTGGAGCCCCGGATCCTCTCCCATTACGATAAGCTAATGAAGGGCCACCCCCCCGCCCTTGTTCCGGTGGAAGGCGATACGTGCCAAGGGTGCTTCATGCGGCTTCCCTCGAAATTCGTGCAGCAGATCCGTCAGGATTCCGACCACATCCACACGTGCTCGAATTGCCGCCGCTACATCTACGTGGTGTGAGGGCTTGGGAGCGGGGGAGCCAAGAGATGGGGAAAGGGCTTTTGCCTCCGGGACGGGCGCGACGGGGAATGAATGCGCGCGGGGGGGTGCCTCATCTCGGGGCTACGTGAATCAGGGGGGCCGGTCCGTGCCTCACGGTTTTACAGGCAAGCCCGACGCCATGGATTCGTTGGCGGCGCAGGTCACACAGAATGTTTTGAGGGCGTCGGCGTAGGTGGAGCGGATTCGTTTCTTGCGGCCGGTCTTGATTGATTCGACGAAGGCCTCCGTCTGTTCCGCGTAAATATCGGTGCGAGGTTCGTATTCGGTGGTCTTGCCATCCTCCCGTACCGTGAGTTTGCCATAGTCCACCGTGAACACCGCCTCTGGCGTCACGATCTCCACCCCCGCCTTCACGCCGGCGCTATTCGCCACGCACACCGAGGTGACCACGCCAGCAGCTCCGTTTTTCAGTTGCAAGGTGGCCACGCTGCTGTCGTGAATGTCGAAATCCGGGACTTGCGTCATGCAACCGCTGGAGCCAATGGCGTGCACCTCGGCCACTTCGCCGCAGAGATGGCGCACGAGATCCACGATGTGCGTGCTTTGCTCCAGCAGTTGGCCGCCGCTCTTGTCCTGTCTGCGCCACCACCAAGCCTCGGGCATTGGTCCGTCCCAATACCCTCGTACGAGACAGATAGCCTTGTGTTTAATAAGCTTTCGGGCGTGTTCCACGGTGTCGAAGTACCGCCAACAGTACCCCACGGACGTGATAATCTTGGCTTTCCGGATGGTGGCCGCGATGGCCTTGGCGGTCCGCCGGTCAAGCGCGATGGGTTTTTCCACGAAGAGATGGATTCCCCGGATGGCCGCGGCTTCCTCGGGACCGCTGTGAGCAAACGGCGGAACGCTGATATAGACCGCGGCGGGCCGGGTTTGGTCGTACATCTTCTCATGGTCTGTGAACGCCTCGCCACCATGGCGTTCCGCCGCGGCCGCCGCCCGGTCCCCATCGATATCGCAATGCCCCACCAACTCGACGTCGTCTCGTTTGCCGAGATGTTTGTAGTGTTCCCCTTGCGCTCGCCCGCAACCAACCACGGCGACTCGAACTCGCGTCATGTAGTCGTCCCCTCACGCGCAGTGCGTGTGCCCCAATCGCCGGATAGTTGGCTCGCTTCGGCTCAAGGTCTTCCACCCGGCGCTTCAGACGGTAGTAGACCTGCTCCGGAATCATGTCCGCCAGCAGGGGAGCTCCGCGTTGCCGCGGATGACTCGTCTTTACGCATTTGCCCCTTGCAACTCCATCCCCATTGCATGAGGGCGTTCCCAAGCTAGGGTATTCTAGCAAACCGCGCGGCGCGCTTCACAAAATTCTAACGGCGGCGCCAAGGTCCGCCTCGCAGCGGTGTATATCTATGGCGGTTCGCGCTGTGCGCGGTATGCGCCGTTATGCAACTTTTGGGAATGGGCGAGGCTGGGGCGGGTTCGTTGCCTGCCCGCCATCAGGGATCTTCAGCGTTTGGACCGTCTGGCCGATAGAATAGGACAAGGTCCCGGAAGGCGCCCGCCTTGTCGAGAGGCGGTATGGATGTCCGGCCGAAGCAACCAGGGCATACTAAAGGCGCATTTAATGCTGTTATGTTTGCCGTCCGTTGGTTCTCGGGCAATATAATGGGGTATGACACTGTTTTTTACAACATCTTGTGTATACGCTGGCGGAGTGATAGAATAGCCGCGTTTTTGAACGCTTTCTTTGAAAAACCTCAAGGGATTCCAGGTGTAAAGGTATGGACGTAACAACTATCATCGGGCTTGTCGCCGGCTTCACCCTCATGCTGCTCGCCATCGTGCTGGGAGGGGCGCCCGGCGTATTTTGGAATCCTCCCGGCTTCATCATCGTCATCGGGGGGACCGTGGCCGCCACGCTGGTCAACTATCCCTTGCGCGACGTGCTCAGCGTTTTGGGGACGTTGAAGAACGCTTTTATCCACAAATCCACCACGCCGGAGCACCTCATCGAGAAGCTTGTAAGCTTCGCCACCATCGCCCGGCGCGAGGGCATCCTTGCGCTGGAGAGCCAGGCTTCCGAGATGGAGGATCCGTTTCTGGAGAAGAGCGTTCAGCTCGCCGTGGACGGGACTTCCCCCGAACTGATCAAGGACGTGCTCACCACGGAACTCGCGTTCCTCGAGGATCGCCACTCCATGGGACAGAACATCCTGTCCGCCATGGGTACATTCGCCCCCGCGTTCGGGATGATTGGGACGCTTATCGGGCTGGTGCAGATGCTGGCGGAACTCGAGGATCCTTCCCGTATTGGCGAGGGGATGGCCGTGGCCTTGCTCACCACGCTATACGGGGCGTTGCTCGCCAATGTCTTTTTCTTGCCCGCGGCCGGCAAACTTCGGGTGCGCACGGGGGACGAGCTGCTCGCGAAGGAAATCATCGTCGAGGGCATCCTTTCCATTCAAGCCGGCGACAACCCCCGCGTCGTCGAACAGAAGCTGAAGGCGTTCATCTCCCCCTCGACACGCGAGAATGTCCAGGTGGGGCGCTAACATGGCGCAGAACAAACGGAACCGCCGCAACAAGCAAGAGCAAGGGCGGGGAGCCCCGGCATGGATGGTCACGTACGGCGACCTCATGAGCCTGTTGCTGACGTTTTTTGTCCTTCTGCTTTCATTTTCGTCTATCACGGAGGAGAAATTCGAAGAGGCGCTTATTTCCGTGCGGGACGCGTTGGGCCTCATGCCACAGAACCTGAGCATTGTCAGTATTGAACAGGAGTCCCAGATCCCCCCCCGCCCTTCGCGCAGCGTCGAGCGGGTGGCACGCGAAATGCAACGCCGCTTACAGGTGCTGGGCCGGGAAGACGATGTGGAACTGGAATACGACGAGGGTGGAATCAAAGTCAATCTGCCCAGTGAGATCCTCTTCGAGTCCGCCAGGGCCGAGCTTAGGCCCGAAGCCCACGATGTGCTGGACAGCCTGGCCGAGGTGCTGGGGGATCTTCCCGGCGCCAGCTTCGAGGTCCGGGGCCACACGGACAGCCGGCCGCTGCTGAGTAGCGCAATCTTCGAGGACAACTACGACCTGAGCTACGGCCGGGCCAAGTCGGTTACCACTTATCTCACCGATATGGGCGAGGCGCCTCTGGAGCAATTCGAGATTGTGGCCTTGGGACCTGCTCAACCCGTGGCCAGCAACGAAACCGAGGAGGGCCGTTTGAGAAACCGCCGTGTGGAACTCCAGATCCGGGGCGAATTCGAGGAAGCGGAACTCGAAGAATTGCATGAGCGTTTCGATGACCAAGGAGGCGTGAACGAGTCTTCGGCCGGGGAAGAAGGGCCTATGCCCTAACCGGTTCGGGCTGGACCCCCGGCTCAACACCATGAGGCGCGGGGCCGATGGCCTCGGGAGCGAGGCTTGGCAAAAGCGTGCGCGCGCCGCCACCGCCCGCTCCGTGTGTTTGAAGAGAAATCCAATTGTAATTAGCCAATGATGAGGTGGTATTATGGTAGATGAACAGAACGCATCGTCCCAGCGTGGCCTGAAGAAGAAATTGCTGGGGTTGGCCATGGCCTTGGTTGTGCCGGCGTTAGCGGCGGGAGGCGTCTATTATTTTGTGGTCCGCCCCATGTTGACCCAGGAGGAAGCGCGCGCCGGGGAAGAAAGCGAAGACCGCATCTCGGAATCCGCCGTGACGCTTTCGATGGAGGAATCGTTTGCCACGGTCAATATGTCCAACACCAACATTCCCGCGTCCCTCTTGCTTTTCAAAGTGTCGCTGGAGTGCGCGAATCCGGAGACGGCGGAATTGGTGAACAGCCATAAGGTGCGCTTTGTGGATATGATTAACGGGCTCCACAGTTTTCGGAAGCGCGAGACGCTGAACGACGCCAGTATCAAGGAGGAAATCCAACAAGAAGCCATCCGGCGGGCCAACGCAATCTTGGAGCGGTTGCCAAAACCGGACAACTCCAATGCGGATTACCGTATCACGGATGTCTTTCATGAACGGTTCGCCATTCAGGATCAGATTTAATGCAAGAGACCGCGCAACAGGCCTCTGGCCATGAGTTCGAGGAGATTTCCCACTCCACGCCCGAGAAGAGCAATCACCACCTCCGGCTTGAGGATCTCAAGCATGTGCCGCTTGAAGTGACCGCCGAGTTGGGGCGGTGTTCAATGTTGGTGCGCGATGTGCTAGGCTTACGGGTGGGCTCGGTGATTTCTCTTAACAAGCAAGCCGGTGAGATGACCGATATCTACGTGCGCAACGTGCCGCTTGGCCGGGGCGAAATCGTGGTCTTGGCGGAGACATTGCATGTGAGGATAAGCGAGATTCATGGGACGGGAGAACGAAGCGAGGGCGAAGGCAATGGGGGATAATCTTTGGCTTAGGCGGACCGTGCTGGCGCTGCTGGCGGCGGCGTGCCTCACGTTGTCCGCAAGCCCGACGCCGTTTGGCGACGTGGAAGAGGACACACCGAGGTGGGAACCGCCGTCTCAAACAACGTTCCCCATGGAGGAGACGCGCTTTCTTATTGAGCCGCCCTTCGACTGGGAAGAGGAGCACGAGGAGGAGCAACCGGCGCCGCCTCCGGCCTTTTGGTCTACCTATCAAGAACAACTGAACGCGATTCTGGATGAGGGGGCGCCGGCGGAGGAAGATCCCGCAACCGGCGCCGCAAACCCGGAAGAACCCGGGGATACGGGGCCGGGGCGGTTCCTTCCGGATCTGGCGCGTCCTTATATTCAGACCATCCTGGCGCTGCTGATTGTGCTTGGCGTGTTCATCCTTCTCGCGTACGGGCTGCGCCGCCTGGGGCAGCGGACCTCGGTTTTTCCTCAGAGCAACGTGGCGTCGGTCATTGGCCGAGTATACTTGACGCCCCGGGTGTCGCTACATTTCATCCGGACCGGCGACAAAGTGCTGGTGGTGGGAGTAGGCCAGAATGAGCCCTCCCTGCTCACAGAGTTTCCCGCCGATAGTTTTGAGCAGCAGCAGATGCCGGCGCAAGGCTTTTCCGCAACCGGGCAAGAGTCCAGAGAAAACGCGGGGCAACAGCGTCCCGGCGAGGAGTTCTGGGCGGAACTGCAAGCCAAGACGAGGGAATTGACGCGCGACGAGCAGAATCCTTCCTCCGACACGGCGGACGTGAACTCGTTGCGGGACGACATCCAACGGCTTCGGAAGACGCTGCAGGAAAGCTCGCGGGATAGAAACGCCCGTTGATTACAACTTTGTAGCATCATGTCAGGCTAAGCCAGACGCGGTCGAGGCATCCACCATTTAAGGGCTGAAGAGGTACTAGTGCCCACAGTCAACTGCTTGGCGCCGGGGAGCCATGGCCTGTTATGGGAGTCCGGCCATAAACTTCACCCCCTGCTCCACAACCGGATTCAGTGAGGTATGGGGCTCCAGAAGACGCGAGATCATGAGCCGTTGTAACGCCCTTGTCCGTAACGGCGTCCGTCCGTCCGCAGCGCGTCGGTGTATGCGCTACGGAGGGGGCGCGCTTGTGCTGCTCGCGTTTGCTCTGGCGTTGGTGGCAGCCTCCCCGGCCGGCGCGCAGGATCCCGGCGACAACCCCTTGGGTCTCAACATCACCGAAGGGGTGGACGCCGCCACGGAACCGGGCCAGATTGGCGCCACCCTGACGTTGGTGTTTGTCGTCACGATCCTGGGGCTCGCTCCCGCCATTTTGGTGATGACGACGTCGTTCACGCGAATCATCATCGTGCTCGGGTTCCTCCGCCAAGCTTTGGCCACGCAGCAATCCCCGCCGAATCAGGTTCTCATTGGACTGGCGTTATTCCTCACGTTCTTCATCATGGCGCCTACCTATATTGAAGTGAATCAGGAGGCCTTGCAACCGTATCTGGAGGAGGAAATCGGCCAGGCGGAGGCCGTTGAACGCGCGCTCATCCCCATCCGGGAATTCATGTTCCGCCAGACCGAGCCCAAGGACTTGGCGCTGTTCATCAATATCGCCGACATGGAGCGGCCCGGCACGCCAGACGATGTGCCGCTCCATGTGCTCATGCCTTCGTTTGTGCTTAGCGAGCTGACCACGGCCTTCATCATGGGATTCTACATCTACATCCCGTTTCTAATCATTGACATGGTCGTGGCGAGCACCCTCATGTCCATGGGCATGATGATGCTTCCCCCGATATTCGTGTCTTTACCCTTCAAGATCATCATGTTCGTGCTGGCCGACGGGTGGTACTTGATTGTGGGCTCCCTGGTCGAAAGCTTCAATTAGCCCTGGGACTACAGGAGAGGCGCGCCTTGCCTGGCCGAGGGGTTGCCTGACGCGGCGGCGCTCGGGTAGGATACGCTCTCTTTCATGATTCGCCGGCCACGGCGGCGATCCGTACGCAACGCAATCCTGCAACGCTGGAGACATCGTAGCGCAATGATAGAACCCATCCGCTGGAAGAACGGCCATCTCGAGATCATTGACCAGACCGAGTTGCCGGTCACATACAAAACCCCGGCCCTGCACACCGCAAGCGAGGTGTGGGAAGCGATTCACTCGCTGCGGGTCCGCGGCGCGCCCGCCATCGGCATCTGCGCCGCCTACGGCGTGGTCACGGGGTTCAAGGAACGTAAGCCCGACACGCCTGACACGGCTCAGGAGGTTGTCGAGGAGGTGGCGTCCTATCTTGCGGGTTCGCGCCCAACGGCCGTCAATCTCTTCTGGGCCTTGGCTCGCATGCGCCGCGCCGCCCGCGAGGCGGAAGGGAAGCCGCCCGAGGCGCTCGAAGCCCGGCTCCTCGAGGAAGCCCACGCCGTGCTTGAAGAAGAGCGCGGCCGCTGCAAGGCCATCGGCGAACACGGGGCGGCGTTGTTGCCGGAGCGGGGGGCGATGTTGACCCATTGCAACACGGGACCCTTGGCCGCCGGGGCATACGGCACCGCGCTGGCCGCCGCGTTCCGCGCGCATGAACTGGGCCGCGCCATCCGGGTCTACGCTGACGAGACGCGGCCGCTGTTGCAGGGCGCCCGGCTGACCACGTGGGAATTGCTGCAAGCCGGCATCCCATGCACGCTGATTTGCGACGGGGCCGCCGCCCATGTTTTGCGTCAGGGCGTGATTGACGTGGTTATCGTCGGCGCGGACCGGATCGCGGCGAATGGCGACGCGGCCAACAAGATCGGCACGTACCACCTCGCTTTGGCGGCCGCCGCCCACGGGGTCCCCTTTTATGTGGCGGCGCCCATCTCCACCATCGACAGAGAGACCCCGTGCGGGGACGGGATAGTGATCGAGGAGCGTGACGGCGCGGAGATCACGCATGGATTCGGCCGGCAGACGGCGCCAGACGGCGTGGATGTGTACAATCCCGCGTTCGACGTAACCCCCGCCCGCTTGATTGAGGGGATCATCACGGAACACGGCATCCTCAGGCGGCCCTACGAATCCGCCATCGCGGAGCTGTTTTCCGAACAACAACACGCCGCGCGGTAGGCGCGCGAGGATTGCCGATCACCTACTGCACGGGCCAGCGCCGGAGGACGTAGTCGCGGGCTTCCTCTGGGCTTTTCAGCCACTCCTCGAGCTGGCCGTCTTCCACTTCGCTCAGGATGGCGCCAAACTGGGGGCCGGGCGTGTAGCCCATGGCGATGAGTTCCTTGCCCGTGAGCAACGGCGATGGCTTCACTTCTTCCGGTTTGAGGTTGGCGATGTACGATTCAATCCACTCGACCTCGGAGAGATCGCCATGGCTGGCGAGGCAATCGATGCGGGCCAAGGCCAGTAGCTCATCGAAGCCGTCTTCCCGCACGAAACGCTTGCGTTTGCTTTCGCGCATATCGGGGATCGCCGACACGCGCATGTGTTCCGCGACAAGCCATGCGATGCGCGAAATGTCTCGCTTGGGCATCCGCAGGCGGTCGCAGATATCCCGCGCCATTTCGGCGCCCACCTTGTCATGGTGATTGAAACGAATCCGGTCCTCGAAGGTTTGCGTGACGGGTTTGCCCACATCGTGCAGCAACACCCCAAAGGCGAGGGTAGCCGTGCGATGGGCAAGGCGATCCAATTCCTTTAGGCAGAGGAGCGTATGCTTGAACACATCCCCCTCGGGATGGAAAGCGGCGGGTTGCTCGACCCCCTTCATGGCGCTGATTTCGGGCAACACATGGTCAAGCAACCCCGTTTCATCCAGCAGTTGGAACGCGCGGGCTGACGCGCCTTCCGTGAGCATCTTGACCAGCTCGTCCCGAATGCGTTCGGCGCTCGTCTCGACCACGTGATGAGCCAGCTCAACCATGGCCTCGAAGGTAGCCTTGTCGATACGATAACCTAGCCGCGCCGCGAATCGGACGGCGCGTAGAAGCCGAAGATAGTCCTCGGCGAGCCGTTCTTGGGGCGGTCCGACCGTCCGGATGACGCCTGCTTGGAGATCCCCCTGACCGCCCACGTAATCCACGACCTCTTCTTTCAACGGATCGTAGTAGAGCGCGTTCACGGTGAAATCGCGGCGGCGAGCATCCTCCTCGGATCCTGTGAACCAGACCTCGGCGGGATGGCGGCCATCCACATAGGGGCCATCTTGGCGAAATGTTGTGACCTCGAATTCGCCCTCCGGTTCAACAACAAGCTGCGTGCCAAACTCCACGCCTACGGGTACCGTCTTGTCGAAGAGCCGTGCTACTTCCTCCGGGCGGGCGCTGGTCGCGATGTCGTAGTCCTTCGGCGTTTGGTCCAGGAGCAGATCCCGCACGCATCCCCCCGCAAATAGGGCGCGATGGCCCGCGGCTTCCAGTCTCTGGCAGATGCGTTCCGCGCCGGCGCGTTTAGACATAGGCGATCCTTCTTGCAAATTGTGTGGCGGACGCCTCGTGCGCCGGCGCCGAAGCGGGGCGCGGGGGAGACGTGCGCCACACGATAGTTCTTTAGGGGAGCGCGATATCCAGGTCGATGGGGTCTGAATCCTCTACGCTTAGCGAACCTTCGTACAAGGATTCTATACGGAAGTTCATGGGATTCTGCATCGCGGCTTGCTCATCGAAGCGTAAGACGTCCACGATGTATTCGCCAGGTTCGAGCCCCTCGATATGGAAGGAGCCGTCGGGTTGAACCATGGCCTGGCCCGCTTGATGGCGGAGCATGTCGAGGGTGGTTCCCATCTGGGTAATGCTCATTTCGGTGGGATGCGGCCCGCCCGGCCGGCGCACAGAGACCACGGTCTCGCCCCCCGCATGGTTACGGAGCCGGCCCGACACGGGGATGTCGCCCGCGGGACCGAAATCCAAGTTGGCCTCCTCGCCGTCGGTGATGTCGACCACGCTCATGTCCGGGAACGTTTGTGAAGCGCCGCCTCCCCCCATGACCGTGGTATCTAGCGGAACGGCGAGATAGCTGCCCGGGGCCAAGCCGCCGATGGAGAACTCGCCCTGGCTGCCGGCGGTAAGCATGTGATACCCGCCCGGTCCCATGAGAACAACGCCGCCAGATTGGGGTTGCCCGCTACTGTCCGTCAGCCGTCCGCGCACGCCGCCTCCCTCGCTCATCACCGCGCGCAGCCCGTGGATATCGGCTCCGCGGCGTACGGTCACGCCTTGGACGCGATTGGTGGCATAGGCGCGATGAGTCGCCACGAGATCGTACGCGCCGGGGGGGACGTTGGCGATTTCAAACTGGCCCTGGCGGTCCGTCGTCGCGTTATGGCTGGCGCCGCCCATACCCGCTAGCATGGCGGATTCCATGGCCTGCACCATCATGTTGTCTGTTGTTTGAACCAGCCGGACTTGGGCGCCGGACACCGGCCGGCCGCTGGGATCTTGCACGCGGCCCGTCACGCGGACGCCGCGCTCTAGCCGGATTCGCACGCCGGTGCGTTCTTGGCCGCGGCTCAAGGCAACGGGCTCGCTCTCGCCCGTACCGCGCGTGGCGTCTCGCGCCTCCACGCGATACCGGCCAGGCCTGAGGTCGCCAAACTCGAAAAAGCCGCTGCTGTCCGTACGCCGCTGATCCGCGGCAGACACGTCTCCGAAACGGCTTAGCAAGTCGGTCATCTCATCCTCGGCAGCTTGGTCATCCAGGTTGACGAGGGACACCGGCACGCCCTCGGCGAGGTCGCCCTCGCTATCAAGGACGAGCCCTTCGATGCGCGCGCCGGGGGAGAGGTTGAGCCTGATATCCGCGTGGAGGGGCACGCCTTCTTCGTGTGCGATTTCACCGCGCGCTTGGGCTTCGACCGTGTAGGCGCCAGGCCACAGGTTTTCAATGGTGAAGACCCCACCCTCGGTGGTGGAGACTGTTTGGGCTGGGAAGGCCCCCATGGAGGCGGTTACGGCGGCGTCTTCCACGGGGTTGCCCCGGGAGTCGTACACCCGCCCCGTGATGACGCCTTCGGCTTGAGGCCCGCCGCCAAAATCGCGGCCGGCCACGACGAACCGCAAATCACTGAGGTCGCGGCCTTCTTCCACGGTGAGGGTGGCCGGTTCTCCCTCTTCGGTCTCCACGGCGCTCCAGCCCGCCGTCACCGTGTAACGGCCCGGCGCCACGTTGTCCAGCGTGAAGGAGCCGTTCTCGCTGGTTTGGGTTCCGGGGCCACCCGTGTCTAAACCTTGCATCTCCAGGCTTTGAAGTTGGACGCCTCCCTCGGCGAACGGCTCGCCATCCGTTTGTAGAACACGCCCGCTAATCGTGCTGCCTTGGCCAAGCACGAAATCGGCGGTGGCTGCGCGTTCGGTAAGGGTGACGGTCTGTCGCTCGGATGGCGCGTATTCCACGGCTTGCGCCACTACGGCGAAGGCGCCCTCCGGCGGCAGACCGGCAATGGCGTAGATGCCATCGTCGTCCGTTGCCGCCCCCGCCTCTTGCGTTAGCATGAGCGTATCCATGGACGAGGTGGAGAAACGGGTGGGGGCCAATTCGACCGTGGCCTCGGGGATCGGCGCCCCGCGCCGGTTGGTGACCCGCCCCGTGATGCGGCCGCCCGCCTCCACTTCCAGTTCGAGCCCGTCCACGCGCGCGCCCTCCTCCACGAAGACGGTTTGGCTGCCAGCGGGGAAGTAGAGCCCCTGTTCCCGCAACCCGGAAAGACGCAGGGCGTAGCGGCCAGGCGATAGGTTGTTCAACTCAAACACGCCGTCCTCGCTGGTGGTGGCCGTGTTTTCGCTTTGACCGCCCCACATCCATTCGCCGCCCTGTCCGGCCATGACTTGGACCCCTTCGACGCCGCCCCCTTGGGTATCGGCGCGCACCACCCGGCCGCTGACTCCAGCCGCGCGCTGCAATAGGATGTCCATGCGGAGTTCGCTTCGGCCATGAACAGGCACCGCTTCTTCATGAGGGGCGTGGCCATCGGAGTGGCACGTTAGCATGAGCCGCGGAAGGGGATCGTCCTCGCCGCCCGTCCATTCCATATCGATGCTGTAGCCCCAGCAGTCCGAGGTCTCGGCGGCGGCGAGCGGCTCCTCCTCGGCGCGTTGGCGAATCGCCTGACCGGGGGGCGTCATGGCCCCTGCCAAGACTTCGGCCGATGCCTGTTGCAGACGCACCTCGGCCCCCGCAATGGGCGATCCGCCCCGGCGTTCGGTCACCGTGCCGTAGATCCGGATGCGCGACGGCCCGCTTTCCGAGGCGGCGCCGGCCTCCGTTGGCGCATCTTCGGAGGCCCTTACGACAGGGGCCTCATCTCCCACAGTTCCCGCCTGCATCGCGGCGGGGTTTTCTTCATCGGCGTCCGAGAAGATTTGCCACGCTATGAGGCCCATTCCCAATAAAAAAAGGAGGGCGATAATGCCCCCCGCAATCTTCTCCGTACGCATCTTGTGCCTCCTCCACTCGTGTGGCGCGTTAGCCCGTGGTTCCAAACCGGTTACTACAATAAACCGGCGCCCGCCGATTACGTAATGACTTAATGAGCCGCATACGATAAAAGATATTCCCACACTACTGTCCTAGACAGCGGTGATTTGCTATCCCGTTCAGGCTGTCAAGGGCTCCAAGGTAAGGCGCCGGAACACAGCCCGAAGGGCTGAAACATAATAGCCCAGGGCAATCGCCCTGGGAAACCGGCAAACCTTGTTTTCAGCCCTGAAAGGGCGCAACAATGGCTCGCAGCCGCATGTGACGCCCTTTCAGGGCTATTTGAGGGGGGCGCCATTTTCCCAGGGCGATTGCCCTGGGCTGTTATGTTTTCGCCCTTTCAGGGCGGCTGTGGCTCATCGCTAAACGCTCTTCTTGTCCAGCACGTCATGTCAGGTTGGGCCGATTGCGGACCTCACAGTTGACCGGTCCCACTCACAACCACAATCGGCCTTGTTCTTTCGTGTTTGGGACAACATTGATAACTCCCATTTAACTGAGCAATTCAAGTTTGGCGCACAGGGTGTGGCCCATTATCCGCCAAGGCCGTTCATCTGAAGCGGCGCCGTCGCGCCGTGCATTGTGGCGCCCGCCGTCACATTGGCTCAACGGATGCCCCAAGCATCCTCGCCCGCATACTCCATGGACCGCCGTAGTCTCCGAAAAGATTCATACTCC
>JBKHFO010000053.1:0-17683 GCA_046540175.1 Candidatus Hydrogenedentota bacterium
CGGCGGGGGCGGGCGCGGCCTTGACCATCGTCAATGCTTCCGCCGTGCGCGGGACCTCGGCGAACAGCAAGATTGAGCTTGGCGTGGTGGGCTGCGGCGGGCGCGGCAAGTGGCTGGCCGAGGGCTTCATGGCCCATGGCGGGTATCAAGTGACCGCGCTGGCCGACTATTTTCCGGAAGAGATGGAGCATACCGCCGGGCTTTTCGATATTCCAGACTCGCGCTGCTTTTCCGGCCTAAAGGGGTACGAGCGGCTTCTGGAAAGCGGGGTGGACGCCGTGGCGCTGGAGACGCCGCCCTACTGCTTCCCCGAACACGTGGAGGCGTCCGTCGAGGCGGGGCGCCACGTGTTCATGGCGAAGCCGGTGGCCGTCGACGCGCCGGGGACCAGGCGCGTGCGCGACATGGGGCGGAAAGCCGGCGAGAACAACCAGTGCTTTCTCGTGGATTTCCAAATGCGGACGCACCCCTACATCATCGAGGCGGTCGAACGGGTTCACGGCGGCGCGCTCGAAACAGTGGGCATGGTGAATTCGCGGTACACCGACGAAGGCTTCAGCGATCCGCCCCTTGAAGACACCATCGAAGGCCGGCTGCGCCACCTGATTTGGGTGAACGACACCAACCTCGGCGGCGGATACTTGGTGAATGCGGGCATCCACGCCGTGGACGCCGCCCTTTGGGTCATCGGCGAGACGCCGGAACGCTGCTTGGGCCGGGCGAATACCTTCCGGCGCGATCCCCATGGGGACAGCTACGACGCCTACTCGCTGACCTTCGAGTTCGCGGATGGCCTGGCGCTCAACCATTGGGGCGAACACGTGAGCAACGGACATGGGTTCACGTGTCAGGTCATGGCCTTTGGGCGGGGCGCTTACCTCGAAACCAACTACCACGGCGTAACCGAGATCCGGGGCCAGGACGACGCGCGCTACGAAGGCGGCGATTCCGGCGACCTCTATGGCGATGGCGCGGAACGCAACATCGCCGAGTTCCACCGCGCCATCACCGAAGGCG
Source organism: Candidatus Hydrogenedentota bacterium (assembly GCA_046540175.1). GTDB lineage: Bacteria > Hydrogenedentota > Hydrogenedentia > Hydrogenedentales > SLHB01 > SKRY01. The sequence continues at coordinate 1,018 of JBKHFO010000053.1, forward strand.
ATTTCAGCAACCCCACGCTGGAGCCCAGCGTGAACAGCAACTTCGCCGTCATCCTCGGCCGCGAGGCCGCCCGGCGCGGGGAGGAAATCGCGTGGGATGACGTGTTGGCCGACGACACTGTCTTGGAGGTGGATACCAGCGGCCTGCGGGAGTAGCCAGGATGTGATCGCCAATAGGCGGAACAAGGCCCTCAAGAGAGATTCAGTGCGGGTTTACCCCCCCAGAGGAGACAGCGACATGATGACGCAAGACAGAATCCCCGTTCGCACCCGTTTCAGTCTGGCGGCAAGGCAAAGGAGCAAGGGCGTTACCGCATCAACAAAGAGCCTAATGATCCGTTGCGCGCTGCTGTTGGCCGCCCTATTGTTGGGCGCCAGCGCAGTACACGCCCAAACAACAGACCCCGTTAACGTGATTTTGGACACGGACTTGGCTTCGGACGTGGACGACGCGGGCGCGCTTGCGGCCCTTCTCGCCCTGGAAGACCTGGGGGAGGCGAATATTCTGGCCGTGGGGGTGTCCGTGCTCAATGAGTGGTCTCCCCTTTGTGCGGATGCCATCCTCACGTTCTACGGGCGGCCGGAGATTCCCCTTGGCGCCGCAAAATCCGGCCGCGAAGATGGTTCTCGCTATGCCCAACAGATCGCAGAGGAGTTCCCCCGGTCCCGGGACTGGGAATCAGCCGATGACGCGCCGGACGCCGTGGACGTGTACCGGGAGGTGTTGGCTGAGCAGCCGGACAACAGCGTGACCTTCATCACCATCGGCCCCCTGACCAACGCCGCCGAACTGCTGCGAAGCGGTTCGTGTGAGCACAGTGATCTGGATGGGCGAGAGCTTGTGGAGCAGAAAGTGAAACGCTGGGTGTGCATGGGCGGCGCGTTTGGGTTCGAACGCGATTGCGGCCGGCGCGGACGGGAACACAACACCAGTTATGATTACGAGGCCACCAAATACGCGCTGACCGGGCCGGACAAATGGCCAACGCCGGTGCTGTTCAGCCCGTTTTCAGTTGGGCGGCGGATTTTGACAGGACCTAGCCTTGAAGATCTCCCGGAGGACAACATCACCCGGAGGGCCTATGAACTGTATTACAGCGATGATATTGAACCCCATCCCAGCTACGACCAAGCCGCGCTACATTATGCGGTGCGCGGTTTTGAACGGGGACCCGCGGAGGATTACTATGACATCAGAGGTCCGGGCTGGTTCACCCTATTCGACGAAGGCCACGGCCACGAAGACGAATGGTTCGAGGCGGGATGGAATGGCTTCGAGTACGATCCAGACGGGCTGCACACCTACAAGAATGAAGATAGAGACACATTTGATGAGGAAGCTATCGCCGCGGAGATTGAGGAGTTAATGAAGCATAATCCGGATGGCGTCCGATAAAACGGATTGCAAGAACAAAACCACGTCAAAACGTAGTCGAGAACGAACTTCAAGGAATTTCGTCATGTCTGACTTACTGACGCAAAAATCTTTCGGCAAAAGAAGAAACTGTAACAACGGCAACCCGATCGGCATTTCACTCTTTCTCGTGGCCGCCGTCTTGCTTGTCCTAGGCGTCCCGCCGGCTGCCGCCCAGAGCCAGTCGCAGACGCATCAGTTCCTCAATTATGAAACCGCCTTCGAATTAGGCGAAGACCAGGAAGCGACTGATTACAAGGTGACCGTCTTGGACTCGGGCGCGCCGGGGCATATTTTCCACGAAGGCGAGCAGCCCGAGTTCGAGTTTCAGGTCGAGAATCTGACCGGGGAGCCGCTGGAAGCCGAAGGCAGAATAGAAGTGATCCGCTATGGCACGTTCTACGATCCGGATCACGACAGGGCGCAGTGGAGGCCGACGATTGAAAAATACGAGGACGTAGCCGAGATCCCGCTGTCGCTTGATCTCGAACCGGAAGGCTGGACCAATGTGACCATTCAACCTCCCACCCCGGACACCAAGGGCGGCTACGCGCTGATCGTCGACCTTGGCGGCCACGGCCGGCGCTACCTGGCCAGCTACATCCGTACCTTGGCCCGCGAGCTAGAGCGCATCCAGTTCCCCGTCCATTCCCTGGAAAGTAAAGATCCGGAAATTCTGGCCCGGCTCGGGGTCCAGGCGATCCGCTACGGCGTTTCCTTCGAGCCGCTGGACACGGATCGGACCGAAGACGGCAAGCCCTACTTCGACTGGCTCGACGAACAGTTTCAAGAATTGCACGATAACAAGGTCACCGTGATGGCCGAGATCGGAAGCGGCAACACGTACGAGCAGCCGTTGGGGCGCACCCGTCCGCATCTGGACGAGGACGGCGTGATGCAGCAAACCAAATCAGACCATGTGTGGCTGCCCAAACATGATGACGAGTTCGAGGAATACGTCTATCATCTGGTCAGCAACTACGGCTGGCCGAACGGGCCGATCACCGCCATCACCATCTGGAACGAGCCCTGGGAAGGCAGCAGCATCTCCGGCTGGCAGGCCGACATGCTCCGCTACCGCGAGCTGCACCGGCGCATGGGCGACGCCGTCTTCCGCGCCCGGGAGGAGCACGGGGTGGAAGTGCTGGTCGGCGGCGCCGATTCCAGCTCGAACACCTGGGACAAGTTCTTCCCGGAAGGGATCGAAAACAGCCCGTTGTGGCCGGAATATCTCGACTTCTGCTCGATCCATTACCAGGGTATGAGTTCTCCAGCCAAGTATAAGGCCTGGAACGAGCGGGAACATTACATGGGCAGGGTCAAAATCTGGGACACCGAAAGCTGGGTGGCCAACAGCGAGGATCGCTTTCTCAGCGTGTTTGCGGCTAATCGAGCCGCCGGTTACGACCGGACCATGGGCTCGCTATCCCGCTACGCGGTCAGCAATCTCAGCCACGGGCGGGTGCAGCATGACACGATTCAGACCGGGGAAGGCGAGGAAACGATTGAGCGCCTGCTGGAAACCCGGCCCCTTGGCGCCGCCTACGGCGCGGTGCAGCACTTCTTCGGCGAGCGCGCGTTTGATCAGGTCCTCTTTGAAACAGGCCTCCCCTGGGTTTTCGTTTTCCACGGTCTGGACGATAACCCGGATGACGGTTCGGTCGCCGTAGCCGGCGACACCACCTCCGTTTTTGGCGATCAGCCCCAGCTGTTCGAAGGCGTCCGCACCCTGGCCGAAGTCGAAGCCAAACGCCCGCTGCGCGAGGAACTCGATGCCCTGGCCCCCGATGAACATGGACGCCGGGCGGAAATCCATGCCGAACTGGAAGAGCGGCATCCTTTCCGGGACGCGACGATGCGCATCGCCAATCCAGAAGGTCTGTTTTCCGTCTACGACCACTACGGCAACCTCGCGCAGGAAGGAGAAACCCTGGAACTGGCGCTGGACTCCAAGGGGCGCATCCTGCGGGCCGACCCGGAGGAGGAAGGCAGTTTCGACAAACTGCTCGAAGCCCTGAAGGAAGCGGAAATACAAGGCCTGCAGCCGCTGGAAATCGTCGCCCACGACATGACCAATGAAATCGCGAATCGGCCGGCGGTTGAACTGCGGCTGACCAATCAGCTCAATGAGCCGGTTGAGGGCGAGCTGAACGTGTCGCTGGGTGAACTTGAGATCGCTCACCCCGAGCGGCTCCGTTTCGCCCCCCGCGAACGCAAGACGGTGGAAATCGAAGTTACAGGGGGTGAAGCGCGAACCGATAACACCTACCCGCTGGCGGTTGATTTCGACGCCGGTGAACACGGCCTGGCGCCGCTTCGGGAGGATATGCACGTCAACCTGATCAGCCGCCGCGCGATCACCGTCGACGGCGATTTGAGCGACTGGGAAGGGGCGCTGCCGCAGACCATCAACGCGGTTGGCGATCTCGGCCCAACCATGACCGAGGCCGCCTGGCTGCCCTTCGAAGAGTTCGAGGAAGGCGTCGCCACCGGTTTCGCCACGGCGTATGTCGCCTACGACGGCGACTACTTCTATTTCGCCGCCCGTGTGGCCGACGACGATGCGGTCCCGGCGCCGGTCCGCTTCGGCGAGCGGGACGATGATTTCTACTTCTATCCCGAAGTCAGTTATGAAGAGACTGACGACGGCGAACTAATTGAACACCAATGGCCGGAAGGCGTGCGCCGTTTCAGCTACCGGCGCAGTCCGGACCTCCCCAGTAGCGGTAGTGGCCGCAACTTCGACAACATCCTGCTCGGCTTCAACGTCCTGGATCCCGGCGAGGACAACCACACCATCCGTAATCTGCCCGGCCGCCCCCCGCGCTTCGGGCATTACAAGACCACCGATTACCAGCTGGGGCTGCACCGGGTTGACGAAGAGGCCGGCGGCGGCACGGAGGTGTACATGCTGGAAACGCCCAACATGCCGCGCAAGCACCACTACCCCCGCCAGCCGGAGCATCCCGATGAAGGGCCGGTAGACGGGGCCGAACTGGAAGTTGGGTATAACGATGACACCCGCATCGTGGAAGCGGCCATCCCCTGGAGCGCGATTCCCACCGTGCATCAGCGCATGCAGGACGGCGAGCCGATCCGCTTTAGCTACCGGGTCAACCACGGCGAACAATCGCCGACAATGGAGTTGTCGCAGGGCCGTTCAGCCGCCGAAGGCATCAGCAAGTCCTTCAATCCGGACTGGCAACGCAGCTATCCCAACGTGCTGCCGTTCAGCTGGGAGTGAAAGACGGCGGGATGAGGCGGCGGGGTGTTTCGCCTCATCCCTTTTGTCTATCACTGTATCGGTCCAAAGCGGCAAATCATGGCAATAGCAGCGCTGTTATCCGCATCATGTGTTCGTCATGAACCGTGTTGCATCCAGTTGTTCCGGTTGTAAGTTTACCGAAATACATCGATCCGGCGAATCACCATCTCGCTTGGCCAATCGTTGCCATATTGAGGAGTGTCGGAAAGAAAAAACTCGCCATCCGCGCCATACCAGAGGTACAGATGCTGAGGCTTGTCCCACATGAATTCGGCAATTTCTTTGGCGGACATTGTCGATTCGACGCCTTCCATGCCACCACGATCCAGTTTTGGATGCTCCTCTTTCAAGTCGGCGACACATCGTTCGTAGACTACCTCGTCATCGATCAAGTAGCGCAAAGTCTTCTCTTCGTTGGTTGGGCCGTTGCGCCATTCCCAGCTGAGTTTGTGTTCTTGGTTTTCTGGTCCAAAATCCAGTTCGATCGGTTCCATATGTTGCACACTCCTATGTCCCCAAGGCGAACCACCACCGAACCAACAATGAAGATTGGGATGATACCGAAACATCCCTTCCCGCGAGCCGTCAACCCACTCTCTGGGACGGCCGCCGGCTTCGATCATATCCATTTCGAGACTGATAACGCTTTCCCCGCCGGGATACCAAGCATCGGCGAACGACCATATGGCCGCCTTCGCGCCTAGCGGCCGGGGAACCGTGGCGTAAACGTCGACGCGAACCTGATCTGTTGGCGGATCCGGCGCGAATGACCAGAATGTAAATTCATCACCGTAGTGTTGTCCCGTCTTCACCCCAGCGCTCCGCTGGTGTTCGGAAGGGACATCCGTTCCAGGTTCCCCCTCACCTATAACGGTTCCCTGAAGAAGTAAACCGCGTTCCGGATCAATGTGAACGTTTTCAGAACTGAATCTGTCGTCCGGTTTGCAGACAAACATCCGGTCACCTTCTTCATCAAGCAAAAACACGGTGTCGTCTTCAACCACTCGGGAGAACTGCCTCAGGTCGTGTGATTCAGCGTGATTTGTGTAACCGTTTGGCAGCGTTTCCTGGTTCGATTCTGCCGCATTTACCTTTGGTCCGTGAACAATCACTAGAACCATGATTAGAGAAACCCAAAACTTCCTACCCATCATTGTCTGAACTCCGTTGTCGAAAACCGATTCATACATCACTGTGTTCAGCGACTTGCAAAAATCCCTAGGCCGAGGGTGAATTGTGCCCAGAATCGCTGTATAGTGCCCGAAATACCCGGTATTCCTCCCCCGTTCAAGTATTACAGTGTAAGTTAATGCGTGATGTTGATCGAGTCCTCGTCAGTATATTTGCCGATGATAATATCGTCTTGGGCGTATGGACCAGGATCCGAAATCGTATTGCCGGTTAGGTCAATTCGCTCGGAATCTCCTATGTAGATCGCCGAATACGGCTGCACTCCATATTCTTCACCTACCCGCCAAGGATCCACCTCGCAATACCCTGAAATGGTATTGTTCCTGACGGTGCTATTCTTGGAATGAATCATGAAGATACCGCAGGTTGCCGCCTTGCGGATTGTATTGTTTTCAATCGTGATGTTTTGGATGGGCCGGTTGTCCTGCTTGAGTTCATCAGCGTATTCGATACCGACACTGACCGCGCCGATTTTGGAATTCTCTCTATGCCGGGAACTGTATGTCCAACCCGGCCGTGTGATGGTATTGTTCTTGAGGACAACATTCTCGGGGATGGGGCCTTCGCACCATTTGAGAGAAGCCATGATGGAAACGGCGGCGTTGTCGACATTCATAAATTCATTGTTCTCAACGACGGCGTCTTTGGTTTGAATCAAAAACCCACGTGTGGTTAAGTTATGCAGATAGTTATCGCGGATCACCGCGCCATAGCCGCCGTCGAAATCAGACTCCACGATATCATACCGATCCACGTCCACCGGTTGGTCCAAGGTACAGATTAGCGAGGTTCTCCCGGGCCAGAACTTGACGTCCTTTTCTTCTCCAACCGCTTTCGCATCCCGTTTTAGGGCTTCGCTCCCCTCGACGGTTTTTTGTACCTGGAATTCGCCTTTCAAGCGAAGGGTATTGTAGTCATAGATTCGGATGGTGGAACCTTCTTGGACATTAGTGTGATTCTTGATTCCTATCACGGCTTCGGTTGGGTTGCGTTGTTCCTGCACCATGGCGAAATCGCCGTGGATGTTGAGAATATCGTCTCCGGCTGCGCTAAACTCACAGCCTTCAATTCTCGGCCCTTCTTGAAGCGAGGTAAAATGCAGGGCGTCACCGTTCACGCTCATTAAGCGCTTGGTTCCGGGCCGTGGGATCAATTTGGAATCTTTTAAGACCATATTGCCGCCGCCATTTTCCATCGCAATTCCAAAAAAGGGGCTGGAATACAGGCGCAGGTCTTCAAACGTGACATCTTCTGATTGGAGTATGCGGATGGCGTGGCGGTGACGCATGACAAACGCCATTCGGTCTCCAGGTTCGATATTGATCGATTCATAATCCTGGGCGCCATAGACCATTCCGTGATATCGAAAACGGCCGTCTCCAATCTCTTGGATGGACGAAATCTCGCTGTGGGCGGTATCGGGTTTTAGGATCCCCGTTTCGGGGTCAAATATGAAGGCTTTAACCGTGGGGCTGCCACCTACCGAGGGATCATTCAATATTTCATTCAAATTGCGGAAACCAGATTCCGTTTTCCCTTCAATGTAGTTTCCTTCTGGATCGATGGCGGTAACCACCACTTGGGAAAAGGGTAACGGGTCCCAATCCATGGTGAGATCGAGAAATGAAATGTTGTGACAGTTGTCCAGCTGTAGCGCTGTGAGGTAATCTTCAAACCAAAACTGCGCCCCGTTTCCATGAATGGTTAGATCAGTGACGTCATTCAATCGAATAAAAGCGCCACTAACATCCTCCAGATATTCGGTGCTGAACCGATAGTGCTCTTTGTCCAAAGTGATTTCTTTCTCACCTTGTTCGACGGCTTCAGACAATGTGTCTAGGAAATGCTTCGCATTTTCACGTTGCGTTTGCTTGGTTTCTTCGTCCCATTGGTCGATCTCGGCGCTGTAGATCGCATTCCCATCTCCATGGATGAGTTCATCGCTTGACGCTGAAATCGCCATCGCCTGGCTTAAACACACGAATATGAATGCCGCCGAAAACAATTGCGTCGTATTCATGAGGGAGGATTTCAAGGTAGGCTTCATTGTTGTTGCTCCTGTGTGTTGTGTGGGGTAGTTGAAACATCCAATCCTTGAGATGGATATCAGTGGTCTGCGGGAGTAGCTTTCCGCTCAGGCAGTCTCGGCGATGGCCTCGCGCGCCTCTTCCGCGAACGCGCGGAGTTGCTTATGCGGGTCGTAGGGGCCGCCGCCCGAGGGCAGCGTTTCGAGGGGCATGTAGCCGCGGTAGCCTTGTTCCCGCACGATGGTCATGAGGCGGACCAGGTCGATGCGTTCGCGGCCGCCGTCACCGCCGGAAATCTGTTCCTTGAGCTGCCAGTTCACGGCGTAGGGGATGACTTGGGCGATGTCCTCGTAAGGATCCGAAGTGATGAAGCTGCCCGTGTCGCAGACCAAGCCGAACCAAGGGGAGTCCACCAGTTCCATGATGCGGAGAATTTCCCCGGCGGAGCGCAGGAAGTGGGCGTGGTTCTGCACGGCCACGATGACGCCATGCTCTTGGCCGTACGCCGCGCATTCCCGGAAGGCGGGCGCCACGCGCTCCTCCGCGACTTGGTCCCAGTCCTCTTCTTCCGCGTCCCAGGCGTGGCCCGCGAAGACGCGGATGACGGGCGCGCCCATCTTCGCGGCGGCCTGGATCCAGCGTTTCGTCAGCTCGATGTCGTCCTCCCGGCTGGCGGCGTCCGCGCGGGTGAAATCGTTGCGGACTCCCGTTCCGCTGAGGGCGAGGCCGAGGTGGTGCGCGCGCAATTTGAATTCGGCGATGTACTCGTCCGTGGGGACTTCGGGATAGCCGGGCGGCCAGTAATAGCCCGTGGGATCGGCTGCGTCAAATCCCGCTTCGGCGCAATACTCCAGCAAATCAAAGAGGTCCATTTCCCCTTCCCGAAGCAGCGTATTGAACGAGTAGGCGTTCACGCTCAGCTTGATCTTGGGATCCCCCACCCGTTCGATGGGCTGTTGGGCCGGCGCCCCGCGCGCGGCAAGCCCCGCCCAGGCGCCAACGGGCGCCAACGAGGCGGCTTTGATGAAGGTGCGGCGGCTCCATGCGTTGCTCATATGCGCGATCTCCATGCAGTGCGTTGCGGCGGCGGGTTCAAGAATCCGTTGCGGCAAACAAGAACAACCATGGATGGACCGAACGAGGCATTGGCCTGTCTTGATCCATCCATGGTTGTTTGACTCCAGCTCTCAGGCGCTGCGCCTGTTGCGATTACTCCACGTCGGGCAGTTCGTATCCCGCGCGCCGGGGGCGATCCAAGAAGTGGTTGCCCCACTGGCTGTTCGTGAAGCGTTCTTCCTCGGGATCCCATTCGAGGTGCTGGCCGGTTTCGCCGGTAACCTGACTTACCCAGCGCGCGATGTTGACGAGATGGCATACCGTGGCCGACCGATGGCCGATTTCCGCGTCCGCGATGGGCCTCTCTCGGGACTGGATGCAATCCAAGAAGTTGCGGTAATGGTGCTCGCTATGCTCCAGCACGACCTCGGGATCTTCAAGGGGCTCCTCGCCGAGTTCCTCGGGATCAAATTCGTAGTGATTGCGATCGATGGAGATGGTTCCCTCCTCGCCGATGATCCGGCCGCCGCCATTTGGCCCGTCGCCCAACTCCATGATGATATCGCCGGGATAGCGCATGAAGACCTTGGGCTCGGCGCAGACTTCGTCGCCCCGGCCGCGGCCTTCCGGCTCCGTGTACGTCGGCGGATTAAAGGGCTCGCCCTCGGTCCACACCTCGACGGGGCCGCCATCGTCCATGCCCAGCGCCCATTGAATTTGGTCAAAGCCGTGGCTGCCCCAGCCGGTGACTTCGCCGCCGGAAAACTCACGAATGGAGATCCAACCGGGTTGGCCGCGCTGGGTGTACAGGCCCTCGTTGTGGTAGGCCACGGGCATCACCGGACCGCACCACATGTCCCAGTCCAACTCTTCGGGAACCTCTTCTCCCGGCATCCCAAAGCTCCAGGGACTCGGATAGTTGCTTGCAATCACGCGCTCAATCTTGCCCAGACGGCCATTGCGCACGAACATGCAGGCGTCGTAATTGGGGTCCATGGAACGTTGCTGACTACCGGTCTGATAGACGGCCCCGTTGTTGCGCACCGCCTTGACCAGTTGGCGTCCCTCGTGGACGGTCAGGCCCATCGGTTTCTCGCCGTAGACATCCTTGCCCGCCTGGACGGCGTGAATACCGACGGTAGCCCGCCAATGGTCCGGCGTGGCGTCGACCACGGCGTCGATGTCGTCGCGCTCCAACAGCTCGCGGTAATCCTGGTAGACATCCGCGCCGCCCACTTCCTCGGCGAGGCTTTCCGCCCGCCCCAGATTCACGTCGGCGACCGCGGCCACGACCACGTCATCATAGCCGGCGAACCGCGTTACAACGCCTCCGCCCTGGCGGCCCGCGCCGATGGACGCCATCACAAAGCGGTCATTGGCGCCTGGGTTGCCGTTGGCGGCCAACACGCCCGATGGCAGAATCATCGGCGCGGCGGCGGCCGCTACGCTTGTCTTCAGAAAACCGCGGCGGCTCGTGTGCTTACTCATGTTTGCTCCTTTCCTTATAATCCTCAAATGAAGGGTTGCGCCATGGTTACATGTCAAGCTTTCTACTCCAAACTAGACCTTTCAAGCCATGGTGTCAACCCTAGTGGAAACTTGAAACTTCGTTGTCCCGAGGCGGGGTGTCAAACCATGGCTGGCCCTTAGAGTTCGCCTCCGGCATAGGCCTCGTAACGTTCTTCAATGCCTCCGCTTTCGACCTCTCCGCGATACGCGAGGACGCCCACGCGCCGGCTCACGGAATCGCCTTCCGAAAGCGTAAAGGGTTGTCCCCAAAGCTCATCAATCCGCCGGGGACCGAAGCATCCATAGTCCCGCGTGAGCCATTGATGAGGTTGTTCGTTATCGGGATGGCTAGACGTTTCCGGCTATTCCTAACGTAGTGGGGCTTTTTGAACTATTGGATTCCCCATCTGGCATTCAGGCTGGCGCAAGCCTATGCCCCAAGCCTGCGCCAGCCCAAAACCCATGCCACGCGCCGGCATTTCAAAGGCCGGCGGCGCTCCTCCGATCAACCGTAGCCCGAGATGACCGGGATGATTCGATGTGCTTCGCGCCCGACGGCGTTCTCATGGACCTCGTCCCCCGATGGCCACTGGATGGGGTACTGCTCGTTGTAGCGGACGAAATTCACGTGGCCATCCATGTAAAGGACGTTGCTGCCGCTCGGCATGTGGTTAAAGGTCAACGGATTCGACCGCTTGGCCTGATCGCCAGCCTCCATGGCCCAACTATCCCACATGACGGCAATGCTGCTTTGAGCTTCGGCGCCCGCAGCCGGATTGTTGATGTCCGTGATGAAGAAGCGCTCGATGCCTTCCCGGAGCCGCGGATAGGTGTCGGGAAGTTCCGAGCCATCGTCGTCCAGGAAGAAGTTGTTGTAGTCAACCCACCAACCGCCTGTCATTTCGCGGATTTCACCGGCGGGGAGGTCGCTCATGCCCTTGTCGGTAAACACCTCCACCGAACCAAAGCCTTCGCGGCCCGCTGCGCATTCTTGAACAAGCCCAGCATCCGTCGATACGCGATCGGTCTCGAAGGTGTGCACCCACATCACCATGGTGTCCCCCGCGTCCACGATTTGCGAAATGGTGCGGGTCGCCACTGGGAAATATACATAGGAGACAGGGTGCGAGAGGAAGGCCGCGTTGGTCTTCTGGCATACGAAGTCATCCTGTATGCCTTGTTGCTGTTGATACTGCGTCATCTCCTGAAACTGGGCTTGCAGATCGTCGTCCATGCCCCATTCGTCCGAAAAGGCGCGGGCGTCGGATGGACAGATCTTCAGGCTAATATCCGTCCAGTAGTCCGGGTAGAGCGATTCTCCCTTGAACCCGAAGGCATCGGAGGAGTGTTGAAGGTAGGACTGTTGGGTTGAGGGCCACAGTTCGCCACTGGACTCGTTGGCGTACATCTTGAAGATCTGGCCAAACTGACGCAGATTGTTGGCGCAGCTCGCCCGGCGGGCCGCCTCGCGCGCGCGGGCCAGAGCCGGCAACAAAATCGCCGCCAATATCCCGATGATGGCGATCACTACAAGCAACTCGATGAGGGTAAAGCCTTTTTTCTCGGTTCGCATCGTTTCGTTCCTTAGGTTCGTTTAGGTTCCAATGGTTTGTGATTTAGTGTTCCAGCGTCCCCGGCGGGCCGCTAACCCCATTCAGCGCGCTGCTCCTTAATGTTAGTTATTGATTGAGTTTCCATCTCCAAACTTAGTTTAGCATGTATCCAGCATCTAGTCTAGTGTTATTTTCATATAAATAGAAGTCTAGGCGGAGTTTGTGCTATACGGAGTAGTCAATGAATAAAGGGATTGCGGCAGGGTTAGGTTTCCCGCCCAAGTGAAGTCTGCCCCTGAAGCCGATGGAGGAACTTGTGGTGGGCCTTGGGGAAGGCGTATTGCGCAAAGGCGCTGGGCAGCGCCCATTGGGCGGCGGTGTGCTCGCGGAGCGCCACCTCTCCCTCCGCCGCCTCGCACAGGTAGACGGTCATGGTGACTTTGAGGTGGGAATAGACGTGGCCGACGGACGCCACCAATTTGCCTGGGTGTACGTTTAATCCCACGAGGTCCGCTACGATGCGCTCCAACGCGCGGGCGTGGTCTTCGCCAGGCCCCAAGGGACCGTTGGGGAACTCCCACAAACCGCCCAGCATCCCGTTGGAGGGCCGCCGGACAATGAGATAACGCCCGTCGTTCCGGCGTATGGCCGCCACGGCCAGTTCTTTGTGGGGAACAGTCTTACGCGCGCGGCGCACGGGAAGGTCCGAGGCGATGCCCGCCGCGTAGGCGCCGCATTGGCGCCGCAAGGGGCAGCGGGGACAGTCCGGCTGTTTCGGCGTGCATACGCGCGCGCCCAATTCCATCAAGGCCTGGTTGAAATCGCCGGGATAGCGTTTCGAGACCAGCGTTCCCGCCAACGCCCAGAGCCGGGTGGACACCGGGCCGCTGTCGATGCTCTCGTCGATGGCGTACAGCCGCGCGAGGACCCGTTTCACGTTGCCGTCCACGACGGGAACCCGCTCGCCGAAGGCGATGCTCGCGATGGCCCCCGCCGTGTACGGTCCCACGCCAGGCAGCTTCGCCAGCTCGTTCGCGGTTTGGGGGAGGGCTCCGCCGTGTTCCTCCACAATCTGTTTGGCCGCCCGGTGAAGGTTGCGCGCCCGGCTGTAATATCCAAGTCCCTCCCAAAGCTTGAGCACGGCGGACTCTGGCGCGGCGGCCAGGGAGTGGACGGTGGGAAACGCTTGGATGAAGCGCTCGTAATACGGCATCCCCTGGTCAACGCGGGTCTGTTGAAGGATCACCTCGGAGAGCCATACCGCGTACGGATCGCGCGTTTGCCGCCAGGGCAGGTCGCGCGCAGCCTTGCGAAACCACGTCAGAAGGGGCCGCTGAATCCGTTTTGGGCCGTCGTTGCTTGCTCTCTGATTCATTAGACGGGGTAGCGCTCCAAGGGGAATAGGGTAGAGGCCGGTTCGTGGCGCGTTTCACCGCAAGCCTACACGAGGGCCGGGCCGGGTTTCACTATGGAGTCCCCTTTTCATGTTGCGGGCGCTCCGCAAGGCTGATAAGCTGGCAAGCACAGCGTTTGAAAACCGGGGCGGTCCGTTTGGACTTACAAGGAGAGCATACCATGACACAGGGCAAGGAGATCTCGCGGCGAAGCTTTCTGGGCGCGGCGATGGCCGGGGCGGCGTTGGTTGGCTTGGAAGGGACCAGGCTGGCGCGCGCGGCCGCGGCGCTTGAAGACGGCTCCGCGTCGCGGCCCAACATTCTCTTCATCCTCATCGACGATGCGGGCTACACCGACCTGAGCTATACGGGGACGGCTCTGGAGTTCTACGGGAGCGATTACCACGAAACGCCGAACCTGGATGGGCTGGCCCGTGAAGGGATGCTGTTCAAATCGGCGTACATGCACCCCAACTGCGCGCCGTCCCGGGGTTGTCTGATGACCGGGCAGAACACGCCGCGCCATGGCATATACACGGTCAACACAGGCAAGCGGGGCGCGGAAGAGGATCGTAAGGTTGAGCCGCCGCCGACCGAAACGGCGTTGTCGCAGGATACGTCCACCGTCGCCGAGGTGTTGCGGGATGCGGGTTATTTCACGGCCCACCTAGGAAAGTGGCACTTGGGGGACCCGGATACACACGGTCCCGAACAACAGGGGTTTGATGTGAACATCGGCGGTTACAGCGCGGGCCATCCGCCGAGCGGCTATTTCCCGCCGTATCAGAACCCGTACTTAGAGGACGGACCGGAAGGCGAGTACTTGCCCGATCGGCTTGCGGACGAGGCCATCGGGTTGATTCGCGAGCATCGAGACGAACCGTTTTTCATCTACCTAGCTCACCATGCGCCCCACACCCCCATTCAGGCCAAGGAAGAGGACGTCGAGCGGTACCAGCAGCGCGAACCCGGCAAATATCATGACCACCCGGAGTACGCCGCGATGATCCATGCCATAGACGAAAATGTCGGCCGTATTCTGGCCACGCTCGACGAATTGGATCTCAGGGACAACACGGTGGTCGTTTTCTCCTCCGACAACGGCCCCCACGAAGGGTACAGCAACGCGTTGCCGTTCCGGGGAAGCAAGGGCACGCTGTATGAGGGGGGCATCCGCGTGCCCTTGCTTGTGCGCTGGCCCGGCGTGGTCGAGCCGGGGAGCGTGTGCGAGGAGCCCGTCCAGCATATCGACTTTTACCCGACGCTCGCCGAAATTGCCGGGGCGGAAATCCCCGGTGGCCACGAGGTGGATGGGGAAAGTTTTGCGCCGCTACTGAAATCAGGGGGAGAAGGAGAACTCGGGCGGGATGCCCTATTCTGGCATTTCCCTGGCTATCTCGAGGCGTACCGGCCGCAGTTGGGACCCTGGCGGACCACCCCCGTCACGGTCATGCGCGCCGGTGAATGGAAGCTCATGGAATTCTATGAGGATAATCGTCTGGAGCTGTATAATCTGGATTACGATCCATACGAACAAAACGATCTTTCCCGTGGGCTTCCGGACAAAGTTGAGGAACTCCACGCCAAGATGCGGGCTTGGCGCGAGGAGGTCAACGCGCCTATCCCCGAGCCAAAGTGAGGCGCTTGAACCGCCATCCTAAGTCTTACCACCACGATACCAATGTATCCTATCGGTTTCACCAGCAACCTTAAGGAGAGGAGCTAATGAGACACGGCAAGCAGAGTGGGGCCCAGAGCATGGAGATGTCGCGGCGGAGCTTTCTTGGCGCGGCGGCGGCCGGGGCGGCGTTGGCCGGATTAGGCGGGACAAGGCTGGCGCGCGCTCAAGCCGAAGACGCGTTGAGCAGGGCAAGGGGCAGCCGGCCCAATATCATCTTCATCCTGGCCGACGACATGGGCTACAACGACCTCAGTATCATGGGCCAGGAGAACTTTGTGACCCCCAGCCTGGACCGCATGGGTGAGGAAGGCATGATCTTCACGGACCATTATTGCGGCTCGACCGTATGCGCGCCCTCGCGCGCCGCGCTTCTCACAGGAAACCACACGGGCCATCTGTACCAGCGGGGCAACGGCGACATACAATTCCGGCGCGATCCCGAGGACATCACGATCGCCACACGGCTGCAGGATGCCGGGTATCACACCGCCTTGATAGGCAAATCCGGCTTGGCCTGTAATTCCGACGACGCCGATTTGCCCAACGACAAGGGCTTCGACCACTTCTTCGGGTTCCTTGCTCACGCGGCCGCGCACCGCTACTATCCGCGGGAACTCGTGCGCAACGGCGAACGCATCCACTACGAGGACAACGACGGGTCCACAGGCGAAATCTTTAGCGGCGACCAATTTCTCGACGAAACGCTGGAATATCTCGAGGAGCGCGCCCAGAAAGACGCGCCGTTCTTCTTGCATCTCGCCGTGCAACAGCCGCACGCGGACATGGTCGCGCCGCAAGAATTCCGCATGCCGTATGTGGGCCAGTTCGAGGAAGAGCCCTATCCCGAGGGCCGGCACTACTATCCCCAGACCCATCCCGCCGCCACGCAGGCCGCCATGGTCACGTATGTGGACCATACCGTGCGGCGCGTGCTGCAGAAGCTCCGGGAATTGGGCCTGGAAGAAGACACGCTGGTCATGTTCAGCTCGGACAACGGTTCCCATGTGGAAGGCGGCTACCATTACGACATGCACGACTCGAACGCCCCCTTCCGCGGCGGCAAGCGCGACCTCTACGAAGGCGGCATCCGCATGCCCACGCTGGCGTGGTGGCCGGGCGTGATCCCCGCGGGGACGCGCACAAACCATATCTCCGCGTTCTGGGACTTTGCGCCCACGGCGTTGGAACTCGCCGGCGAACCCGTTCCGGATGAGATGGACGGCATCTCTCTTCTTCCCGCGTTGGTGGGACAAGAGGACGAGCAAGAGGAGCACGAGTACCTCTACTGGGAGTTTTACGAGCAAGGGGGCAAACAAGCCGTGCGCCACGGCAAGTGGAAAGGCGTGCGTCTGAACGTGAATGAGGAGCGCCACGGCCCCCTTGAACTTTACGATCTTGAGGAAGATCCCGGCGAATCCAACAACATCGCGGAGGAGCATCCCGATATCGTCGAGATGCTCGCCCAGTTCATGGAAGAAGCCCACGAGACCCCGGAGTCCGAGCTGTTTAGCTTCTGAGGAAGGCGGGGTTGTTTCGCCCTTTCAGGGCTCATGGTTTTGGGGGATGCCGTTATCGCA
>JBKHFO010000054.1:0-17649 GCA_046540175.1 Candidatus Hydrogenedentota bacterium
GACGCCGGCGGTACGTTATGACCCATTGGGTAATGCCGGCGAGACGCCGGCGGTACGTTATGACCCATTGGGTAATGCCGGCGAGACGCCGGCGGTATGTTATGACCCATTGGGTGAGGATGAATTTCCTTTTCAGGCGCGAGTAACAAGGACATCACGATATCTTGGGCTGACTCATCCGGCGATTGGCTAAACCGGCATCAACCGATACGGCAGATGGCGGCTGAAGCGCATGGGGTGGGGGACGGGCGGGACAATATCCCTTTGAAAGACGACCGGGATCGACAACAAGCGTCAACGCGAGCCGCTTTCGCGTCATCCGCCGGCAGGGGCCGAAGTCTCTTCGCCCACGCTGATCCCTCGCTCTATCAATCCGGCGGCAAGGACCACGCCTTCCTCATCGTATAATACGGCCCATTGGCCCGGGGCCACGGCCCGCTCCGGCTCGTCAAAGACGATCTGCAGTCCATCGGGAGTAACGTGAGCCGTGGCGGGCGCGGGATGGTGGTTGTAGCGGATCTGCGCCCAACACGGAAAACTCTGGCTGGGATTCTCCGTGGCGCCCCAGATCACCTCGGAAGCGAGGAGTTTATGGAAGTAGGTTTCTTCGGCGTATCCCACCACTAGGGCATTGCGGTGAGTGTCAAGCTCCAGCACGTAAAGCGGCCGCGGCGCGGCGATGCCCAAGCCTTTGCGTTGGCCCACGGTGTAATGCATGAGCCCTTTGTGCTGACCCAGCACCTCGCCTGCGCGGTTTACAATAGGGCCGGGTTCGCCTGGGCCAGCGCGCTCCACGAGAAAACGGTGGTAGTTGTCGCCGGGCACGAAACAAATCTCTTGGCTTTCAGACTTCTCCGAATTGAGCAACCCAAGGGAGCGGGCGGTTTCGCGAACTTCTTCCTTGGTCAATTCGCCGAGCGGATATAGGATCCGCCGAAGCTGCTCCTGCCGCAGACCGGCCAGCGCGTAACTCTGGTCCTTGGCGAGGTAGCGCGCCCGCCGCACGGCCACGCGGCCCCCTCGCTCTACCTTCCGGACGTAGTGCCCCGTGGCGAAGTAGTCCGCGCCAAGGTCCATGGCCTTTTCGAGCAACGCCCCGAACTTCACCTTCCGGTTGCAGCGGAAACACGGATTGGGGGTCCGGCCAGCGAGGTATTCGCTTACAAAATCTTGGATGACGTCCCGTTCAAAGCGCTCCTCGTAGCCCGCCACATGATGGGGAATGCCCAGCCACTCAGCCGCCCGCCGGGCATCCTCGGCGGCATCGAACGCGGCTGCGGAAGGGGTCACCCGCATGGTCATCCCGATGACGTCATACCCTTGCTGAAGAAGCAACGCGGCCGCGACGGAACTATCCACTCCCCCACTCATCGCGGCGCACACCGTTGGCTTGTTTAACGTCATCGCGTGTTCGGGGAATCTCTGTCGTGTCAATTGGGCAACCGCCCTCTTGGAACTAATGGCGGATTGCGCTCCACCCTTCCATTCTAGCGCACGTCGGCTTCGAACCATTTCAGCCAGCCCATCATGCCTTTGGTCTCTTGCAACATGGTGGCTTTCAGTCCTAACGTGCGGAGCTTCTCTTTGGCTTCTTGGCGGGACTTCGCGACGACTACCCCGCCGACGAACGACTTCTCTTCTTCCCCTTCGGCCCGAATCGCGTGATACTCATACGTGGGCATGCTGCGATTTCCTTCCCGCTCCTCGAGCCGCGCGGCAAGCGCGGCCTCTTCCTCAACACGATTTCTTGCCTTTGTTCCAAACGCGCCATGGCGCTCGGAAGGTATCGCTTGGGCTCAGCCGGCGCGCCCCAAGTCCCGCGCGCTCTCCTGGCGATCCGTTTGGTTATAATACCACGCCTCCCCTCACGGGCCAAGTTCTTATCCGACAAAATAAATAGTAAAAGCAGTATAGGCTATAAGTTAGAGTAAGCGCGGTTCGTGACTCAAAGACTTGGCTCTACGAAGTAGTCCGTTCCAAAGCGGAGCCAATCCAGTGGCGTAACGCCGCGCTTACCCACAACTTTAGCGCTGATTAGGCGCCAGGACTTATATGTATTAATTATGTTTATGCGGCGCAAAACTGACCGATAACGTTGACAGGATATCCGGGTTCTACTAGAATGAACCAAAATCTGCTTCGAAAGGTGACGGCCCTTATGAAACACTATAGTTTTGGCGCATTCAATACCACCGATTCCAATCGGGCTGCCCGGGACATAGCCCTAGCTGTCGCGGATTTGCAGCCGGTCTCTCCTATGCCGATCGTGTTACTGGGGGAAAAGGGTTCAGGTAAGACCCATCTCTTGTGCGCCATCGTCAATCGGATTCGCGCCGTGTCCCCCGCCTCGGGTTTGGCCTATATCACAGCCCACGATTTCCCGGCCCAAATTCGCGCCCTCCTCGACGACCCGATGCCGCTGAAACGCTGCGAGTCGGCTGTGCTTTTAGTGGACCAACTGGAGCAGTTCAATGAGCAGGCCGCCGAACTGGAAGCGGTGAGCCGCCTTTTTCTTGCGGAGGGCCACTACGTTGTGTTCGCCACTTCGGTTCATCCCGCCCGTCTTTCCCGCTTATCGGAAGGGTTGCAGCGACTTTTGCAGGAAGGCGAAGTCATTGACTTGCAGCAGAGTCGGCGAAACAGCGGCCCGGCGGATGGCGCCCCGCCGGAGAAGGGGACTGACCTCGCCCAGAAGCAAAACGAAATTGAATTACTACGGGCGCGGTTGGAGAACGCGGAACGCGAGAGCCAGCAAACGCCGCTACTGCACGAACAGCTCACCGAAGAGCGGAGCGCTCGTCAGGCTCTGGAGCAACAGCTCGATACCTTGCGGCAAGCCAATGACGAATTGCGGACTCAAGCAGCGGCGAAGGAAGCGGAGCATGACGAGGATAGGCGCCGCCGCCAGGAACTCGAACACGAGACCGAAGACCTTCGCGGGAAGCTCGAGAGCGTCCACATCGAGGAGACCAAGGCCCGCCATGAGGCCGATTACCTCGCGAACCGCACCGAAAGACTCGCTCGCATTATCGAAGACAACCACAGGCAATTTGCTCAGCACAAGCAAGACCAGCGGCGGCGAGTGCGGGAGTTTGAAGCGCGGCTAGAAGCGTATGAGGAGAGCTTGGAAACGCTTCGCGGTGAGTTGGCGAAAAGCCGGGAGGAAGCGGCCGAGACCGCGCACGCACTGGAGCAGACGCGCGCCGACGCCCAAGACGCGCGCGCCGCTGCCGAGGAAAGCAACCAAGCCCGTCAGCGGCTGGAAAAAGAGCTGGACGCTCATCGTCAAAAAGAAGCGGAGCTGGAGACCCGGCTCTCGGAATCCGAAACAGCCCGCGGCGAGCTTCAGCAAGAACTGGAGGCGGCCCAGCGCAAGGACCGCGATGAAGAACGAGAGCGCCTGGAGCGTGAACTCGGCGAGGCCCAACGGGAACGGGACGGCGCCAAGAACGCGTTGGAGGAGATGGAGCAGCGGCTGAAACACGTGGAGGCGCGCTTGGCGGCGGCCGAGCGCGCGCGGAACCAAGCCCAGGAAGCCTTGGAAAGCGCCCGAGTGGAGATCAGCCATCTTCACTCCACTTGGATGGACGGGCAACACCGCGAGACCAAACTGGCCAAGGAACGCGACGTGGCCCAGACGGCGTTGGAGGAGACGCGCGGGCGCTGCGGAGTGCTGGAAGAATCCGTGGACGCCTTAACTACGGAGCGCGACGCGCTTCAAGCTCAGTTGCACGCGGAGGAGCAGCGTGTAGCCGAGATGCGGCAAGCTGGCGAAGCGTTAGAGCAAGAGCAGCGGAAGCTGGAGGGCGAGCTGGAAGACATGCGGCGCCAGCGCGAAGAGGCGGAGGCGCGCTTGGCGGCGGTCGAGGGGGAGCGGGATGCAAAACAACAGGCGTTGGAAAAAGCCCAGGGAGAGACAGGCCGCCTTCAATCCGAATTGGCCGAAGGACAACGGCGCGAGGCCGAATTGGGAGAGGAACGCGATCGCCTTGAACGCGAAGTCAATGAAATCCGGCGGAACGAAGAGGAAGCCCGGACCGCTTTGGAGAATGTCCGTGGCGAACTCGCCGACGCGCAGGGCCAATGCAACGCGCTGAAGGATTCCGTGGAGGGACTGACCAGAGAGCGCGACGCCGTGCAAACGGAGTTGCAATCAGCGAAACAACAGATCGCCGAGATGCGTGAGGTCCAGGAGGCGCTCAGCGGGGACAAGCATCAACTCGAGCGTGAACTGGAGGCGCTAAACCAAAAGCACGAAGCGTTGCAGCACCAGTTAAAGGACATTGAGGCGCAACGCGCGGCGCTTACAGGCCGCATTGACGAAAAGGACGGCGCCCTCAAGCAATGGCGGGAGGCCTACAACGAGATAGCCGAGGAGCGCGATAGGCTCCAGACCGAGCTTGAGGACATGCAGCGTCAGCGGGAGGAGATGGACCGGCGCTTGGCTTTGGCAAACGGTGAACGGGATGAGAAAGCGGAAGCCTTGGAGGAAGCGCAAACCGAAGCAGCCCACCTTCAGGCCGCGTTGGCGGATCGGGAGCGGCGCGAAAGGGAAGTGGGGGAGGAACGGGACGCGATCGCGCAGGAACGCGACCATCTCCACGATTGGTATGTCTCGACCGACGCCGAGCGGGCCCGTCTGGCGGGGGAATGCGCTTCCCTATCGCAGGAGACCGAGCGTTTGCGCGAACAACTCACCGCGGCGTTTAACTCAGTGGCGGACGCCCAGGTGGCGCGTGACGGATTGGAAAAGGCCTTGCACTTTGTTCAAGGGCAGCGCGCCGCGCTCGTCCGCGACGCGGAGCACAAGTCCACAAGAGTGGGGGAACTCCAAGCCCGTTTAGACGAGAGCGAGAGCGGGCGCCGCTGCCTTGAATCCAGCCTCGCCGCAATGCGCGAGGCAGCCGGCGGCCATCTGCAAACAGCGGAAGGAGAGACCGCCGCCAAAGAGGCGCTCGCCGCGGCGCGCCAGAAGGCGGATTGCCTGGAAGCGGAATTGACCGCCATGAAAAATCGGCGCGAGGCCCTTGAGCGGACCCTGGCCGCCACCGAAGAACGGCTGCGCGAATCCGCCGCGGCCGTGACGTCGCTTCAGGACGCGTTAGCCGCCGAGAAACGGCGGACGGAGGGCCGAACAGCTGAACGGGACGCTGTCCGAAACGAGATGCAGAAGCTTTTCCAACGCGCTATTGATTTGGAAACGCAGCTCAACGAAACCACGGAGGAGCGGGACGCGCTTCAGGGATTACTCAACGAGGCTTGGCGAACCGGCGAGACGTTGGAGGCTAAACTCGCGGAACAAGTCAAGCGGATCGAGACGCTTGAGGAAGCCTTGGCCGGCCAACGCCAAACGGCGGTGGAGGAATTGGAATCCGCCCGGTCTGAAGCGCAGGCGTTGTCCGTCCGTCTTCACCAGCTTGAGACGGCCTACCGCGCGGCCGTGGCGGAGAAACAAGCTCAAGAGGCGCTCCTGGCCTCCACGCGGGACGCTTTGGAGCGGACGGTGGAGTTGCTTCGAGAAGCGGCCAGAGACGATGGCGGCGGCGCGGCGATCGCGATAGGCCCGTCCAATGGGGGGGCTGGCGAAGACTTCGACCCCTCTCCCCCTCCAGAACGCCATTCACCTGACGCTACCGAAACCGTGCGGCCGCAGCCCGATGTGGAGGTAAGCGCCAGCCCGGAAGGTGAGTCGAAAGAAAGCCCTTGCGATAACGGCCAAGAAGAGATCGCCTCCCCGGCAGACACCGCATGGGACGAAGCGGACCAGGCTTCCGTCCAGTTTGCGCCAATGCAATCCGGGAACAGGGTTTCGAGAGAACTTGGAGAACAGGCATGAGCCCGATCAAAGGTCTATTCGACCCCTTCTCTGGCTGTGAAAAACCAACGACGCCGGTCCATGCCACGTTCCCTCTTACTCGTTGTCCTCCCGGGCCGCTATGAGTTGGGCCATGAGCCCCGTCCCCGGCATGAGAATGACCCGGTACTCGCTGCGCTGCAAGGTTTCGCCGCCTTTGTTGGACTGAGAACCGCCCGCCAGGAGGCCATCGGGCGTTAGATGGTTTAGTAAGGCTTCGTACGCGCGGTCGGCGGATTCCCGTGCGCCGTTGTCCAGCCATCCCTCGGCGTGGCCTATCGCGAGTGCGGCCGCGATGCCCGCCGCACCCGCCGTGTCGGCTGCGAGGTCCGGTTCGTCCACATAGACGGCCCAGAGGCCATCGCCGCGTTGGCGCGCCATGACCCAATCGGCGGCGCGGCGCAGCTCCTCCTCGAGTTTGGGGAAAGCTTCGTGGTCATCGAGTTCACGCATGACGCGGACCCACCCCAGGAGATACCAGGCGGAGGCGCGCGCCCAATTCCCGAAACTGCGGTCCGGGGGTTCCTGGGCGTGATAACGGAGCCAGAGGGCATCGTCATGCACGAGGCGGTCCCTCCGCAGGAGCAACTGCCGGACGGCTTCATCCGCCAATTCCGGCGCGTCCCCTTGCGCGGCCAGCACGGCCATCGGGTAGGCCACGGTGTAACAACCCTCCGCGCTTGTCGCGTTACTGTCGATGACGCAGCCTTGCTCGTCGCGCCGGGCCTCCCAGAAGTCCCGCACAACCGCCAGGGCGGGATTGCCCAGCATGTGCGTGGCGATACGGGCGAACATGCCGGAGCCTTCGATGCCGTACACGCGGCCGCTGACGGGCTCCGAGCGTGGATTCTCGTACTCCAGGTTCCCATTGGGATCCACATACAAGCCGAGCCGTTCGCGTACGGCGTCATCGTGGCCGAGATCGGCTAGCCCATCAATCATGCATTGCTCCATCCAGCCAAAAGGTTGAAGCGTATCCAGCGACGCAAGCCGCTTTTCAAGGGTGGCGGCGGGATCCGCGCTCTGGCCCGTGAGCAAATGCGGGGTCTGTAACGCGGGCGCCGGGGGAGCGTCTTCCGCTGCGGTCCCATCCATGATGAAGAGCTGCGCCCCGCCCTCTGCTTGCCGCAAGGCCACCCCGTGTTCGAGCGCGGCCCGGGCCTCATCCGCGCTGAGCACGAGTTCGAAGAGCTGGTGGGTGCTTGCATAACCAATGCGCAGTTCGCCAAGCGAATCGCCACCGATAATCGACGCGTCCACGCGGACGGTGTCCCGCAGGTCCACGCCAATGGTCACGCGGAGTCGGGCGGTTTCATCCCGAGCCACCGCCTCGGCTTCCGTCTCGTTCCAATGCAGTTCAAGCGCCCGGCCTGCTTCCCGTGGAATCGCCTGGACGCCCCAGCCCGCCGGCGCGCGCTTACCCTCGGGCAATTCCTGAGGCGGCGCGGTTACGGTGGCGGGGTGATACTGAAGGGTTTCGGACGCATCCTCCGCGCCCGCGGCCGGGGGCAAGGCAATCAGACCCGCCAAGAGGCCGACGCACGCGGCTATTGGGAAAAGCTTCATGGTGTCACTCCCTTTTGCGTTTCTTGGGCCTACGCGAACATAACGGACCGCCTTCCGGGGCTTAAGCCAGCCAAGGGCGTTCCCGATCCACGCCGTTGCTCAAGATAGTGTTGGCAACCTCCGCATTCCCGGCCACCTGGAAATCAAACATGCCCACGCATATGAAATCGGCGCCGTTTTTGAAGGCGTACTCGAAGCCTTCGTTGGGCGAAAGGGCGCCGGCGGCCAGCACCTTGAAGCCAATCCAGGGTTTGGTGACCGTTTGCATGTACTCGATGAGTTCCTCGGGTTCTTGGTCAAATATGCTGAAGAATTCCCGGGGCTCCTCCGGCTCCGCCGACCAGTACGTATGCGGATGGATGGTCTTCATGTAAAAGTCCGCGTTCAGCCCCGTCTCCTCGCAGGCCTTTATGGTTTCCAGGCGGTGCGCCCCAACGCCAGCGGGCACGCCGTGCATCTTCATTCTATCCACGGCGTCGTGAATCTCTTCAAGGCGATCGTTCTCGACCGCGGAGTCCGCTACGGCCCCTTGGTAGTACAGTGCGCTCGCGCCATTTTCCAACGCCCAATCGATGTCGCGGGGAATCTCCTTGAGCTGCGCAAGCCACTGAATGGTCCCGCCCCATTCCTCATGATACTTCCGGATAACCCGCATCGTGTGTTCGTCGACGCGTATCTGGGCGGTATTGATGCCGTTCTGCTCGCAAATCTGGAAGGTCTCGCACACTTTCTCGTCCGTGTGGTAATTCTTCACCAAGGGCGACACGTAGGTGAGGTCGCGGCTGTGGGCGAATCCGCTGAGCAGGTTTCCGCCCACGATGAGGCGGCTCACCTCAAGATCGCCCAACTTCCCCTTCGGCAGCTCCTTGGCCTGGCTCTCGTTGCCGTCGGAAGGTTCCTCCGCCTGGGCAAGCAAATTCCTTTCCTCGAAGCTCTTGGCTAGGCCCGCGCCCGCCGACATCGCGGCCGTGGTCTTAAGAAATCCCCGCCGCCCGATTCTTCTCTCTTCTGTCATGATTCCCTATGCTCCTCCGTTGTGCCGTGGCCATGGGCGACCCTCGTTGGCCCCCGTTCACCCATTTCCATTATGATAGGTCCATGACTATCCAGTTGTAAACATGGGGGCGCACCCCGCGCAAAACCATAACGGAGGGAGTAGGTTGGGATGAGCGCTACGAAATATGCCCACGAGAAGAGGGCTCATGCAATGACGAGGCGCCGTTTCTTGCGTAAGGGGGCCTAGGCCGGTCTGACCGCGGCCGCCGCGCCGTCACGCTTGAAATGAACAAGGCGCTTTAGTAAAACCATGGCATGGACACCACATCACCCAGCGAAAAGCCCCGGCGTAACCGGTTGGTGGACCGGCTAAACAAGTACCGCCAAGGGTTGGGGACGCAAGTGGCCATCGTGGTGTTGGCGTTGCTCAGCGTGGCGCTGATCATCTACGAATACAGCGCCGATCTGGCCGCGGACGAGATCCGAATCATCCACACGGTTGATTTGCTGATTGCGCTAATGTTCCTGGCGGATTTCCTTATCGGGCTCCTCGCCGCTCCGGAACGCGGGCGCTATTTCCGGAGCAATTGGACCGACCTCCTCGCCTCCATCCCCATTACCGAAGGGATGTTCCAAAGTTTGCGGGCGCTGAGGCTTTTGCGGCTGGTGCGGATCTTCCGGCTGCTCAGCCGGCTGCGGCGGATATCCCTTGCGGCGGAGAAGCTGGCCGCGCGCGGCAGCAAGTATGTGTACGCGGCCACGATCAGCACCGTGGTTATCCTTATGGCTTCGACGTCGTTCTTCACGGCGGAGGTCACCCATAATCCCGATGTGACGAGTTATTTCGACGCTGTCTGGTGGGCCATGGTGACGGCCACCACGGTGGGATATGGCGATATATATCCCGTCACGGCCCTCGGGCGCGTGATCGCGATGGTGTTAATGGTGTTTGGCATCGGGTTGGTTGGGACCGTGGCGGGTTTCGTGGGCAGCTTTGTGCTTGAACGGCACGACAAACTCCGAGAGAAGGAATAAGACGGCGCTTGATGGCGGCCACATAGCCTGCGCGAAGATGCCGAGATGGTTCGCCACGGGACGTTCGTATCCCGGCAACCGGGCCGCGACAGGACGTTTCAGGATCCGCGCGTCTCCAGCCTCAGGTTGGGCCACGAGGGTGGCTGAGCCCTCGTCAGAGGCGGAAGGCGGGGCGGCCTCTCGTTCGCGGCGATGTCTGCTTGTATAGTATAATCCGAAGTGTGTTAGGTTCGTTGGGGACGTTTCAGAGTCATGCCCATTAAGCTGCGCAACGACGGAGGTTGTATTGAGAAGCGACGATATCCGCTCTACTTTCCTTGAATTTTTCCGCCAACGCGATCATGTTATTGAGCGTAGCGATACAATCGTGCCGGGGAACGATCCCACCTTGCTGTTCACCAGCGCGGGCATGGTCCAGTTCAAGCCCTATTATACGGGCGAAGTGGAGCCGCCCTACCGGCGCGCGGCGACATCCCAGAAGTGCTTGCGCGCGGGCGGCAAGGCGAACGACCTCGACGAGGTAGGCAAGACCTCGCGTCATCTCACGTTCTTCGAGATGCTGGGCAACTTTTCGTTCGGCGACTATTTCAAGCGCGAGGCCATCGCCTGGGCGTGGGAATACAGCGTGGAGTGGCTCGGCCTGGAGCCCGGCCGGTTGTGGGCGTCGGTCTATGAAGACGACGATGAAGCGCATCAGTTGTGGCAAGAGGCCGTGGGCCTTCCCGAGAGCCGCATCGTGCGCTTGGGCGCGGACGAGAACTTCTGGGGACCCGCGGGCGAAACGGGGGCCTGCGGTCCGTGCTCGGAGCTGCACCTGGATCGGGGCGAGGCCTTGGGATGCGGGGAACCCGATTGCGGGCCGGGCTGCGAGCGGTGCGAACGTTTTCTTGAGTATTGGAACCTGGTCTTTCCTCAGTTTGATCAACAGCCCGATGGCTCCCGCCCTCCATTGAAGAACCGGGGCATCGATACGGGCATGGGCCTCGAACGGCTCGCCATGATGCTCCAGGACAAGGACAACGTATTCGACACGGACGGCATTTATCCCATTATCGAGGCCACGCGCGGCCTGAGCCGCGTCGAATACGCCGGCAACCCCGTGCCTTATCGCGTGATTGCGGATCACACACGGGCCTTGTCCTTCATGATTGCGGATGGGATTCTGCCCAGCAACGAAGGCCGGGGCTACGTGGAGCGGCGCTTGCTCCGGCGGGCGGCGCGGTACGGCCGGGAACTCGGCCTCGAAGGGCCGTTTCTCCATAAAGTGGCCCACACCGTCATTGATCTCATGAGCCATCATTATCCCGAACTCTCCGAACGGCGCTCCCAGATCGACAAAGTCATCAAGACCGAGGAGGAGCGGTTCGAGAGCACGCTGAGCCGGGGCATGAACGTGCTTGAAGACGTTTTCGAGCGCATGGAGCGAAGCGGCGAAACGACCGTGCCCGGCGCCGATCTCTTCCGGCTGCATGACACCTATGGGTTCCCCTTGGACCTCGCGGGCGACATCGCCGAGGATCGCGGATTCAGCATTGACCGCGAAGGCTTCCAGCAAGCGATGCAACGCCAGCGCGAACGGGCCCGGAGCGCCTGGGCGGGCAGCGGCGAGGAAGCCATCCAGCCCATCTACCGCCAGCTCAAGGAATCCCTGGGCGCGACGGAATTCGTAGGCTACGATCACACCGAGCATCCCGCCACCATCCGGGCGATTGTCCGTAACGGCGAGCACGTGGAGCGCCTGGAAGCCGGTGAACAGGGCGAAATCGTCCTCGACGTGACGCCGTTTTACGCGGAATCCGGCGGCCAGGTCGGCGACCGGGGCGTACTCGAGGGCGCGGAGGGCACGGCGCACGTGAGCACCACCAAGGCGCCGCTGGAAGGGTTTCCGCTGCATTTCGCCGAGATGATGTCGGGCGTCCTCTCCGTGGGCGAACACGTAAACGCGGAGGTTGACGCGGAAGCGCGGGCCGCCACGGCCAACCACCACACCGCGACCCATCTCTTGCAGGCCGCGTTGCGGGATATCCTCGGCGACCACGTGCAACAGGCGGGTTCGCTGGTGGCCCCGGATCGCTTGCGGTTCGACTTTACGCATTTCGAGGCCATCCCGCCGGAACGGCTGCGGGACATTGAGCGGCAAGTCAATGCCCTCATCCGCACCGACACCCCGATCACCATTAACTACATGCCGCTCGAAGAAGCGCGCAAGGCGGGCGCCATGGCGCTCTTCGGCGAAAAGTACGGCGACACGGTCCGCGTGGTGAAGGCCGATGACCATAGCATGGAGCTTTGCGGCGGAACCCACGTGCCCCGCACGGGCGTCATTGGCGCGTTCAAGATTTTGAGCGAATCCTCCATTTCGGCGGGCGTGCGGCGCATCGAGGCGGTATGCGGCGAACGCAGCATCGACGTGATTCACGATCGCGAGCAACGCCTCGCTCAGGCCTCGGCGCTCCTCCACGCGTCGCCCGAGGAACTGGAAGCACGCGTGCAGAGCCTGCTGGAGGAGAACCGGCGGCTCAGCCGCGAGGTGGAACGGTGGAAACAAGCCGCCGCCACGGGTGGAGCAACGGACTTCACCAGTCAGATTCAGCAAGTAGACGGGATTAACCTGTTGGCCACGGAGGTCCCCGAACAAGATCCCAAGGGTTTGCGGATGGTGCTGGATTCCTTGCGCGACAAGGTGGCCAGCGGCGTCGTGGTCGTCGGCAGCGCCAGTGAAGGCAAGGCCTCCCTGTGTGTCTCGGTGAGCGATGACCTCGTGGAAAAGATTCGAGCCGGCGACATTGTCAAGGAACTCGCGCCCATCGTCGGCGGCGGCGGAGGAGGCCGGGCCGACATGGCCCAAGCCGGCGGCAAAAATCCGGAAAAACTGGCCGAGGCCATCGGGAAAGCGCCGGAAGTGGTCGGACAACTGCTGAAGGCCCACGCCCAATGACCCTCGAACGCGTGCTGGGACTTGATATAGGCGATGTCCGGATCGGAGTGGCGGTGAGCGATCCGTTGGGCTCCATGGCCTTGCCGCGCGACACGGTTCAGCGCACGGACTTGAAAGCCGACATCGAGGCGATAGGGGCCATCGCCGAGGAGACGGGCGCGCGCCGCATGGTCGTAGGGTTGCCGTTGAACCAACACGGGAAACCGGGGCCCCAGGCCGAACGGGTGCTCGAATTCGCCACGGCCTTGGAAGAAGGACTCGGTCTGCCGGTGACGACACAGGACGAACGCTTCTCGACCGCCGCCGCCGAGCGCACGCTCATTGGCGCGGATATGCGACGTAAGAAGCGTAAACAGAACGTGGACAAACTCGCGGCGCACCACATCCTGCAAACCTATCTCGACCGGACAGCCCGGGACGCCCCGCCGCCATGACCAACGCGCCGTTTCCCGGCCATCAAGCCCACGCCGCCGAGACGCCGCGTCCGCGCTGGCGCAGGGTGTTGCGCTGGACGGCCGTGGGGCTCTTTAGCGCCCTTGTTGTGGCGGGCATGCTTGCCGGCCTGGCGGCTTGGCTGATCCACGAACGGCTCCACGAGCGCGGCATTCCCGGTCCGGAACAGGGCTTCACCCTGCCCGAGGGGGCGACCGGCCGCGACGCGGGCCGCGTGTTGGCGGAGCATGGATTAATCGAACACGAGCTATTGTTCCGGCTGGCGTTGCGGCTCCACGACGGGAACGAACCCATCCGCCACGGCTATTACCGCATCCGAGAGGGATTGTCTCCCATGGAAGTCGTGGAGCGCGTCTACGAAGGGCCGGAGGCGAGCCGCGATCCCTCGGAACTGCCGCCGGAATTGCGTGTTACAATTCCCGAGGGTCTGAGCCTGGAGCAAATGGCCGCGCGCTTCGACGACCCCGAAGCGTTCATGGAAGCCGCGTCGGACCCCGAGCTGATCGCGCGGCTCGGCATTGAGGCCGACACGCTGGAAGGCTTTCTCATGCCCAACACGTACTTATTCGACGAAAAGCCCTCCGAGGCTGAGGTGGTGGAGCGGATGGCGGAGCAATTCAAGCGGGATTTCGCCCGGCTGGCGGCGGAGTTTCCCGAGGCGGAGGAAAGGGACCTCATGGAGCTGGTGACCGTGGCCTCCCTCGTCGAGCGGGAAGCCCGGGCGGCGCATGAGCGCCCGAAGGTGGCCAGCGTGATTGAGAACCGCCTCGAACGGGGCATGACCTTGGATATGGACGCCACGTTGCAGTACGCCTTGGGCAAGTACGGCGAACGCATGCTGAACGAAGACAAGGAAGTGGATTCTCCCTACAACACCTATCGCAATCGCGGTTTGCCGCCAGGCCCCATCGCGAGCCCCGGCATCGCCAGCTTGCGCGCCGCGCTCCAACCCGCCGACACGGAGTACTACTATTTCGTCTCCAACGCCGACGGCCGCACCCACACCTTCAGCCGCACCCTTGAGGAGCACAACCGGGCGGTGTACCGTTACCGGCAAGAAATGGCCGGTCAACGGCGCGCGCTTCAAGAAAGCTCGAATGGCGATGACACACCCTGATCAGGAAACCTCCGGCATTTCTCCGCTCTTGGAGCGCGAGCAGATCTTTTTCACGGCATGCAACGAGATTGAGAAGGATCTCCCCGTCATCGCCCGCTTGGGCGTGGGCGTCGAGATTCAGACGTTCGCCATGCCTCAAGTCATAGAGAATACGTATGAGAAACGCCTCGATGGCATTCTCGAGGCGCTCACGCATGTCCGCGGCCCCATCGGATGTCACGGTCCGTTCATCGACACTATCCATTACAGTCCGGACCCCGCCGTGCGCCGAAACGCCTACCAACGCTACCAACAGGCGCTCGACGTGGCCCGGCGGACGAAGGCCGGGTACGTGATTTTCCACAGCCAGTTCAATCCACTTATCAAGACCCGGGAATACCGCGATCTCTATCACAACTACAGCATGGGATTCTGGCCGCCTATTCTGGACCAAGCCGCCAAACAGGAAACGGCCATCTACCTTGAGAATATGTTCGAGCCCACCCCCGAACCCCTGATGCGTCTCCTCGACGATCTGCGGGCGGAGCATCTGGGCATCTGTCTGGATCTGGCTCACATAAACCTGTATTCAAACTGGCCCACCCAAGTGTGGATTGACATGCTGCGGCCCTACATCCGTCACATCCACCTCAGCGACTCTCACGGCGAGTATGACGATCACCTGCCCCTGGGCGACGGCGTCCTCGACTTCGCCCGGTTCATCGGCCAGTTGCGCGATATCCCTCACCCCCTCACCTTCGCCCTGGAACACGACGGCCACCGCCAAGCCCAGGCGAGTCTGGCCTACCTCGGCCTGGAATAGCCTGGCGCTCAGTCACCGCTGAATTTGTGTATAGCGCGATTGCGGCTCCCCAATCGCCAGGGAAGGGATGTGTTATACGGTAGCGCAACCTTTCACACTGGGCACAAGTGCCGGCAAGATGCCGGCGTTACGGCCTCACCCATTGAGTGAGCGTGACTTTCGGTTTCACACGCGGCTGCGAGCTGTGCCCCCCGGGGTCATTTAGATGTCCACCCACGCATTAAGTATAAGACTCCGGCATTTATGATGAACTCAAGCGGACCCAGCCCAGTGGCGCCAAGGCCTCTCCAGAGCACACAATGAAAGGGGGCCGGAGGATCACCGTTGGTTAAGGTTATCCTCCGGCCCCAGGGTCATGGGACAAGCTCCCGGCTATTATCCGTTGTCGAAGGTTCTGCGGAAGTAGTCGCTCTTGTCAAGCAATGGCAAGGTATTCCGCACGAACTCCTCGAACTCGTTCTGGCTTATGGCGTTGGAATCGCCCCTGCCGCCGTGGCGGGAACCGCCTTCCGAAGCCTCCTCGGACTCAAAGCCCTCCAACGGCATCTCTCCGTTTTCATAGAGGTCTTCTTCGGAGTGCATGTCGAAGCCGCCTCCGGACTCCGCATCCAGCTCTGAAGGATCGTCCTCCGAGGCGCCTTCGTTTTCTAGCTCTTGCACCAGCCGGCTGATCTGCCGGTCAAGAAACGTGGTAAGAACCTCCATCAGATGCTGGCGTTTGTCTTCAGCACTGCCGCTTATCAAGATATCTTTCCTCAAAGGCAACGCAGCGCCTGAAAACACCATCACGAGTTCGTTACATTTTGGACAAGGCCCAATAACCATGGCGCCCGTCGGCGGGGCCGCCACTTGCCCCTTCGCTTGGCAATGAGGACACACTATATTTAGAATTGACTGCATCTATGTCACTCCTTTCTGCCTACCAGTATCAGGCTAACGCAATTGTACCATGTGATTGCAACAGAGGCAGGCTACGATGCGGAGTATTTATATTTCACACACAATAAGCGGCTCACAACCGCCTTAATGTCTCCCTTGCAACAATAACGAAATAACAGAGAGACGAGGCCATATTCCAACGCTGGAAGGAGCGCCCAAGGCCTGCTTCTTATTGCCTTACGAAGCCTATTCCTCGTTCTTCCGCGGCGATGGAGCGGACCCCGTGGCCGAGGTTTCCTCCGTTTTCTCTGGGGCGGGCAGTTCCGAGACGCCCGGCGTGGCCCCGTCTTTCATAATGCACTGCCCCTCAAACACGACTCCTTCGGCAATGCTAACGCGTGGGGCGGTGATATCTCCAATGACGGTAGCGTTGGGCATCACCTCCAAGCGTTCGCGAGCAACGAGGTTTCCTTTTACTTTCCCGCTGATGACAATGTGATTCGCGACAAGATCGGCCTTCACTTGGCCCGAGTCTTGCACCAAGAGGACGCCTTCGCAATGGACGGAGCCCACAACCTGCCCTTCAATGCGCACCGTCCCCTTGGAGTAGATCTCTCCCTTGACGTTGGTACCTTGGCCGATGATCGTCAAGCCCGCGCCCTTCTGAGAGTGCTTCTTCCGGCGGCTTCCATTAAGCATGGTCAGCTACCAAGATAAGAGCTAGGATCGACGGGTTGGCCATCCCGGCGGACCTCATAATGGATATGGGGGCCCGTGCTGCGCCCTGTGCTTCCCACGAGGCCAATGACATCGCCACGCTCAACTTCCTCTCCGGGCGACACCAACAATTCTTGCATATGGCCGTATACCGTGGTTTGCCCATCGCCATGGTCGATTTCAACCATATTGCCAAAGTGGCCTTCATACTCCGCCTTGATCACCGTGCCCTGGCCTGTGGCGAGGACATCGGACCCCGGCGGCGCGGAGAAATCCATCCCATCGTGGTGGCGCAGGGAATGGCTGAAGGGATCCTCCCGGTACCCAAAGTTCGACGAAACCCGTGCATTTGGGTGATTTGTAGGTTGAATGGCCGGAGTCCGGGCCACCTGGTTCTGCTTTTCCTCAAGGTTGTCGAGAAGTTGTTCCAGGCTTTCCATCCGGATATTGATTTCTTGGACAATCAGATCGGCGGAGGGCCGTGAAGCGCCATAGATCAGCGTGGGCGGCCGCGCCATCAT
The DNA here is from genome assembly GCA_046540175.1 of Candidatus Hydrogenedentota bacterium. GTDB lineage: Bacteria > Hydrogenedentota > Hydrogenedentia > Hydrogenedentales > SLHB01 > SKRY01. Next base: position 16,879 of record JBKHFO010000054.1, read on the forward strand.
CGGGTCTTCTTGCGCCGCTGCGCTCCGGTACAAACTGGGCCCGCCCCCGCGTCCATCATCGCTATCTCCGTTGGCCGGCGGCGGCACAGCCAGCGAACTGCGCGGCGGAAGCCCGTGGACTTGCCGCACCTGGGATTCAAGATCGTACAGCGCGTTCAGGTCCTCGGTGATGGCATTGTCGCGCGCTTCGTATTGAGAGCGGATGCGCTGGCCCAATTCTTGGATCAGCTCAGCATCTAGTTTTTCAGCGCTAGCGGTGTTGTCTTCGCTAACTTGCAGCATTTGCATTTGGCGGTTCCACTCCGCCAGATGTTCCATGTCTTCCTGGCTGATTTGGTAACGCTTGTAAAAGAAGGCCGAGGTGAATGTCAGCAGCACGAGCACGCCGACGGCTGCCCAGAGATAGAACGCATGAAGTTGGAGCGTGCTGGTATTGCCTTGATCTTCCGGGATAACCAGCAGAGTCCATTTTTTCATGATGAGGAAATTCCTCCAAGTCATGATTAGGTGAGAACACGTCAGATAGCGGGATTGGGAATGTGTATTCTTTGCGTTCGACCGTGGAAGAACCCTCACAGCCAAGCATATCCGAACTGTTGCGTATCGGTTGATTCTGACGCGCGCGAGCCCCTGCACCTTAGGTCTCGCTAAAAATGGTGTAATGACCATACCATTCCCGTGCGATGATGTCAAGGCAACGATCTCCCCTAATCGCCGGGTAATGAGTCCGCGCCAGGGAAATGCATCCCGCTTGGTCCGTCTTCGAAGGGG
>JBKHFO010000055.1:0-17643 GCA_046540175.1 Candidatus Hydrogenedentota bacterium
TCCCCATTCCAGCGGCGGAATCCCGGCGGGCTCTGCTGCGGTCATACCCAACATCAGGGAACACAAAAACAGCTTCACGCCAAACGTGTTGAACCGAAACATGAGGCTTACTCCAGGTTGTGTTCATTGGTTTCGGAAGTGGGCCGGAACACAATCCAATCCCACCCCGCCGCGCTTCACGGCTTTCAGCATACAGCAAAGCCGGACGAGGGGAAAAATCCCGCCGTCCGGCTTGAGCGATCAGCGTTGTTGTGTAAACGGGGTCTTATACCTTTTCCCAGGCGCCGCTCTTGGCCGATTTCTGCACGGAATCACAGACTTTCTGCGTTTCCAAGGCATCCCGGAAGGTCGGATGACATGGCTCCCCCTTCGCTACCGCTTGAAGGAAATCGGCGGCGTGATGGACGAAGCTGTGTTCGAATCCGATGATCAAACCTGGCACCCAATAGCGATCCATGTAGGGGTGGTCGCCGGGATCGGTGACATGAATGGAACTCTAACCGCGCTGACGGCCTTCGACGGTGTGGTCGAACCATTCAAGCCACTGGAGATTATGGAGATCCCATCGGATGGAGGCATGTTCGCCGTTGATTTCGAAGGTGTAGAGCGCTTTGTGACCGCGGGCGTAGCGCGTGGACTCGAAGAGCCCAAGCGATCCGTTTTGAAAGCGGCACATGAACGTGCACGCATCATCAATGCCTACGGGCTCCACCTTGCCGGTCTCGGTGTGTTGCCGTTCCTTCACGAAGGTCTCGGTCATGCCGCTAAGGTTTGAAATGGATCCGTTGAGCCAAATCGCGGTATCGATGCAGTGCGCCAGCAGGTCGCCCAACACGCCGGAACCCGCGGCGTTCACATCGAGCCGCCAAACGTCTTTCCCGCCTTGGGGCACATCCGGACTGATGGTCCAATCTTGAAGGAAGTTAGCCCGGTAGTGGAAGATTTTTCCAAGTTTCCCCTCGTCTATGAGCTGTTTGGCCAAAGAAACAGCGGGAATACGGCGGTAATTGTACGTGACCGTATTGTGGACACCCGCCTTTTCCACGGCTTCGACCATCGGCTCGCCTTCCGCGCCCGTGCGGGCGAGGGGCTTCTCGGTGATGACCATCTTTCCCTGTTCAGCGGCGGCGATGGCGATCTCGTTGTGGAGAAAATTGGGGACACAGATCTCCACCGCGTCAATATCGTCGCGTTCGACGAGTTTACGCCAATCGGTTTCGGTCGATTCGTAGCCCCATGTGTCGGCGAATTTCTTAAGGCGCTCCTCGTTTTGGTCGCAGATCGCCTTGAGCACGGGTTCGTATTCGACGTCAAAGAAATTGGGTACGCGCCGGTACGCGTTGCTATGCACCCTGCCCATGAACCCGCAGCCGATCATCCCGATATTAAGCTTTTTCTTCATAACAAGTTCCCTTTCTGAGTGGTTGCGCCTCTGGTTGCTTCACCTACTTACTCGGCTTCGGTCCAGCCATGAGCGTCGCGTACGGAAATCATGGCTTCGAGAATCTCGTTCCAGGTATCGGGCTTCTTCATGACTTCGTTGGGGAACATGCAGCCGTCCCAGCAGATGTGGCGGCAGGCCTTGGTCAGTTCGCCGCTGGCGTCCCGAAGCCAGTAGCCGGCGTGACGCGAAATGTCAAGCTTCCCGTTGGCATCCTTCGGCAAGCAGTGCCGGCCCGTTTTGTCGTGTGTACCGGACCCAAACACCGTGGCGTCGTTTTGGGCGACGTGGAAATCAATGGTCCAGGGGCGCAGGGCGTCGGTGAGGACCTTCAACGCTTCATCCAGCTTGTTCGGATCGCTGAAGTTGAAATCGGCCGGCAGAATGGCGTCTTGGGGCGCGTTCACGCCGATGGTGAAGAGCAGCGTATGCGCCATGTCGGCTTGGAACCCAAGGGTCTTGGGCCGGTCCACCATCTCCAGTAGCTTGAGCGTCTCTTTCCACGAATGGATGCCGCCCCAGCAAACTTCCCCCTCCGCGGCGAGCCGCTCGCCATGATCCGCGGCTACGTCACACGCTTCGCGGAACGTCTCGGCGATGGTCCGCGTGTTGTTTTCGGGGTCCTTCGCCCAATCCTCGACGCCAGAAGCCGTATCGATGCGAATTACGCCGTACGGCCGGACGCCCAAGTCGCGCAGGCGGCTGGTGATGCGGCACGCCTTGCGCACCTGTGTAACAAACGCTTTCCGTTCATCGGCGCTTCCCATGGCGGGTCCGCCGCCAACGGGACCCCATACCGGCGCGACGGCGGAACCGGCGTTCAGGCCGTTGGAGCCTAGTTTTTCGGCGAGCCGCTTGATACCATCGTCATCAATGTCGATGCTGACGTGCGGATCGGCCAGGAACAAATCCATTCCGTCGAACTTTACGCCGTTGACTTCGGCGTTCACCGTGAACTGGATCATTTCGTCCAGGCCAATGGGCGGCTGGTCCTCGGTTCCCTTGCCCACGAGACCAGGCCATGCCGCATTGTGCAGCTTTGGGTAGTTGTTACTCATCGTCAAACTCCTTTTCCGCATTGCTGTTGCGCCACATTCCAACGCGGGCTTTCATGCGCTCCCCCCGCACTGGCGCGGGGCGCCCGTTATTCGCAACGAGCGGCTTCGGCGGGCCTTTCCGAGCGCCGATTCCCCTTGAATCGGCCTCAGCCGGCCCGGCCGCCCCCGTACTGGATCACCTTACTTTTTATGGGCGCCAACCTCTGGCGCGTCGGGATGCACTTCCGGTCCGAAGTAGCGCAGAACAACCAGCGGATCCCGATCAGAGTGGTTTTCGAAGGTCACGCCTTCCGTGGCGGCGTCCGCGGTCACGAACACCTCGTCCTCGGTCAATTGGCCAAAGCGGATCAACGCCGGGGTTTCGAGCGTCAGTTTTCCGATTTGACCGCGGCCCTGCATGGTGATAAGGCCGTAGGCGCCGCCATCCTTGATGGTGCATTTCGCCCCCGGCTCCACCGTAAGCTCCTTGGCGGTGAAGCGCTGCTCGCCGTCGACGCGGCCGTACACAACCCAGCGATCCTGATAGCCTTCGCTGGAGGTATCCGCGACAGGAATGGGGGGGAGAAAATGGTTGTCCTTGAAATGGGGATCCACGTTCTTCTCCCAATGAACGAGGTCCGTGATGTAATCGAGGTCTTGATGCTTATCGGGCGGCACGTCCTTGACCAGAAGATCCCACGGCACGTAGCGGCCTTCCACGAGCGACTGAAACATGGCGAAGACATCGGAGCCCCACTGAGGCTCAAAGGTTACCAGCGAGCCCGGAGCATGAAGAATGCAGGGATCCACGAGCCAGCCCGTGCCTGGCGTGAGACGATACGCCTTGGACAGGTCCAGCATGCCGTTATCGCCTTTATTCCAGTTTTCAAGACAGCGCCGGACATCTTCTTTTGTGGTTCCCGGCTCCAGTCCGAAGAATGTGTACGGGAAGTTGTTGCCGACGTAGTTCAACTGCGGCGGGAAATAATAGGATTCCGGCTTGCCCTTTTCGCCGACAGCCTTGGCCTGCTCGTCATCTTGGTGCAAATGATGGGGGATAGGCCCCATATTGTCGAAGAACTTACTGTAGACGGGCCAGCCCTTGTACTTGTCCCAGATGTCTTTACCCACGAGCGCCGCGCCTAGTTCCGCGACGGCGTCCCGGAGCAAGAACTTCTGGCCGTTGTACACGACATAACTAAGGCCTTCATCTTCTTCGCGGCCTTCGTTGGCCGCCTCGGTGGTGGAGGCGAACCACCGTTCGTCGATCCCGCCCCGGTGGCCACCGAAGGCATAGAGATCGTCGGGATGGAGTTTGATGCGCCGGCCGGGGTGTAGGAACGACCGGGGCACCCATGTCGGCGCCAGGCGGAGAATGCCGCCGCCTGCGTCCAATGCTTCCTTACATAGTTTCTCCACATTCTGAGCCATTGTGTATGCTTCCCCCTAAACTTAAAACGTTTCGGTTTGGGATAACGCCGCCTACCTTTTGCACATCGGAACCACCGAGCGCAACTTCCCGGCGCCCATAACGCAAGCGACGGATATGTATCACGGCGTCAGGCGGGATTCCTTCCCACCCTAACGGCGGCGATGATACTGTACCCATCGGAATGGTGTCAACCTCTGTAACGCCGTGATGATGATACAGTCAGCCACGCTATTACCTCTTGTCGCATTAATAAAGCGTGAAAGTAGCCCGAAAACTGAGTTGCGCTTGTTGCGTGCTATAATCGGCGGGAGAGCGCTTCCTTGATGCGCGCGACGTGGGTGTAAGGGAGCCGGATCTTCCCCATCTCGGGGGGCTGATTCTTCGCGGCGCCGTGGCAATCCGAGCCACCGGTGATAAGGAGGTCTTCCGCCTCGGCGTGTTGGCGGTATTCCTCGATTTGGCCAGGCGAGTGACGGCTGTGGTACACCTCGATGCCGTCGAAGGGGAGTTGCAGAAGGCGGGGGAGGATCTTGGGGGTTTGTCCCAAACAGGGATGGGCGAGAAAGGCGAGGCCGCCGGCGGCGTGAATGAGGTCGATGGCTTCCTCGCAGGTCAGCGCGGGTTTCGTGACGAAAGCCTTCTTCCCTTTGCCGATGTACTTGTCAAAGGCGTCTTGCACGGTGGAGGAAAAGCCCATGGAGTGGATTTCCTGGGCAATATGAATCCGTCCAAGCGTTCCCCCAGCGGCGCGGGCGGCGACGGCTTCAATGGTGACCGGGATGCCCAGGCCATTGAGCTTCTCCACGATGCGTTCCGCCCGCTCACGCCGTCCCGCCACGAGCTGGCGCAGGGCGTTCGTCAGCGTGCCGTTCGCCGGGGCAACGCCCAGTCCTAGCACATGAATCTCATGAGCGCCATACTGGGCGCTGATCTCGGTTCCGGGGAGGAGTTCCAGCCCGAGGCCCTGGGCTGCGTCCATGGCTGGCGCAATGGCCGATACCGTGTCATGGTCGGTGATGGCAATGGCGGCGAAGCCCGCCTCGGCCGCGCGCTCGACGACGCGTTCGGGACTATCGGCGCCGTCGGAGTGATTGGTGTGAAGATGAAGGTCGGCGACCGGCTTATCCGTGATCCCGCTCTCCTTTTAGCCGGTCGAGAACGGCGTTGACGAAACGGGGCGCTTCGTCGGCTCCAAACCGCCGGGCCACCTCAATCGCTTCGGTAATGGCTACGTTTTCGGGCACATCGTCGGCAAATTGCATTTCATAGAGCCCAATCCGCAAGATGTTCTGCTCGATGTGGCCCACGCGTTTGGGATCCCAACGGTCCAGCGCGCCGGCAATAGCGGCGTCGAGTTCCTCGCGATTCTCGGCGACCCCTTGAATGAGGCGCGCCGCATATTTCTTCACCGGTTCGCGGCTGGGATTATCCCGCCAGAAATCGTCGAGCCGATCCCGCCATTGATAATGGGTGAAATCCAAGCCATACAGGAACTGAATCGCGCGTTCGCGGGCGCGCCTGCGAATCTGTGGACTAGTTCCCTTCACAGTTGTCCCAAAAGATTAACCATCTCAATGGCGGAGACGCCGGCGTCAAAGCCTTTATTGCCCGCCTTGGTTCCCGCCCGTTCGATGGCTTCCTCGATGGTGTGCGTGGTGAGGACGCCGAAGATGACAGGCACGCCCGTTTGAAGCGCGACTTGGCTAATGCCTTTGGCTGCTTCACCGGCCACGTACTCGAAATGGGGCGTGCCGCCGCGAATGACGGCGCCCAACGTAATGACCGCGCCGTACTTGTTGGATTCCGCCATCCGGCGCGCCACAACGGGAAGCTCGAAAGAACCCGGTGTCCACACTATGGTTATCTCTTCGTCGCGGACCCCATGACGCAACAAGGCGTCGAGACAACCTTCGAGAAGTTTGCCGCTAATGAATTCATTAAAGCGCGACACGGCGATCCCGAATGTCTTGCCGGAACAGACAAGTTCGCCTTGAATCACTTTCGCCATTAGAGATGTTCCTTCCACTTGACGGGGCCGTGGCATGCACTCACTTGTAGAGGTGGCCCATCTTTTCGATTTTGGTTTGAATATAGCGTTTGTTAATGGGGTTTGGGGGGATCTCGATGGGAACGCGCCCCGTCACCTCCAGACCGTGGCCCTCAAGGCCCGCCCGTTTCACAGGGTTGTTCGTGATGAGGCGCATTCGATGGACGCCGAGGTCCCGCAGGATTTGGGCCCCGATGCCGTATTCGCGGGGATCGGGATCGAAACCGAGATGAACGTTCGCCTCGACCGTGTCCATGCCTTGATCCTGTAACTCGTAGGCCTTGATCTTGTTCACCAGCCCAATGCCCCGGCCTTCCTGTCTCATGTACACCAGCACGCCGGCCTCCGATTCGCCAATGAGTTGCATAGCCTTGCGGAGCTGGCTGCCGCAGTCGCAACGCAACGAGCTGAAGACGTCCCCGGTAAGGCATTCGCTGTGGACGCGGACCAACACATCGTCTTTCCCTGCAACCTCGCCTTTTACGAGAGCCAAGTGCTGTTGGTCGTCGATGCCCGTCTCGTATATGTGCAGATCGAAATCGCCGTAGTCGGTTGGCAGCGTCGTAGATGCCACGCGATGGACAAGGTGCTGGCGCTGGCGCAAATACTGAATAAGATGCTCGATCGCGCATATCTTGACCCCGTGTTTCTGGCCAAATTCGACAAGCTGAGGCAGGCGGGCCATGGAGCCGTCCTCGTTCATAATCTCACATATGACCGCCGCAGGCGTCAGTCCCGCCAGCTGGCACAAGTCGACGGAACCCTCTGTCTGGCCCGCCCGAACAAGGACTCCGCCTTTCCGGGCGCGCAGGGGAAACACGTGTCCGGGACGTACGAGGTCCGGGGGCGCCGTCGATGGATCGATGGCTACCTTGATCGTACGCGCCCGGTCATGGGCGCTGATGCCCGTAGTCACGCCGCTGGCCGCTTCTATGCTTACCGTGAAGGCTGTCTCGAACTTCGACAGATTCTCCATGGTCATGGGGGGGAGGCGCAGTTCTTCCACGCGCTCGGGAGTAAGCGCCAGGCAGATCAACCCGCGCCCATGCGTGGCCATGAAATTGACGGCTTCGGGGGTGACGTGTTCCGCCGCGATGACGAGGTCGCCCTCGTTCTCGCGATCCTCGTCGTCGACCAGAATGATCATTTTGCCTTGGCGAAGGTCTTCAAGAACCTCCGAAATCGGGGCGAAAGGAGTCTCCATCTTATGCAAAGCCCTGTTTCTTGAGCGTTTCCATGGTCAAACCGCCGCCTCCCATGCTGTTCTTAAGAAATTGGTAGATCTGTTTGCTGATCATGTCAGCTTCAAGGTTCACGGGATGGCCGGGACGCTTCGCCTTGAGCGTCGTCTTCTCGAGCGTGGCGGGAATGATCGCGACGCTGAAGGTGTCGCGCACCGGTTCGACAACGGTCAAACTAATGCCATCCACCGCAATGGAGCCCTTGGGGGTGAGGTAGCGCGCCACTTCGTTGGGCGCCTGGAACTCCCACAGCGCGAACTCGCCTTGATTCTCCACCTTGGTCACTTGGCCCACGCCATCCACGTGGCCTTGGACAAAGTGACCGCCAAAACGCCCGCCCGCGCTCATGGCGCGCTCAAGGTTGACGGCGTCTCCCGGCTTGAGTTCGGCTAGGGTGGTCCGGTTCAGCGTTTCGGGGGACACCTGCACCACGAAGTCTTCTTCGTTTACGGCTACCGCTGTCAGGCACGCCCCATCCACGGCGACGCTATCGCCTTCGCAGAGGTCCTCCAGCACGGTCTCGGCTAGGATGCTCATCTCTTGTCCCGAACGGCGCGCCACGGCGCCAATCTCTTCAATAAGCCCGGTAAACATGGTTATCCGCTCCGTCAAAGCGCGGAGGGCGCAGCCCCCGCGTCCTTCACATACGCTTGTATAAGTATATCGTCACCCACCGGTTGGGCCGACATGCGTTCAAGGGGAATCGCGTCCCGCATGAATTCCACGCCTTGGCCTTCCACGGCGCTCACCGCATCACGGCCGCCGGCAATCTTGGGCGCGATGAAAAACATGACTTTGTCAACCAGCCCCGCCTCAAAGACCGAGGCGAGGACCGTCCCGCCTCCCTCGACCAAAACCGAGGTGACTTCGCGCCGCCCGAGTTCCCGCATTACGTGCACCATGTCCACGCCGCCGGGACCAGAAGGAGCACAAAGTGTCTCGGCCCCGGCCTTGAAGGCCTTTCCCTCGGGAAGCACCACCCACGTGGGCGCGCTGCTGTCGAGGTGAAACACGTGATGGCGCTCGTCCAGATACTCCCCGGCATTCACCACGACCCGTATGGGATCCCGGCCGCCGCCCTCCGGCAACCGTGTGGTGAGACTCGGATCGTCGGTCATCACGGTGCGGCTGCCCACGAGGATGGCGTCCAACTCGTCGCGCAGCCGGTGAACCCAAGCGCGCGACGCTTCGCCCGTGACCCATTTCGAGTCGCCGCTCCATGTGGCGATCTTGCCGTCCAAGGTCATGCCGCATTTCGCAACGACGAACGGCAGGCCCGTGGTGATGTATTTAACAAAGATCTCGTTGAGTTCGCGCGCCTCGGCCTCCAGCAGCCCCACCTCGACAGGGACGCCCGCTTCGCGCAGCCGGCGAATGCCCTGGCCAGCTACGCGCGGGTTGGGATCCTCCATGGCCACTACCACGCGCTTCGGACGGCGTTCGGCGAGGAGAACCGCGCAGGGCGGCGTCCGGCCCGTGTGCGCGCATGGCTCCAAGGTGAGATAAAGTGTGGCGTCGCGCACGTCGCCGCCCGCCGCCTCAATAGCCTTCACCTCGGCGTGAGCCTGACCCGCCGCTTCATGGTATGCTTCCCCAATCACGGCGCCATCGCGAACCACCACGCAACCCACCATCGGATTGGGGCTTGTGCGGCCGCGGGCTCGCGCGGCCAATTCAAGGGCGCGCCTCATGTAGGTCGCATCAGTGTCCATAAACGAGAAAAGCCCCGGCAAGGCATGTAAGACCTCCGGGGCATAAAGGGCTCGGCGCGCCTTCTCTCATCCGGACTCTGACCGTCGGCCCCGGAATTCCACCGGATCCTGCGCCATGCTGGCGCTCGCGGACTGTTACCGCCGGTGGGGAATTTCACCCCGCCCCGAAGGCGCTTCAAATCAAGCAATCAGGTTACCTACTAGATTTTAGCAAGGGCGGACGGTTGTGTCAAAAGCTTGGCGGTCCTAACCGGTCATAATAGAAACAAACAGCGACACGCTCCACAATTACGGAGGCCTGAAGCGACCAAAAAGCACAAAGCACAAGTATTGGGAGGGAGGTTATGAGCAACAGCGGCCCGCCCGTTTTGCCGCCTGGGATTGTGTAATAAACTCGTCTTTCTACACGAGAAAATCCATCAAACTGGGCTGAATCACGCGAGCGCCCGCCATGAGCGCGGATTCAAAGGCGTTGGTTTGGGCGTTGAGTTCGACGATGGTCTCGGCGAAATCCGCGTCGATGGTGTCGGACATCAATTGCTGGTGCTGAAGATTGAAATCCTCTGTATCCTCTCCCACGCGTTCAAGCCGGTTCTCAATGGCCCCCACGCGGGAAAGAGCGGTCAAGAGCTGTTCCTGTACCGTATCAAGTTCACCCAGGTTAGTGTCCCTCAGGGTATCTTGGTTCCCGTTCCGCATGCTATCCCGAATGTCAATGAGGGTTTCAAAAATGTCCTGGTTCTTTTGGAAGACTTGGTCTCCCGTCTCGTTAACGGTGATGCGGACCCCCTCCGAAATACGGGTTTGCACCGCCTCGCTGTTGCCCTCATAGTTCACGGAAGTGATTTCTCCCGTGCTTCCGTCGCGGTTCACGCTGAAAGCCGGCGAACCGGTGCGGGAACCGGCGAAAACGTGCCGCCCGTTGGTCTGTTTGTTCGACAGGACAACGGTCTCTTCCAACAGTTGGTTCACTTCCTCGGCGATAGCGTCCAACTGGGGTTGGCCTTGTGTTCCCGTGGACGCCTGCAATGTCAGTTCGCGAACGCGATGCGTGCTATCTACGAGCGTTTGAATCGTGGATCCTGTTTCAACCAGCAAGGGCCCAGCGTTTCCGATGTTCTTGCTGAACTGGTCGTTTCTCGCCATGGAGCTACGCGTGGCGGAGGCCCGTTGCATTGCAATGGGATCGTCCGAGGGCGCATTCACTTTTCGCCCGGTGCCGAGGCGTTGTTGGAGATCGAAGATGCGCTCCTGGCTCGACGCGATATTTCGAAGCGAACGCTGCACCATCAACCCTTGTGTTACACGGATTGTACCCATGCCTTTTCTCCTAACCTTTCTGGTCAAGCATCGCCGGGCCACACGGGACTTGAGCGGGGCCTTGCCCGCGCGCGTCATAGCGGCCACTGTTCGTCTCGCCGGCCCATTCAATGATGATGTCCAAGCACGATTGCGTCCAACGCGCGGATTGGCGCAGGAGCCGGTTGTTGTCTGTCACAGTGCGCCGCGTTTCTTCCAAGGTGGATTGCAGCATGCCTTGAACGTGCGCCATACGGGAACGCCAGGGTTCGGGCGCCACCTCAATCAACCCCGTCAGGGTATGACGTTCTGGCGGTAAACCATAGGCGTCCACGAGCGCTTGGACGAGGTGGGATCGCTCGCTCTCGGCGGCCACGCTGCCGCGAATGACATGTTCAATATCCCGGGTGGTTTGCTCAAGTGTATCGCGGTCTCCGTTTAGGAGCGCGGCTCGCTGAGTGGCGACAAGAGATTGGACGCTTTGTTGCCGTTCCAGTTCCGCGTCAAAAACCTGGCACAAGGCTTCCAACACCTGCTCCATAATCTCCTCACATCCTTTTCTCTTTTACCGCGGTTGGAAGGCCTGGGCTCCGTGGCTAATCACCCTGGGATGTAGCGCAGTCCACAGGCCAGGATGGCTCCTATGTGTCTCATTATCGGCGGGAGCGCGAGAAACCTTTAGCTGGCGGGTGAAGCAGGTGAAGGCGTTTTCACCGAGGGTTCGGCGAAGGGAGGAGTCGAGTGTTTACTAGCGTGGGGGAGAGGGGAGACTGCCGGGTTCCCCCTGTGGAGGGACGCCCCCGTGGTGTACTTGTCCAAGTGGTTGAGGCGTGTCTTCTAACTGCTGCTCGTTGAGGGTGTGCTGCATTTCGCCTACGCGGAGCTGTTTTTCCAGCATGTCAGCCAACCCGAGCTGGCCGCTTTCAGCCCACTGTTCGGCCAACACATCGTCCATGAGTTCCTCGTACTGGCGCATAGCCGGGGTCTGTTTGAACAACCCATCATCGGGTATGGTCTTGCGCATTTCCTGCAGGAGCATGTAGGAGAAGAAGCGCTCCATTTCTTTGAGGGCCAGCTTCTCGCGCCCGGCGCCTTGCTCCATGCCGGCCGGCTGGTGTGTAAACGAATTGGCGAGGGGTTCAACATAGAGCATGTTACATGATCTCCAGATCGGCTTCGAGGGCGCCGGCATGGCGCAGCGCCTGAAAGATGGCGATCATATCCCGCGGCGTTACACGAAGGTTGTTGAGGGCGGCGGCGACCTCGGCGGCGGAGGCGCCTTCCACAGGCATCAGGTGGGCTTCCTCTTCAGTGACCTCGATATCCACGATCTCCTGTTCGACGGGATCCGCATCGGTGAAGGGTTCCGGCATGGCCGCCACAGGCGTTTCGGCGATCTGAATGCTTAAATTGCCGTGAGCGATTTGCACCGGCTTAATCATCACATCTCCGCCAACGACAATCGTGCCCGTGCGCTCATTGATGACGACCTTCGCCACGGATTCGCTTTCCACCTCCAGACTCTGAAGTTCAGCGACAAAACTCGTCAGATCGGGCTGGCGATCTTCGGGAATCCGCACCGTTACCGAGCCGGCGCCGTACGCAACGGCGGATTGAGGCGCAATTTCATTGTTGATGGCCTGCTGGATGTTGTTAGCGGTCCGGAAGTTGGGTTGCTTGAGCAACAAGGTAATCCGTTCGCCATCGGTGATGTTCGTTGGAATCTCACGCTCGATAGTCGCCCCCATGGGCGTCCGGCCCGCCGTGACATGGTTTTGCTGGACGCCGGCGCCGTCGCCTTCCGCCTCGAACCCGCCCACCGAGACGGGGCCTTGGGCGACCGCGTAGACGTTGTTGTCGATCCCATAGAGAAGCGTTTCCAGGAGGAGTCCCCCTTCGAGGCTTTCCGCGTCATACAGCGAGCTGACTTGCGCATCCACGCGCGTACCGGCTTTTCCGAAGGCGGGCACTTCCGAGGTAACCATCACTATAGCAGAGTTGTCGGAACTCAGGTCTCCCAAGGAGTCCACTCCAATTTCCATGCGGTCCAGCATCCGTTGCTGGGCGACGACGGCTGCCTCGCTGCTGTCGCCGGTCCCGTCCAGCCCAACGACGATGCCGATTCCGCGGAGGTGGTTGCCCTGCGCTCCCTGAATCTCGCAGACATCGCCAAGCCGGGCGGCGTGAGCCGGGGACATCAGGCTCAACAGGCCCACGAAAAGCGTTAGAACAGCCGCTTCGCGATAGTGGATTCCGGATTGCATTATCGAAACTCCTTTACGCACTGCTGCGTCTAGAAAGGCGAGAACCAGTCCAAGAACCGGGTCAGAAGGCCGCGCCGCTGGTTGTTCCATAGGGGACCTTCCCCTTTCAGGTCGAGGTCCACATTGGCCACCTCGGTGGAGTTCACCGTGTTGCGCGTGGTTACGTCCCGGGGACGGACCATGCCATTCAATGTGAGTTCGGTGTCCTCGCGGTTGATGCGGATCTTCTTGCTGCCCTCGATCAGGATGTTGCCGTTGTCCGAAATCTCTTTCACCACGCAACTAATAGTGGTTCGCAGCGTATTCGCGCGCTCCGTGGCGCCGCTGGCGCGGTGTTCATTGTCCACTTCGATACTCCAGTTTGGGAGCTGGCCGGGTTGCATAATGCCAAAGCCGTCCGGCCGATCCGCGAGTAGAAACTGGTTCTGCGCCTCGCGCGCCTCCGACTCCACGCCGCCGCGCCGTTGGGTGTCCGTGTTGGCCTCGGTCTCGGCTGTCAACGATTCCTCCACCAACACCATGATGATGTCGCCTTCTTCGAAGCGCTCTTGGTGTTGGGAGATCAACGTTCCTCGTTCCTGCACGGCCGCATTGAATAGCGAACCGGCCGCGGCGGTCCATGCAATACTCCCCGCCATAAGCGCCACAGCGGCTATACGCATCTTCTTTTCCTCCTGTGAAACCGCTTGATGTAGTTTTACTGTACTAATACTGTGCCGTCTTCTCCGACGATCCCCGTGAACTCTTCTCCGGAAGCCGGGTTCTCCAAAGTGATGCGATCGCCCACGCGGCCGTGCTCCTTGGCCAGGCCCATTCCTCGCACTACGAGACTGCCCGCCCGCGTTTCCACTTGAACCATCCGGTTGCGCCGCACGACTTGGCGGGCTTGCACTTGGCGTGAGGTAATCACATTACCCCGCCGGAGCGTGGAGCGCGCCGCTTGCCCCACCACGGCCTCAGGGTCTTCGAAGAAATCGCCGCCGAGCGAGGTTCTGGGATGGCGCTGAAGGCCGATATCGCCCTGTCTAATGGTGTCGCCCCTGGAGATGTCCGTATTCGCCACCACGACTTCTGCGTAGCTCTCGACCTCGGCGCGCACCACCACCGTCTGTTCCTGTTTGCCGTCCACGAGGATCTCGCCGCGAAACGAGCCCCGTCCCACGTAATCGTATTGCGGGCTCACGGACCATTCAATCTGAATATCTCCGTTGCGCACCGCGTAATCGCGGGAAGGCGCATCCACATCGATGGTGGCCTCCTCCTTGTCCCACGGCATGGAGTTCTCAATGAAGGTATGGAGGTCATCGCGTATCATTCTCGAGCTAACCTCCAAATGCATGGCAGTGATCCGGACGATGCTCGCGCCCCCAAGCTCGAAATCATCCCGTTCCAGGCCCGCGTTGCGTAGACGCGCTTCAATGAGGGCGCTGTCCATTCGTTTCGTGTCTCCGGGAGATGGGGCAGAGGCGATTTCCATGTCTCCAAGGCGCGGAATCGTATTGCCCGAGAAGCCGGCGATGTCCCCTAAGCGCACGGAATTCCCGCTGGCGTAAGCTTCCTCGCGCAGTTCGATGAACACCGGCTCTGCGCCGGCATGCATCCCGCAAAGAAGCCCCGCCCACAAAAAAATAAGCACCGATTGTTTAACCTTTGGCGAGAAATGCATTTCCAAAGCGCCTCAGCTTATCGCTTGATGTTGTTCGCGACCTGCAACATGTCGTCACTGGACTGAATAACGGAGGAATTGGCCTCGTACGCGCGTTGCGCCGTAATCAGCCGAATGATTTCGTCTACCACCTGAACATTGGAGTTTTCCAAAAAACCCTGTTCCAGGGTGCCTAGTCCGTCAAGCCCCGGCTGGCCGATAACAGGAGGACCCGAAGCCCCCGTTTCCGTCAGCAGGTTGCGGCCTCGGCCTGCGTCCAAGCCAGCGGGATTCACGAAACGCGTTAACTCGATGTTTCCCACGTTTTGCGGTTGCGCCTCGCCTTGAACGAGAGCAGACACCACGCCATCAGAACCAATTTGCAGTTGAGTGAAGTCCTCGGGGATGTTGATGCCGGGTTGGAACGGATACCCATCCACGGTCACGACCTGGCCGTCCTGATCGATACGAAACGAGCCGTCCCGGGTGTAGGCGGCCGTTCCATCAGGCAACTCCACTTCAAAGAAACCATCTCCTTCGATTACGAGATCAAGATCGTTCCCCGTCTGGATGAAATCACCTTGGGTGAAAAGCTTGGCAATCGACGCGGGGCGAACACCGTGTCCTATCTGGATGCCTTCCGGGATGGTCTCTCCCGCCGCCGTCTCGGTTCCCGCCGGTTTCAGGGTTTCGTAAAGCAAATCCTGGAAATTGACGCGGCTTTTCTTGAATCCCGTTGTATTGACATTCGCCAGATTGTTGGCGATAGTGTCCACATTGAGTTGTTGGGCGATCATCCCCGTCGCCGCGCTGAACAGCCCCCGCATCATAGTTGCATTCCTCCCCCTGGCTGACTTCTTTGTTTATGGATTAACATCATTTCACGTAATACTCCATAGCAGGCGTGCGCTAGGATGGCATCCCTACTTGGCTAATAAGCTGATTCATGGTTTCGTCTTGGGTTGTGATAACCCGCTGATTGGCTTCGTAAGCCCTCATGCCCATGAGAAGGTTGACCATCTCAGTGGGCGTCTGGACGTTGGCTTGCTCCAGCGCGCGATGCGTAATCATGGTGTTATCGGCGGGCGCCGTTTCCTCAAGGGCCTCCTCCGGGGCGGCGTACAGGTTGCGTCCCTGCCGTTCGAGCAGAGCAGGCTCGGCAAACTCAACCATTTGCAACTGGCCGATGGGTGCTCCGCCCACGCTCACGCCCCCTTCCCGGTCGATTTCAAAGTCGGTGCTCTCGGGGCTAATGGGGCCGCCCCCCTGACCCAGAACCAAGTGTCCCTCTTCCGTCACCAATTGGCCAAGATTGTTCAAGGCCAGCTGGCCATTTCGAGTGAACCGTTCGCCATCCGGCGTATCCACAACCAGAAAACCCGGACCTTGCAACGCGACATTCAAGGAATCGCCCGTTGTGGTGAGCGGGCCATTGGTCCAATCGGTAAAGGTCTCGACTATCCGCATGCCTCCGCCGGGTCCCCGGTGAGCGTTAAACAGGGCGGGATTCACCGGTTTGCCGAAGTAGGACTCGAGATAACCCCGGAACGCCCCATCGCTGCGTTTGTACCCTGCCGTTGAAGCGTTCGCCAAATTGTTGGCGATGACATCATGGCGTTTCTCCAACCCCACCATGCCAGACGCCGCGGCATATAGTCCCTTAATCATCCGTTGATGGTTCCTTGGATTCGAATCCTCGCCAAATTCCCCGTCCTATGGGAAGCAAGCTGTGTGCCGACTGCGTGCGCAGCAGCGTAAGTAACGAATTTTCAACCACTTAGAGTGTCACAGCCTGAAAACATCTCGAAGAAGCGGTCTGCAGAATGCTGCAACTCTTTCCTCTTGCAGGCAGAAACTGCTTATAGACCACGGCGTTCAGTCCAACCGGGGGAAGGAGCGGGGTGTGGCGCCGCACGCCCAAAAACTTTGGCATTCCGGGAATCATGGGAGCGTTTGGCGTGTTTGCGTCAGCATGAGAAGGGCAGTATCCCGGGATTGGGGTTCTTCCACCATGCCCTCCAACCCGGCTGAAAGGGCTTGGGATCTGTGTGTGGGGGGCTTTCTGTTGAAAACACAAACCGATAGGGGGATAGTTCCATGAGCGCAAAGGAAGCTATTGTAAGAGCGGACCAGCGTATTGTTGATGTGATGAATCGGTACGGCGTCGTCCTCATGCGTATTGGCATAGCGGTCGTGTTTATTTGGTTTGGCGCGTTGAAACCCTTCGGGATTAGCCCCGCTAACGAGTTGGTCGCTAACACCATAACTATGATGACGTGGGGGCTGATACCGCCTAGTGTGTTCATTCCGGTGCTGGGCTGGTGGGAAGTGGCGATTGGAGTGTGCTTTCTCTACCGGCCGTTGGTCCGCGTGGCGCTTATTCTACTGGTCATCCAGCTTCCAGGAACCATGACGCCGTTGGTGTTGCTCCCGGAAGTGGCGTTTACGGAAATCCCGTATGGTTTGACGCTGGAAGGACAATACATCATCAAAAACCTTGTGTTGGTCGCCGGCGCCATCATTGTGGGCGGCACCCTGCGGGAGGAGCCCAAGGGCCGCTATCTATGAGCCATAGCCGTGGGCGGGGCCGTCCGGCCCCCCCAAGCGCAGCAGCACGGGACAATTGCGGCAAGACGGGTTGGATTCGCACCAGTCCCCGAAGAGTTGCAACAGCCCTTGTTGCATGCGGAAATCGAGCTTAGGGTAGGGGTTCTCTCCGTAGATGCGCGGAAGCATGCGGGTGACCACGCGGTTGCCGGGTTCCTGGGGCATACGCGCGAAGAAGGCGAGGGCTTTCTCCTCAAGCGTGCGTTCGCCGCGTTCGCGTGCGAGCGCGATGGCGGCGGGAACAAAGACGTTGCCTATCATTGATCGGACCCGGCCTTTCCCAATAGGCGCGATGGGGCGGGGAAGCGGCTTGCTTGACCATGTGCAATGGGTGGCCCAGAACCCCATCCCGCGTGGGAAAAGCGCTTCAAAAGCCTTCCGCCGCGCAGTGGGGGAGTGGGCCTCGGCCCAGAGCCGGTCCAGCGTGGGGAGCAATCCCTCGGCGGCCGTGCGGGATACGAAGCGCGCCATCCCCGCCATGCGCCGTTCCGGATAATTGATGGGGCGCGTGTTTAGCCGGGGCCACTCCAGGGGGATGGAGCGGAGTCCCGCGAGATGCTTCTGGCGCAGGGCCTCGAGGCGGCTGAAGTGGGCGAACCCGGCGGCGTCCTCGTCCAGCGATTCTGGCATGAGTCCCGTGAGCTGGAGGTAGGCCGCCTCGAGAAGATGAGCGTCCTGCTTGGCCAGTTGGCGGGCCCGTTCGTAGGGAAGTTGCTCGGCGGTCACGCGGAACTGATGCTTGTAGCGGCTGTAGCCACAGGCTCGCAGGAGCGCTTCGTAGATGGCCTGCTCTGCTCCTACATACGCGATGCGCTCGCGCAGGAGCTGCGCCTTCTGCACCATGCGCCACTCGCCCGCCAGCCGCACGAGTTCGTTCATGTTGTCTGTCCCGAAGCGCTGGGTAAGCGCGGCGCAGGC
>JBKHFO010000056.1:0-17397 GCA_046540175.1 Candidatus Hydrogenedentota bacterium
GAGATGCGGGCGTCCCCATCCTCGTGGACCAGGTCATGAAGGCGGACGTTCACCCGCCGTGACGAGCTATCTTCCGGCGGCCGGACCACCACTTGAAAGGATTCGCGCTCGTTGCGGGCCATGGCGATATCGGCCGCGGTAGTGCGCGAGCCCGTCGATTCCACGCGATCGCTTTGGAAGATCTTCTCCAGCGGCGATTCGATCCACACCGCCGCTTCATCCGCCGCCGCCAAGTCCCGGGACAACGTGCGGCTTCCGCGTTCAAGCGCATAGGGCGCCGTGGTCCACGCGTCCATGGGGGTGGGCGAGGGTTCCCCTACATGGAACTGCGTGTCGAGGCCGCCGTGGGGGGAGTTCGTGTCGCGCCCCAAGGGATACCCTTCATCCGCCGTGCGGAACCGCGCCATGAGTTCGTACGCGCCTGATTCCGGCGCCTCCCAGTCGTAGCCTATGCGCGCCATCTGGCGCGGCCCAATGGCCGTGGGGAAGCGCATCGGCGGCAACCGCCAGGCCTCGTCCTCGCCATCGCCAAGGACGGTGGCTTCGATAATCAGCGGCGGCAGGGAGCGCGCCGCGGCGATGAGCACTTCAAGCCGGCCGTCGTTATAGTCGATCTGCGCGGCGAATTCGTCGGTGGCGAAATCGACGCGCTCAAGGCCCCGGACGGCATTGACGCGGTACGTGGTCTCCCACACCTCGCCCGGCTGAAACATGCGCGGCGTGAAGTTGGCTTGAAACCCCACGATCTCGCGGCGGCTTTCGTACACCGTCTGAAAACCATGCGTGGCTTCCGCGTCGAACACGCCGTAGACCGTTTCCTTTTCTTCCGGGTTGGTGGCCGCAATCCAGTTCCGCGCGGCGGGATAGTAGGCCGTTTCGCGCGCGCCCAAGACGCCCCGGTCCGTGGCGGCCACGTCCACCCGGTTCCCGGCATCCCAGGTCCCGCCGGGCAAAAGTTCGTTGCGCGCCCAAGGGGCCATCCACTGGGTTTCCTCGCCCCGGTTCTCCACGCGCCAGCGAACCCGGAGGGACGCCTCGTCCGCCATGGGCTCGACGATGCGGGTCACGGAAAGCCCGTCGATATTGGGGCCCTCGCAGTCGTAGGTATACTGCCATATGGGCGCGCCGCTGGCGCCGCGGCTGGTTTCAAGCTCTTGGTTCACACGGCGGTTGGGAATGTAGGCGCTGCCCACGCCAAAGCCTTCCAATAGTAGCCCATCCCCGGCGGCCATATTGTCCTCGGTCCCCGTCCATTGGAACTGCTGGACGGCGCCCAGCGCCCGGGGAACCATGTCAAGGCTCAGGTAGTCTCCGTTGAACTGGACAGGCTCTTGCGCTGGTGCGGTGAATCCGCACGTCAACGCTATGGCGGCACACACAACAGCGATACGACTTATACACATTTGCGCATTTTCCATATTTTGGCGCGCTTCCCATTGCGCGCGATCGCAACTTACCCTAGTGAAAATCCCATGATACAAAACCCGGAGCGTGCTTGGGAAGCTATACGCAAGCCCGTGCGTCAATTGGCTGTTTTGAACTGCGGCATGGTACCATAGACGCGAAAGAAGAGATCGCAGACATACCGGTGTGGTAAATGGAACAATGATAGAGAAAACCGTCAAAAAACGTCAATTGAATTCGGATACGACCATCCAGGACGATCTCGCCTACTGGCTCGCCAAGACGCCCGAAGAACGCATTGCCGCCGTCGAATTTCTGAGAAGGCAACATCATGGAAGTACGGCGCGAATACAGCGAGTTGCGCGCGTTGTTCGGATGGATCGGCGCTGAAGCGTCGCCCCAACTGCCTTTCACCGCGCCGCCCCATGTACACAAAACCGGGGCGGCGCGCGTCTATTACGGGTGAATCACTTAACGGCGCGGTCCATGAGGCCGCCAAACCATGTGGGGGCAAATGGTGTCGACGGACGCCGGCGAGACATACGAACGCATTATCGGGCCGATGGAGGATCGGATGATGCACGCCGTGTGGCGCATCACCCGGGACGCCGATGACGCCGAAGAAGCGTTGCAGGATGCACTGACCCGAATTTGGCGCCGGTGGGATGCCGTGTGCGCGCACCCCAATCCCCAGGCGCTGGTGCTTCGGATGTGTCTCAACGCGGCATGTGACCAACTTCGGCGGAAAATCCGGCGGCGGAAAGCGGCTCAGGTCTGGAGCCGCCTCGCGGGGCCACTGCCCGCGGCGCCCTCGCCAGCGGATAGTCTGAGTTCCACCGAGCAAGAAACCGCGATTTTTGACGCCATTGCCAAGCTGAGCCGCAACCAGGCGGCGGCCGTGATTATGCGTTTGGTCCAAAATCAATCCTACGAGGAAATTGCGCGCAGTTTAGGATGCGGCGGGGCCACAGCCCGCAAGCATGTGGAGCGGGGCCGGCAGCGGCTTCGTGAGCTGCTGGACCCTTTGGAGGAAACAACATAATGAGCAAGCGCGACACATCCCAGGATTCGCGCGAGTCCGGCGTGGACGATATGGTGCGATCGGCCTTTACAGATCCCCCGCCTGCCGAAGTGCGGGCGCGGCTCCGGCCTCAGTTCGAGGCCTTGCGCGCCCGTCTCACGCCGGATGACGACGCCCGCCTGCCTCGGCGCTGGCGCTCGTGGCATCCCCTTCGGATCGCCGCCGCCCTTCTTATCGCCGTGGTGGCGTTCGCCGCTGGCAGTATGGCGGTCAATATCGCTCCCCGCCCCACTTGGGCCGATGTGGTGGACCAATTCGGTTCAGTGTCGGGATTGCAGGCAAATGTCTATGTCGAGGAACATGCGGGGGCGGACCCCGTCCATGTTGAGTTGTGGATGGCGCGGGGCGGCCTTACCCGGATGCGGGCGGGACATGAAGTCGCGTTCGGGCGCCAAGGCTGGATTCTGGATTCGGTAATGTTGGAAGACGCCCCGCTCTCCCCCTCTGTGAAACACGCCCGGGATATGGTGCGGGATTTTGCCGGCGCCTTGGGTACGGCGGACGCGTTTTCGCTGGAAACCTTGCTTGATGTGCTCCCGGGCTCGTTTTCGGATATTGAGGTATTGGAGACGCAAGCGTCCACGCCATCACAGGACCTGCTTGTGTTCGACATGGCCGGCGAGGAGGAATCGGGCCGCATTCGCATCTGGGCGTTGCGGCGAAGCCGGCTTCCGGTACGCATGCTTTATTGGGACCCAGACACAGGCAAACGGGTCGACGTGAGCCTGTCCTATACCGATCCGCAACCATCCGCGTTCTTTGACCCCTCGCTCTTCCGGTACCTGGTTTCGGAAATGGAAGACGACGCAAACAAGGCCAAAGCGGCCTACCTGCTGCTCGATCAGTCCGAGCGTGGGGGTTCGCCGGGGCAGGACAAGGTTATGGCGCCTTGAACAGGATTACCCTCAACCCAACGATAAGATGAATGGAAAGGGACCGGAATGCGTCTAATCAACAGAGGGTTTACGCTGATCGAGTTGCTCGTGGTGATCGCCATCATTGCGATCCTGGCGGCCATCCTGTTGCCGGCGCTCGCCAGAGTGCGGGAAGCCGCGCGGCGCAGCTCGTGCGCCAACAACCTGAAACAGATGGGATTGGTGTTCCAGCTTTACGCAAACGAGCACCGGGGCTACTTCCCGCCCAAAGTCCGCCTTTGCGATCCCCATCCCGATCCGCTCGAACGCAAACACACGTGGATGCCCGATGGGTTGTCCATCTACCCCGATTACTTGACGGCGCCTGACGTGTTGGTGTGTCCGTCAAGCACGCATAGCGGGGACGTCCTGAAACCGGGCGGCGCCATTTCCTGGGTTAATGACGACGGAAGGTTGGACCTGGATCCAAGGACGGGCTGCGGCGATTTCAGCCTGTACGGCGACGAGTCCTATACCTACGCCGGATACGCCGTGCCACGGGACAACCGCTTCTTGTTGGGCTGGCCCGGCTTCGACCCCGAAGACCAAAGCGGCATGGACGACGTCATCATGGCGGTCCAGCCCATGTTCTTGGACCCGGTGAGTGACCACCGGCTCGAACATCCGGAACTGGGCACGGTCCCCGTCCCGCGCTTGCGCGAAGGGGTCGAGCGGTTCTTCATCACGGACATCAACAACCCCGCGGCCGCCAACGTGAGCCAAGCGGACCTCCCCGTGATGTGGGACATGGTAAGCGTGGACGCCAAGCAGTTCAGCCACGCGCCCAGCGGCGCCAATGTCCTTTTTATGGATGGCCACGTGACCTTTGAGCGCTATCCCTCGGAGACGTTCCCCGTCAATCCGTACATGGGCTTCGTTACCAACGCGGTAAGCCGCGCCTCCTGAGCGGCGTTCCGTTCCCCGACGGGCCGGTCCGGCTCCCCTAGAATCCGGACCGGCCCGAACTCTCCTGCCCGCTTCTCGCCATTATCTACTATCCCCCGCCCCCAATACCAGTGAGACAAACCACGGAAAGAACAACCACGGAATACACGGAAACAGCCACCGAGGACACAGAGTACATGGAGACAACTTCACACGAAAAACAATAACTGAAAACAGACAAGTATATAATTGTAAATGTGATCTATTTTAGTTGTGCAATAATCTGTGTTCATTTACGTCCATCCGTGGTTCTCTTTCCGTGTGCTCTGTGTTCCCGGTGGCTGTTTCCGTGTGTTCCGTGGTTGCTTTTCATGCTTTTTTAGTCAGTGCTTTTGGGAAACACGACTTCGGCTTCTCGCTTGGTGATTCGGCGAAACCAGCGCAGGCAGCGGTGGGCGGGATCCACGGGTTCGAGAAAAAGCATTGGACAGGAGCCCGCGATAAGCGTGACACCGTGTTTTCGAGCGGCTTCCTCCATGCCGGCGGAGACGGCCGGGGCTGCAAAGGTCCCATGAACCCATGCCTGCTTGATCCCCAAGGTCCCGCACTGCTCCACGAGTTCCGCCGCGAGTTCGGGCCGCGTTGCAATGATGGCGGCGTCCACTTGACCTTCGAGGGCCGCCAAGTTGGGATAACATGGGTCCCCTTCCACGGTTTCCGCGTTGGGATTAACTGGGAATACCGGGTACCCGCCTTTCCGAAGACGTTTGTAAATGGCGTTCGCGGGAGCCGCGCCAGGTTTTCGGGAAACGCCCGCCACGGCGATGCCTTTACCGGTGAAAAACGCGCGCGCCGCCTCATCAAGTGTGCTCATACGTGTATCTCCTTGCGGTCTTGGCCAAGCCCATTTTGGGTCTGTTGCTACCGGCGGGCTTAGTGTAGCACATGTCTTGGCGGGTTCGCTTCAACTCATGCCTCTAATCGCCGATGGAAAACGATGACGCCTATTGTTGCGCGGGTTACGCCATGTTATACTTGCGCCTAACGTCCATTACGGGTGAAGGGTGAAGTAGATCGAAAGGATAGGGTTCCATGGCCGACATTCTTAGCCAGGATGAAGTGGATGTACTCCTGAACGCCGTGTCGTCCGGTGAGGTGGACGTCAAGGGCGGGGAAAGTCAGGACCAGTTTCAACCCCCGGGTGAAACAGTCTTCTACGATTTTCGGCGGCCCGAAAGGGTCTCGAAAGAGCAATTGAAGGGTCTGCAAACCCTGTTCGACGCGTTCGCCCGCGAGTTGAACATCGTTCTTCCCTCCTTTTTGCGCAGCGTGGTCCGAGTGGACCTAAACTCCATTGATCAACTCACCTACGATGAGTTCATCCTATCCGTAAGCCGGCCCACGTCCCTGGCCGCCATTGATATGGCCCCCCTGGAGGGGAACGCGGTTATTGAGATAAATGCCGGCCTTGCTTTTCCAATTATGGACCGGGTCCTAGGGGGAAAGGGACTCTCCTCAACCAATCCCCGGGAACTGACCGAGATTGAGGACCGGATCCTTCACCGCGTGATCGAAATGATGCTTCAATGCTGGCAACGCTCGTGGCAGCAACTCATTGAATTCGACCTTACCATCACGAATCAAGAGAGCGATCCGCTTATCATGCAGATCGTGGCGGGCAGCGAGATGGTGATCTTGGTGGGGTACCATGTATACATTGGCGAGGTCATGGGAACGATCAATGTATGCATCCCACTGGTCGTGCTCAACCCAATACTGGATCAGATATCGCAACAGGCCCATTACAAACGCCGGATGGCCGCGGATGTTTCCCAGGATACCCGCAAACAAATCGTGTCTAGACTGAAGCAGGTCCGGGCGCCGCTGGATGTGATTTTGGGTCACGCCACCTTGTCTTTGGGAGACGTTGTCGAGTTGCAGGTAGGCGACGTCATCACCCTCGACACGGATGTGAACGACCCCATTCCCGTCGAGCTTAAGGGGCACAGATGTTTCCTTGCAAAATCCGGGCGGCGGCGTGAGCACGCCGCCATCCAAATCACGGATCTCATAACCGAGAGGCGTCATCAATGAATAAAGCGCAAGCTCATCCAGTAGCTGCAGGCTTCATTCAAGGCTTTTTTGACACAGCCGCCGCTGTTTTTGGCGGAGAAGCGGATGTGTCGGTGGAGGAACCCGCTGAAGTGACGGCCGAGGCGTTTGGCGCCATGGTGCAAACCTACCCGCTCATCGTCTATGGCGCCGTGGATAACCTTGGGCTGGTGGTGACCGGTTTGAGCGAAGCCGATGGAGACGCCCTGGTGTCGGGATTCACGGGCGGAGCGGGTTTCACGGAGGAGGGGCCGGGGCCTGAGGCCCTTGCAGCTTTACATGAAATCTTTGAATCGTGCCTCGGCGGCGGGGTAGGCTATTTGAAGAACGCCACCGGGCGCGAGCTGGCCCCCAGCGATATTCAGGTGGGCGAAATAGATGCGGAAACAGTCCAGGCATTGGTGGACTCGCTGAACCCGGAGGGCGCGATGGCCGCGTTTCGGTACAGCTTGGGACCCGTGCGGGAGGGGGCGGGATTCATCGCCATCTCGGGGAGTCTGCTTGGCGCAGTGGCGGACGCAGGGGCGTCAGGCGGGGACGCCAACACAACGGAAACCGCCGAAGGAAAGGACGCGGCCATGGCGAACAACTCCGGCGCAGGGGACCAAAGCCAAAGAGACATCACTGAGAACCTGGAGATGATCCTTGACATTCGCTTGGATGCGACCGCCCGGCTTGGAAGCGTCGAAATGCCTTTGGAAGACATCCTTTCGCTTGGTCCCGGCGCGATTGTTGAAACCGGACATTCGGTTGATGAACCCGTGGAACTCTTCGTGAATGGCAAACTAATCGCCCGGGGCGACGTGGTTGTTGTGGATGAACGCTTTGGGTTGCGCATCACGGAAATTATCAGCCAGCGGGAGCGTATTGAGAGCTTGCGTTGAATGACGTGACCGAAAAAGATCTTTGGCTCCAATGGAAACAAGACGGGGAGTTGGACGCCCGCGACGCCCTGGCGGTGCAGTACATGCACATTGTAAAGTACGTCGCCGGGCGCATGGCGATTAATACCCCGCCCGGCATTGACTACGACGACCTCGTCAGCTGGGGAGTGCTTGGGCTGTTGGACGCCCTCGACAAGTTTGACCCCGGACAACAAATCCGTTTTTCAACGTATGCCGGCATCCGCGTGCGGGGGGCCATCCTCGACCAGATCCGCGCCCTGGACTGGGCGCCGCGTTCCTTGCGGGCCATAGCCCGCAAGGTGAACACAGCGCGGGAAAAACTGCGTCAGGCAAACAGCCGGGAACCTTCCTCCGCGGAGATAGCGGCGCACCTTGACCTTACGCAAGAGCAAGTGGAGCGCACCTTGGCGCAATTGTACGCGGCGCAAATGGTCTCGCTGGACGCTTATCTGCCTTCCACGAGCGACGAAGAGGGCCAGCCGCGGCAGACGCAAGTCGGGGCCACCGAGATAGGTCCGGACGCCGCGGCGGAACGCTCGGAGCGGCAAGAACACCTCGCTGACGCCATTCGAAAGTTGCCAGAACAACAGCAGAAGGTGTTAAACTTATATTATTATGAAGAGCTTACCTTAAAAGAGATTGGCGCTGTGCTCAATGTCTCGGAATCCCGCATTTGCCAGGTCCACGGCGCGGCGGTAAATAACCTGCGGCGGGTAATGCATGGAGACGAATAATGCCTCAACCCGTTACATGGCCCAGCGAGATCGCCCGCACCTTTGCCGCCGAACGGATGGTCCAGGCGGATCGGGCGTCCATCGCGGCGCAGCACCATCAAAGCGTGGAAGAACAACGGCTGCGCTCCAAACGGCAACGCCAGGTCGAGGAGCCCTCCGGAAAGGATAAGCGCTTGGCCAACTCCACCGAGCGCCCCGGCCGGGAGCAGAGGCGCTCGCGTAGCCATCGGCCGGATATAAAAGCGTTTGAGGACGGCATGCTGGGGCGCGCGGCCCCGGATCCCGGACGGCATCTGGACATCTCCATCTGAAAACCGGCACAATGACGCCCGTTACCACACCTTAAAGGGCAGTATCCCGGCTTGGGAATGCCGTTGGGCGCGGCATGGTGCGGGATAAATACAAAGGTGAAGGATTCGCACACCGGCCCTCCAAACCAAGGCGGTTGACTGACATCATCCACCGCGCATCCCATAGGGCCAAAGGTGAAGCGGTTATCCTGCGCAAGAAAGGCTCGTCATGTCTCAATTTGAATGGTTGCTTACCGTTGCGGCGTATCTCCTTGTCGCGGGCATACTCTTCGCCGCGGTGTTGTTTGTGGTGTATCAGCGGCGGCGTCCCGCTTCCCACGGCGAAGGGGAAAACACGGGCGACTTGGCCAACATGATGATTCTCTTGCAGACGATGCGCGACATGTTGGAGGAACAAAAGACGCTGGCCCGCCAATTCAACCAGAACTTCGAAGAGAAGCTCGTCCACATGGAAGAAAAGAACCGGGCGGCCCGGCAACGGGCGGATGAACTGGAACAGCGAGCCGCAAAACTGGAAGGCCGTCTGCAACGGGTGCGCGAGGAGCTGGCGGCCCTTCATGGAGACATTGAGGCGGCCTCTCATGGCGCGGCTCAAGAGCGGGGCCCCGGTCCCCTGAAGTTTTCCCAAGCTGGCGGCGCGGGCGCCACCCCCCCGGCGCCGTCATCCCCCGCCGCATCCGAATCAAGCGCCGAATCGCAGCCGGACGAGACACCCTATGAGTTGGGAGCCGCTTTGTCGGGCGAAACGGCGGCGCCGTCATCCCCCGCCGAAAGCGCTGACGGCGAGGCGCACGCTCAAGACGGCGAGCCCCAAGCGCTCGAAGCGCGCACCGGGGAGGAACGCGATGAGACCGGGGAGGCGCTAAGCGATAGGCGCCACGAACGCTATGTGGACCGATCAACGCCATCCCCGGATGAACGGTCAAGGACCGCCGAACCGCCCTTGAGGGGAACGCCGACCGGCCCACCTGAGGGCGATCCGCCGCGGGGGCGAATGCCTTGGGATTCGCGTAGAGCGCAACCCGGCACATCCGCCAAATCAGGAAGCGATCAAGAAACGCCAGTAAAGTCCGAAGAAGCCGCCGCCGATAGTTCAAGTAACGAGGAAGCCACAGCTTCCAGTGAAGCGCGTGAGCAAGGGCTCCCGCCCCGGGAACGGCCGGCGCTTCACATCCTGGCGTCTCCGGATAATCGGGATGATGAGGATGAGCCGGAACAGGCCGATGTCCCTGATTATTGGGTTGGGCTGGGTTTTGCCAATCAGCCGGGCGAATCACCACCGTCCGGAAAAGCTGCAAAAGAAGAAGGACAGGGAGTTCCAGAGCCCGGCGATCCGGAAGCGGCCCGCCAAGCCTTTCGCGCCTTGCTTAACATGGGGCAGGAGAGCAGCGTGGGAACAGCTAGCCGGACCGAGACCCTGGACCAGCCCTCCGCAGGCGAGGGGGGAGAAGGTCCCTTGCGCTCGCGCGTGTATGAATACAGCGACGCGGGCATGAGCATCGCGGAAATTGCCAGCGAACTGGGTATTGGCAAGGGCGAAGTCCGCCTGATATTAAGCTTGAGGGAACAAGGAGGAAGGTAAGGTGGCCGGACTGCATGGGATCAATCCCATTATGGTCCAAATGATGGGACAGACGGGGCAAGCCCTTGATCTGCGTCCAGGCCAAGCCTATCCGGGGGCCGTTCAAGGCGTGGGCGGCAACATGAGCGTACAAGTGGGCAACCAGAACCTGCCCATTGAACCCGTGGCGGGGCTGGAGCCGGGTCAGCAGGTGGAAGTGGAACTTGTCGAAGGCCGGCAAGGCCCACCACACCTTCGCGTCACGCCGCAGGCGCCCCAGCCCTCCACGCCCCAAGCGCCCGCGCAAGGCGGGATCTGGAGCGTGCTCACGGCCGCGCTCGAATCGCTTAACGCGTTGGACGCAGCCGAAAACGCCCGGCAGCTTCCCCCCGCGTTTCTGCCCCCCAGACAAGCTCCGTTGGAACAGCTGCTCCTCCTGTTTCTGAACCGCGGGACCATGGGCCCTGACCTGCAACGGCTCGGCGCCCTAATTCGGCAGGCCCAATCCGCCGGCGTGATCGACGCGGCGCGCGCCGAAGGCATTACCGCGCTGATAGCGTCCATTACCATCGCCGACCCCTTGCGCATGCGGACAGCCTTTCAACGCATCGCCCGGACCGCGGGCCGCTCGATGGAAGCGCGATTGGCCTCCGCGATTGACAGCGGCCGCATCGATCGCTTGCTTACCGCCCTGCGGGAGGACATTCAGGGCGAGCTGCTCCGCCTCCGAAACGAGGAAGCCGTGGCGCGGCATTTCCGGAACATGGGGCAGCTCAATGAGTTTCAACAGGCCGTGGACCGGCTTCTGAACCGATTGCTCGCGATTCAAACCCAGAACCTGCGGGCCTTTGAATTGCCTTACCTGTTTCTCGAACTGCCCTTTGCCGCGGAATCCCCCCTCCGTTTCGTCCAACTGCATTTTTTTGGCGAGGGTCAAGGCCAAACCTCTCGATTCGACGCCAAGAACAGCACGGTGGTCATCGACCTGGAAACCGTGAACCTTGGGGCCCTATGGATTACCATGACGGTCATCAACGGTCACTGCTCGTGTTGGTTGCGCGTAACCGAGATGGCGTTCGTGGAACAGCTCGAGGACGCCGCGGGTGAACTCGTCGAGCAGCTTGCCCAAGCGGGATATGCGGGCGCGGAAGTGCAGGTGACCCTATGGGACGGGGACCGCCTGAAGGAAGCCGCTGGTCTGATGCGGCGATTCTCGAGGATAAATCTGCGGGCATGACAGATCCCCCCCAACACAACCCTGAGGCATTGCGCCGCCGCGCGGTCGTACTTCGGTACACGGCCGACCGCGAAGCCGCCCCCCATGTGGCGGCTAAAGGGACCGGATTCCTGGCTGATCGCATCCTTGAAGTGGCGCGAGAAAACGGCATCCCCATCCATAGCGACCCGAACCTTGTGGCGGTCCTTTCCCAGCTCGACCTAAATACCGAGATCCCCGAGGCGCTTTACCAAGCCGTGGCCGAGGTCCTCGCGTTTGTGTATCGGATGGACCAGCGCGTCGAGAAACCACGCGGTTAGCCAACAGGTCCCCGCAAAGGCGTCCGCCGAATGCCGGGGCCATGACGCGAAACGTTGGAGGGTAAATACCATGACGGAATCTGGATGGGCCATGGAACTGGAGTCGGCGAAGACCTTTTTCAACAACTCCACCGCGTGTCTCGCGGAAGAAGACGCCGATTATGCGCCGGTTCCCGGCGTGTTTACCGTAAAGGGTCATGTCGCCCATGTGGCGCGCACGGTGGAATGGTTAATGGAAGGCGCGTTTGGAGCGGGATGGGACCTTGATTTCGAGAAACAGGCCAAAGAGGCCCAGTCCGTGGCGTCGCTGGCCGAGGCGCGGGCATGGGTGGAACGGGCGTTCGCGCACGCGAAGGATGTCGTATCGGCCAAGACCGAGGAAGACCTGGGCGAATGCTTTCCCGCCGACGACCCGATCATGCCGGGGGCTCCGAAACTCGTGGCCGTCTCCGGCATCAGCGATCACACCGCGCATCACCGGGGAGCGCTGACGGTCTACGCCCGCCTTTGCGGCAAGGTTCCCGCCATGCCCTACGCATAAGAGACCACGCCGGGGACCGGGCGAAGGAACCCAGCCCGCCGGCGCGGCGTAAAGGACGCTTTAAAGATATGGTTTAGCCGTCTTCGTTATCGTCTTCAACAGGCCGCACCCAGATGTTCCGGAACCACACGTTGCTGTCGCTGTAATTCTGCAACATGATTGGTCCCGGTTCATCGAAATCGCCTGGCAGCGCGCCGCCCGTGGGACCGGTCACGACATTCTCGTCATGAATGACTTCATCGTTCAGGGTAGCGCTGACTGTGTCGCCTTCACATTTGATGTAGAGGCTGTTCCACTCGCCTGGCGGATTGGCCGCCAGCACCTCCGGGGCATGCTGGTTGTAGATGGCGCCATCGGCGCCCACGCGCGGCCCCTCTTCATCGGTAGTGTCCAGAATCTGAATCTCCACCCGTCCGCGAAGATACACACCGCTATTGCCTCCTTCGGGAATGCGGTAGTCCAGCCTTACCTCGAAATCCTCCCAGTCTTTTTCCGTGGCGATGTTGTTCTCACCCGCGACATTGGTCATGAACCCATCCTCATCCACGTACCAGTTCTTGTCACCCTCGGGATCGTTCGGGTTTACCCATCCCGAGAGATCCTCTCCATCGAACAGGTTAATCCAGCCTTCTTCCTTTAGTTCCTCTTCGTCGTACTCATAGAGGTTCGCCATCGCAGGCGCGGCCAACAACACGGCCAACATGCAACTCAACACAGTAGCAGCAATTCGGGTATGCATTCTCACGATTCCTCTCTTTCTATTGCCGGTTGCCCCACTACGGGAAGCCCGGCTGTCTTCATACAACAAACAAGACGTAATACTACTACAACCTACGATGTTCGGTCCAATGGGCGAGATTTCCCCTCATCGCCAGCTAGGGGCTCGCGAGAAGCGTATGGCCGCGTTCTAGACGGCGAATAAATGCCGGCGAGACGCCGGCGGCGCGTCCTTACCCATTGGGTGAGAATAACGTTCTGCTTGAAGCGCTAACAATAAGGGCAGCAAGATAGATTGCCCTGACTTATCGGATGACTGGGACCGCCCTCTCTTTTGCCCTCATCTCTGCCTGGTTGTGTATAATATATCTAGAGTCAAGACGGTCCAAAGCGTACTCGCGGGATTCGTACAGGAAATGTGAATGAATGGGGCATGGAAGGGTTTT
Source organism: Candidatus Hydrogenedentota bacterium (assembly GCA_046540175.1). GTDB lineage: Bacteria > Hydrogenedentota > Hydrogenedentia > Hydrogenedentales > SLHB01 > SKRY01. Next base: position 13,148 of record JBKHFO010000056.1, read on the forward strand.
CGGTAGTTTCGTTGGTGCGGAACATGTAAATATACCCCAACCGGCGGGTGAGAGCCGGGTGGAAAGGCGAGGTGAGTCTGGTGGCGAAAACGATTAAATGCCCGTTCTGCGGAAGGCTGGCTGATCCCAAACTGAACAGCTGTCCGCATTGCGGGAACTACTTGCAAAAAGGGCGCGCCAGCGGGGGCCGCGCCGCCGCAAGCGGTTCCCAACATCAGTGCCCGTCGTGCAATGCGGCGGTCCAAGAGGGAGACATTGTCTGTGTGGCGTGCGGCACGAACCTGTTGACGGGTCAACAAATTGCGGGACAGAAACTAACGGCGGCGGTCCGGCACGACTTTTCCCGTCCGCTGTGGATCGCCGCGGCCGCCTTGATCGCCATCGTGGTGTTGGGCGGCGCGGCGTACGGAGCCTACGTGGTCTTTCGCGATCCCGTGACGCAGGCCACCGGCCTGGTGGAACAAGGCCGCGTCAGCGAAGCGAACCGGATATTGGAAGAGTATGTAGACAACAACGCGGAGAGCGCGCGAGGGTGGCTTGCTCTTGGAGAAGTCCAGTGGCGCACCCGGCAGTACGCGAGCGCGGCTGATTCGTTCGAACAAGTGCAAGAATTGAATCCACGCGAAGAGCAAGCGGGTAAGCTGGCCTTGCTGGCGCTGCGCGGGCTGGACGATCCCTCGAACTCGTCCCGAGAGATCGCGGTGTTGGAACGGCATGTAGAGCATCATCCCGAAGACGGGGAGGCTTGGTATTTGCTTGCGCTTGCCCGCGGCGCGGATGGCGATAGCGCCGGCCAATTGGAGGCCATGGAGCAAGCACTCCGTCTTGGAGCGGACGAGCCCCACTCCCGGGGCTTGATGGGGGTCGGCTTGGCGTTGCAAGGCCAGTACGAACAAGCAGCCGAGGCGATTCGCGAGGTGCTGGAAGACGCGCCCCAAGAGGGCGACCTTGAGGCGGCGCTGGGATTTGTCGCGCACATGCAAGGCAACCACGACGCGGCCATCCAGCATCTGGAAGACGCGCTTGACCAGGGCACGGAATTGGAGCGGGAAGTCCGCACGCAGTTGGGACTCTTGCTGGTGGCCGAGGGCCGCGCCGCCGAGGCGCAAAGTCATTTACAAGCCGTAACCGCGCAAGCTGACGCGCGGCCCGTGGCCCGCTTTTTCCAGGCCGTGAGCCAGCGCGGCCGAGGCCGTCAACAGGATGCCCTCAACACGTTTGAGCAGCTCATGGAAGAGGACCACCCCTTTGCTCAGCATGCGGCCGCCCAGGCGGCGGACATTTATCTCGACCGCGGCGACACCAGCGCGGCCCGCGAAGCGGTGGAACAGGCTTTGCAAGCCTTAGGTGACTCTGCGCCCCTGCTCACCTTGGAAGGGCGAATCCACATGATCGAAGAAGAATACGATGAGGCGCGCGAGCTGTTTCGCCGGGCGATTCAAATCGATTCGGAATATGCGCCGGCCCGCTTGGAAAACGGGCTGTTGCTGGTGCAGCGGCGCGCCTTTTCCGAAGGAATCCGCGAACTAGAGCGGTATGTGGAGTTAATTGATCCCGAGACGCCCGGCGCGCAAGTAGACGATGTAAACGCGCTTATCGAACAGTTGAAACAAAGCGGAGCCGCCGCCAGGCGGGCCAGCGCAGCCAGAGCCAGAGTAAGGAGTTAGAAGCCAATGACGACACGCGTATGTATGGCCATGGCCCTCAGCCTGATGGTGGCCACGGCGCCCGCCTTGGCGTGGGGACCGCAAACCACTGCGAGTATTGTGACCAGCGCGGCCCATATCCTTTCCCGCGAGGGGACCATCCCGCTGGCGAACCTCGAAGAGGATCTGCGCGGCGGCGCTTCCCTGCCGGAAGACGCCCTCTATGACTTGGCGCCGGAGGCCGGGGAAAGCCCTGTGAGCGCCATCGAATCGCAGATGTATCTCCTGCAAGCCGTCCGGGGCGACCGCGTTGATCCGTATCTCGCGTACCGTCTCGGCGTGCTCGGAAACCTGGTGGCCCGCGCCACGGCGCCCCTGCAAGGCGCAAGCGCCGCGGTGCGTGAGCAGTATTATGAGGATATCGACAACCATATTGCACAGGCCGCCATTCGCCCCAGATCGCGCCAAGAAGTCGAGCCCCGCTCATACTTCGCCGAAAAACGCCGGGAGGCGCAAGTAAACGACGTGGCTTTGCAGAATCACTACCGCACGGACGGCGGTTTCGAGGGCGTGCCGCGCGACACGCTTTCCGAAAACGCCAACCGCTCGATGAATGCCGTGGCTGACGTGTGGCGCACCATCTTGACGCAGCGCACAGCTACCGCCGACATCCCCCGCGACCGCATGCGGCAATATCTGGTGCAGGCCATCGAGTTTTACGTCTATCGCGGCAATATGCAGGAAGTGCAAAACACTTTCGCCCGCATGGAGGAATTGGACCTCCGGACGCCCCAGGTGCGGGAACAAGCAGGAGATGTCTTGTTGGAGGCCGGCCGTCCCGAGATGGCCATGGAAGAGTACCAGGCGGTTTTGGAGGAGGATCCCAACCAACGTCAAGTCGCGCGCAAGATATCCGAGTACTACATTGACGTGGGCGAAGAGGCGTTGGAAGCCGAGCGCCTGGAAGAGGCCCGCGAGGCTTTCAGCGAGGCGGCGGGCGCCGATCCGCGCAGCGAAGAGGCTCAAAACAAATTGGTGCAGGCCCGGCGGGAGATTCAAGCGCGCGAAGATCGCCGGGAGGCCGAGCTTGCGTTATTGCAAGAAGGCGAATCCCTCCAAGAGCAAGCCGAGGCGTCCCTCGGCACGGGAGATTACGCAAGCGCCACGGAGCAGTTGCGCGAAGCCCTTCAGACGTTTGGAGAAGTGACGGACGAGTTCGTTGACATCGCCCGGGAGGCGCGGGTGGCGATGAACAGCGTGGAGAGTGAGTTGGCCGAGGTGCAGGACCGGCTTGTCGAAGACGCCATCCAGCTTAGCGGGGCGGGCAGCGTCTTTGATCCCCAAGCCGTCACGGCGCACGACGACCTCGAGTTGAACCGCGAGGCGCTTCAGCGTCTAGTGACGCAACGCTACGAAACCGAAGTGCAGCGGCTGCGGCAAGAGATGGAGGCTGAACTCGGCGGGACCTTGTAGAGCCTTGCTCTTCCCCCACTTAGAAAAACGCCAAGGGGATGTGACCCCGGAACAAACCTCCGGGCATCACATCCCCTTATTATGTGGCGCAAGAGGCGCGGGGGAAGTCCTCCCCGTCACCAGCGCTTGGCTACTTCGCCTTTCATGAACGCGAGCGCATCACGCGCCAGTTGCTCTTCCGTCTCGTACATCCGCCGCCAGATCTTGGTGGCCGGAATTAGCTTCTCCAGCTTCACGCCAAAGGCTTCCACCGTCATCATGCCGTCGTATCCCACCGCCTTGAGGGCGTCGAAGGTCTCGTCCCAATGCACATTCCCCTTACCCGGGGTGCTGCGATCATTCTCCGAGATGTGGACGTGCGCGAGTTGGCCCTTCAACGCCTTGACGGCGTCCGTCACGTTCTTTTCCTCAATGTGGCTGTGGAAGGTGTCGTACATCGCCTTGCAGCGGGGATGATTCACATCTTTGCAAAAGCGGGCCGTGTCGGCGGCGGTGTTGAGCAGATAGCATTCGAATCGGTTCAGGTACTCAAGGGCCAGCGTCACCCCGCACTTCTCGGCGTGCTCGGCCACTTCTTGCATGCTTTCAACCGCCCGTTTCCATTCGTCCTCCGCCGGCGCTTGGCCGCTGAAGACGCCCAGCCCCGAGTGGAAAGGCCCCACCAGCATCTCCGCCCCCGCCGCCTGACAGCATTCCACCGCCGCCGTATTGTCCGCGACGCCTTGCTTGCGCTCACTGGGATCGCTGCTCATCGGATTCGACCCTTCGCCGCGGACCGTTACGCCGGTGCGCTTCAGTCCCAAGCTATCGAGCCGATCCTTCCAAGGCTCATAATTGCCGGGATTAACGTCGAACATGGGTAGTTCGACCGCATCGTAGCCGATCTCCTTAAGTTTCTCCAGCAAAGGCAGCGTATCCTCGCTCAGCGTGTCGGTCCACAACAGCAAATTCATTCCGTACTGCATGGCGGTAACTCCTCTCGCGTTTGTGGGGTCTTGCGCAAAACCGCCGCGCCGGCGGCCCAGTATCCCCCTTCTTGAATTCCCACCCGTGTGAGGCGATGGGGCGCATCGACAGACGCGCTCACACGGCCTTTAGGGCAGCACTCTACCATGGATTCGCAGCGCCGTG